>JAGBCU010000041.1 GCA_017937865.1 Clostridia bacterium | reverse complement strand
CTGAGCAAAACACCGTATTCGCTTAAACGTTAATTTAAATAATACTTATTTAAGATGAAGACGGTGGAATTGCGAGGTGAAGGCGTATGCGATACGCCGAACTGAGCAAAACACCGTATTCGCTTAAAGAAGTATTATTTCATAGTATAGAAGCCTACTTTTTTCATTACCTTATCAAGAGTTCTTTGTGAAATTCGGGTTGCAAGGTCTGCACCGTTTTTCATACATTCTTCAAGATACTTTTTATCGGCAATTAGCTCTTTGAAGCGAGCCTGAATGGGAGCAAGTTCTGCAACAACTGCTTCACCCACTGCGGTTTTGAAATCACCGTATCCCCTGCCCTCAAACTCTTTTTCAATCTCGTCAAAGGTTTTACCTGTACAACAAGAGTAAATCGTCATAAGGTTATTGATACCGTCTTTACCCTCAGCATATCTTACACAAGCTTCGCTATCGGTAACCGCACTTTTGATTTTCTTCATAATCACGTTAGGCTCGTCAAGCATTGAAATATAAGATTTGGGGTTATCGTCTGACTTACTCATTTTCTTTGTGGGGTCCTGAAGCGAAGTGATTTTCGCACCTGCTTTGCCTATAAACGGGTCAGGCATTTTAAGAACGTTACCGTAAATCATATTGAAACGGTCAACAATATTTCTGGCAAGCTCAAGATGCTGTTTTTGGTCTGCACCGATAGGTACGAAATCAGCACCGTAGACGAGAATATCAGCCGCCATAAGAACGGGATAATCGAAAAGACCCACTGAAATATTACCGCCTAATTTTTGGCTTTTTTCCTTAAACTGAGTCATTCTTGCAGCTTCACCAAACTGAGTGTAGCAGTTAAGAATCCAACCCAACTGAGCATGGGTAGGCACCTGACTCTGAACAAAAACAACGTTCTTTTCGGGGTCAATACCTAAAGCAAGAAGAAGCGCGTAAAGCTCAAGTGTATTCTTTTTAAGCTGTGCAGGATTCTCTCGGAAAGTGGGAACTGTAATTGAATGAAGGTCTGCAACGCCATAAAGGCAGTTATAGTCTTCACACATATTCTTCCAGTTTTTGAGCGCACCGAGGTAGTTACCTAAGGTTGGTGTACCCGTAGGCTGAATACAGCTTAAAACTATTTTTTTCTTTTCTGTTGTGTTTTCCATAATTGAATAATCTCCTGAGAGTTATGTGTTTAAATTTGTTTTAGTATCAGAAAAGACCTGTAATTTTGCCGTTTTCGTCAACGTCTATCTTTTCTGCTGCAGGAACTTTAGGAAGACCGGGCATTGTCATAATATCGCCTGTAAGAACAACGATAAAGCCTGCACCTGCGGAAACCTTAAGGTTTCTTACTGTTACTTTAAAGCCTTCGGGAGCACCGAGCTTTAAGGGGTCGTCAGAGAAGCTATACTGAGTTTTAGCAATACATACGGGAAGATTGCCGAAGCCGTCAGCCTTAAGAGAATCAAGCTGTTTCTTTGCATTTGTTGTAAACTCAATACCATCACCGCCGTAAACCTTTTTAACAACGGATTCGATTTTTTCTTCAATTGAAGAATCGCTTTCGTAAGAGAATGTGAAGCTTGAGTTATCCTCTTCGTTACAAAGGCGAACAACCTCTTCTGCAAGCTCTGTGCCACCTTTACCGCCGTTAGCCCAAACGGTAGAAAGAACTGTATTGACGCCGAGCTCTTTACATTTATTAATAATGAAATCGATTTCGTTATCCGTATCAGTGGGGAAACGGTTAACAGCAACAACGCAAGGAAGCTTGTAAACGTTTTTAATATTTGAAACGTGACGAAGAAGATTGGGAATACCTTTCTCGAGCGCTTCAAGATTTTCTTCACCTAACTGGTCTTTCTTAAGTCCGCCGTGCATTTTAAGAGCTCTTACAGTTGCAACAACTACAACTGCTGAAGGTGTAAGACCTGCGGCTCTGCACTTGATATCAAGGAATTTTTCTGCACCTAAATCTGCACCGAAGCCTGCTTCAGTAATAGCGTAATCAGCAGTAGCCATAGCCATTTTAGTAGCAAGAACTGTATTACAGCCGTGAGCAATATTAGCAAAAGGACCGCCGTGAACAAATGCGGGTGTACCTTCAAGAGTCTGAACGAGGTTTGGTTTAACTGCATCAACGAGAAGTGCAGTCATAGCACCCTGAGCTTTAATGTCACCGCAAGTAACGGGTTTACCGCTGTAATCGTAAGCAACAACGATTCTTGCAAGACGTTCTTTAAGGTCAGTAATTGAGGTTGCAAGACAGAAAACAGCCATAATTTCACTTGCAACCGTAATATCAAAGCCGTCTTCACGGGGAACACCGTTCATTCTGCCACCAAGACCGTTAACAATATTTCTCAACTGTCTGTCATTCATATCAACGCAACGTTTCCATGTGATACGTTTAACGTCAATACCGAGAGCATTACCCTGCTGAATATGGTTATCAAGCATTGCTGCAAGAAGGTTGTTGGCAGCACCGATTGCATGGAAGTCACCCGTAAAGTGAAGATTGATATCTTCCATAGGAACAACCTGAGCATATCCGCCACCTGCGGCACCGCCCTTAACACCGAAAACGGGGCCGAGTGAGGGCTCACGAAGAGCAACGCAAGTATTGTAACCGCAAAGATTCATAGCATCTGCAAGACCGATTGTGGTAGTTGTTTTACCCTCACCCGCGGGGGTAGGAGTAATAGCGGTAACAAGAACAAGCTTACCGTTTTTCTTTGCTTCTTTAAGATAAGATAAATCAATCTTTGCTTTATACCAGCCGTAAGGCTCAAGATATTTTTCGCTTACACCTGCTTTTTTTGCAATTTCAGTAATAGGCTGCATTTTACAATTCTGGGCAATTTCAATGTCTGTAAGGTAACTCATTTTCATTCTCCTTCTTCACTGACGTTTAATTTTTCACGGCAAAGCTTTTTAAAAAACTCAAAATTTTCTTCACCGCATATATCGATATTGTTTATAAGTGAATTCTGATAATCGTCAAAAAGCTTTTGTTTTTTTGACGGACTTTTTGCTTCTTCAATCTGTTTAACAAGCTCGGCAAAGGTTTCGTTTATAAAGCCTTTTATTATTCTGTCACGACGCTGGTTTATGTCGTTTAGCTGGTCAGTAGGACCGTTCCCCTCAAACCGCCAATACGGCTCAATTTTAACAAGATTTTCAGTGCTTGAAATTAAATCTCTCATAGAGCTGAAAAACACCTGGGGATGCTTCGTTGTATTAACGTTTCGGGCGGCATTCGCACCGATTTTAATGTTTTTTACAACGTAATTGTTGATTGCAGTGATAAGCAAATCATACGAGAGCATTTTTCTTGTTACGGGAATTGAAGATACAATTTTTTGAATTTCAATTCTTTCATCCCTGTCAAAATCACGGGGACGGTGAACATAGCCCTGTGGCTTTTCTTTTTTCTTAAAAAACATATCGATACATTCCTTTGCGAAATTACTTCTATTATAAAATTCTTTCTATAAAAAGTCAACAACAGGATTAAGGTTATTAGCCCTAATCCTGTTGTTTATTTTAATCTTCAATTTTAAATTTTATTTTATCGTTTTCACAGTAGCATTTTACTGTTTTATTCTCCGGTATTTTGTTAGACAGCTGCATTGTTGCAAGCTCATCTTCGATTTGTGATGTTATCTCTCTTCGCAAAGGTCTTGCCCCGTAAATGTCGTCAAAGCCCTTTTCTGAAATAAATTCTACCGCACTTTTTTCAAAGGTAACATTTATGCCGTTGTTTTTACACCGTAGCTTTAATTCATTTAACATTCTCTCTGCGATTTCTTTTATTTCTTCTTTAGTAAGACGGTCAAAAATTATGATTTCATCAACTCGGTTTATAAATTCAGGCTTGAAATACTTTTTCACCTCTTCATTAACACTCTTTTTAAGATGCTCTTTTCTTGCTATATCCTCTTTTTCGCCCGAAAAGCCTAAGGCGGATTTATTATTTGAGATAAGCTCCGCACCGATATTTGAGGTCATAATTATAACACTGTTTTTAAAATCCACCTTTCTTCCGGAGGTTTCGGTTAAAACTCCATCCTCCATTACCTGAAGAAGCAAGTTAAAAACCTCTGTATCAGCCTTTTCAATTTCATCGAAAAGCACTATTGAATAAGGCTTTCTTTTAACCTTATCGGTTAACTGTCCCCCTTCTTCAAAGCCTACGTAGCCGGGTGGCGAGCCTATAAGACGGGAAACGGAATGCTTTTCCATATATTCGGACATATCAATTTTAATAATCTGTTGCTCCGAGCCGAAAAGACTAACCGCAAGAGCTTTTGTAAGCTCCGTCTTACCTACGCCCGTAGGACCTAAAAAGAGAAAAGAGCCTATAGGTCTGTTTGGGTTTTTTATTCCCGCCCTTCCCCTTCTTATTGCTTTTGCTACTGCATTTACGGCTTCATTTTGCCCTACTATTCTTTTGTGTAGCTCGCTTTCAAGACGGATAAGCTTTTCACTTTCCTCTTCTGCAATTTGCGAAACGGGAATACCCGTCCAAGAGGAAACAACCTTTGCTACATCTTCAGCTTCAACAGTTTTCTCGTTATCAACTGAGGAATCGCGCCACTGTCTTGTTTTAAACCGCAATTCATTTGTCGCAAGCTTTTCCTTATCCCGAAGAGAAGCGGCGGCTTCAAAATCCTGATTATCAATAGCAATATGCTTTTGCTCTACAAGCTCTTTCAGTTTTAGCTCTAATGCTTTTATATTATCCGGCGGTGTAAGGCTTAAAAGACGTACCTTTGAAGAGGCTTCGTCTATTAAGTCTATTGCTTTATCGGGAAGAAAACGGTCAGTTATATATCTTGCACCGTAATCCACTGCGGCAATTATAGCTTCATCCGTAATCTTAACTCTATGATGCTTTTCATATTTTTCTCTTATACCGCAAAGCATTTCTATTGTACTTTCCCGATCAGGCTCATCAACAATAATAGTTTGAAAACGCCTTTCAAGCGCTGCATCCTTCTCAATATATTTTCTGTATTCGTCAATTGTAGTTGCACCTACGAGCTGAATTTCCCCTCTTGTTAAAAAGGGTTTAAGAATATTTGCCGCATCTACCGCACCCTCAGCAGAGCCTGCACCGACGATATTGTGAAGCTCGTCTATAAAAAGAATCACGTTACCGTCCGTGCAAACCTCATCAATCATATTTTTTATTCTTTCTTCAAAATCGCCCCTATATTTCGTACCCGCAACCATACAAGTCAAGTCAACGCTTATGAGCCGTTTTCTTTTTAAAATATCGGGCACGTCGCCCTCGGCAATTTTTAAAGCAAGACCTTCGGCAATTGCAGTTTTACCTACGCCCGGCTCACCTATAAGACAAGGATTATTTTTACTTCTTCTGCAAAGGATTTCTATAACACGCTCAATCTCTTTATTTCTTGAAACTACGGGGTCAATTTCACCGTTTTCAGCAAGCTCGGTTAAATCTCTGCCATATTTTAATAGATTTTTCTTGCTTGTTTCTGTTTGTTTATGCTGCTTCGAATCTGCTAAATCACTGCTTGAAGCATCGCTGTTTATTTCGTAAGGCATAACACCTAAGGAGATAATAATTTTACACCCTGCACTCTGACTCTCTCTTAAAAGTGCGTTTAAAAGCTGTTGTGTGCCCGATTCACCCATTGGTGCATTTTTACCCATAGTCAATGCATTTTCAATAATCTTTCGGCATCTTGGGGTAATATCGTCGGGGGTAAGGCTTGTAGGAAGACCTATTCCTACAGTTGCTTTCACCCTTTCCTCTGCCTTTTTTAACGTTATTTTTTTACCCGCAAGAATGGATGCGGATACCATTCTCATATCAGATAAAAGTCCTAAAAGCATATGCTCACTGCCGATATAGGTATGACCTAAATTTTCTGCGGTTTCCACCGCATAATTCAAGGCGTTGTTGGCACTTTCGGTAAACCCTGTAAATCTATACATATAGCTCTCCTATTCATTTTTTGTTAAAACTAACGTTATAACGGTTAAATCGTCGTTTTTTTCAGCCTGATATCTTCTTATATTTTCGCAAAGCTCGCAGGTAAACCCTCTTATATTACCACCCTTAAAATCTTTAAAGCTCTTTTTAAGATAAGGCAAATCCTCTTCCCTTACGCCGTCTGAAAACATAACTATCGCATCACCTACACCCAACGTTCCCGTGCCACAGCTGATTTCGGTGTTACTTAAAATGCCGAGAGGCAAAGATGAAAAAGAGATATCAATAAGTCGGTTATTTTTCTTAACAACCGAATCTGCCGCACCGCACTTATAAAACTCGGTATGACCCGTAAATAAATCTATAACTATTAAATCAAGAGTTACCGAGCATTCCTCACCACTTTTTGAAATCAGAGAAGTGTTAACCGTATTAATTGCGGCCTTTATACCGAAACCGCCTTTAATAAGTTTTTCAAGAAGAGTTACTGCAAGGCCCGAGGTAAGTGCCGCCTTTGTTCCCGTACCCATACCATCGCAAATAACAGCATAAAAAAGACCTTTTCCGTCTTCAAAGGTTGAAAAGGTATCACCTGAATATTTTTCACCGTTAGCACAAAACTGCACGCCGGAATTCAAGACCTTATACTCCGACTTTTCTTTATATACGAATCTTGTGCATTCACCCTGACGGTCAATTAAAGGTAGCTCGAAGCTTCTGCTTGTTATAAGCCTTATCTGTTCACTCAAGGGGCTTAACGTAATTTTACCGTTTTGCGTTTTTATCTTAATTTCCACCGTCATTTTTTCAAGCTCGTTTATAACACAGCAGCATTCAAGCACCTGAAAAGAGCAGTTCGTTGCGGCAGCTCTTATTCTTGCGGCGGTATCCATATCGAAGCAGATTTCTTTATCTAAATCCTCGCACAAGGAATCAAGAAGCGAGGAAACGTTTACAAACTGCTCTGCAACTAAAGAATTCATTTCTTTAAATCGCATTTCGTTTTTTCTTCTTATTTTATATTCTCCGTAAAGACGGTTAAAGCTACTCGCCACGTTTTCAGTTCTTATGCATCGTGCTGAAAACTGTTGGGGTACGGTTTTATATTCTAAATACACGCCCTCTTTTTTCATATTCAGTAGGGTGTTAAATGCATCTTGAGTATTCTCAAAGGACTCACCCCAACAAGAATCATACAAGCCACAAGAGCCGCAAACGCGTTCTTTCGTTTTTTTAGGAATATAAGTAATATCGCTTTTTTCCGACTTCGATAAAGCATCGTTTACACTTGTTAAAGAGGAGCAGATTTCAGTTGAAACTGCAGATGCATTTTTAATTTTATAATACATTTCGCTTTTTACCGTGTCTATTATCGGCGAGGTAACAGAGGGTTTCAAAACGCTTCTTATTTGCTCGTCGAATTTATAGCTTAAGACTATAAAAACGAGTGAAGCAACAAACGTTTCGATTATTACGTTGTAATTATCGAAGGTATCATAAGACAATGCACCGACGGCTAAACCCGTAAAGATAAAGGCTACAACGCTTGCAATTCTGCCGAAGCCCGAAAACACGCCCGAAAGAAGCCCACCGAATGAGTAAAAGCTTAAAAGAAACATATCTGCGCCCGAAAGACCCATTGTTATACCGCCACAGATACCAACGATAGCTCCGCCCGCTTCTTTCGTATAGTAACCGCAGGTTATTATAAGTAAGGAAATAACGATATGAACGGGATACACGCCGAATATATTTACGTTTCTTAAGGATAGAAGAAGTATCATTACAGAAATAAAAATAGCTGTTGCTTCTTTTGAGGTTAAAGAGGTTACTCCCCCTTTTAAGCTTATTGAAGAAAAGCTTTTCATTAGTAAAAACGAGGTTACGCTACCTACTACGCTTTCAGCAAAGCAAAGCATAACCGAAAGAATTGATACACTATCAGCAAAGGCTATTGCAAGACCCGTTACAAAAAGGCAAACAAAAACGACAATTGACGGTGTTATACTATTATCTCTTATAGGCTTAAAGGGTTTTAATGCAGTCATTATCACGCATAACGCAAAAACTGCAGAGGTATACCTTAAAGCAGAAACGGAATCCAAAGCGAAAAACCAACCTACTATTGCACCTAAAGAGGCTGTTAGTGTTAAATCCTTTGAAACGCTTGCACTAAAAGCGATACCGAAAGGCGAAAACTCCTTATTAAATCCCGAGAAGCTGAAAAGCACACCTAAAGCAAAGCTTACGATATGCTTTATAACTGTTTTTTGAAGTGCTTTGTTTTTCTCTTTTTGCCATCTTCCGCTGTACACCCTTACAGCTTGTTTTACATTCATTTTTTTACTCCCGTTAAGAAAAATCTTATGAAGTCTATTGTAAATATATGGATATGTAAAAAAGGTCGGTATGTGTTGTACTTATATATATTTTTGTGGTATAATTTATATAAATTTGAATTATATTATCAAACGGTGACGAAAACTCATATTTCGTAAGAAATTTGTAATAATTTTATGACTATTTTTGTAATTTTGAATTGATATCTTTTAAGTGTAAAAGGGTTAGGGTGATTTTTATGTACAACGTTCTTATTTGTGACGACGATACGGCTATTCTTAAATCAATTGAAATTTATCTTAAAATGGAGGGCTACAATCCTCTTCTTGCCACAAACGGCAAAGAGGCTTTGAGCATTATCGAAAGCAATGAAGTACACTGTGTTGTTCTCGATATTATGATGCCCGTTCTTGACGGACTTGAAACCACTTTAAGGATAAGACAGTCTAAGAATATACCTATCATTCTTCTTTCTGCAAAAAGTGAGGATACCGACAAAATAACAGGGCTCGGCTTTGGTGCAGACGATTACGTTACGAAACCGTTCAATCCGTTAGAGCTTACCGCAAGAGTTAAAAGCCAGATAAGGCGTTATTGCTCTTTAGGTAGCCTTGAGAAAAAGCAAGGTGTTATCGTAAACGGCGGTCTTGCTATTGATACGGTTGCTCACGAAGTGACTGTTGACGGTGAAAGCGTAAAGCTTACCGCAACGGAATACGGTATAGTCGAATACCTTATGAAAAATCTTGGTTGCATTTTATCAACAACTCAGATTTACGAGGCAGTATGGGGTGAGCCCTGTATGGTTGGCGACAAAACCGTAACGGTACATATAAGGCGTATAAGAGAAAAAATAGAAATCAACCCTAAAGAACCCAAATATTTAAAGGTGGTGTGGGGAATTGGATACAAAATTGAAAAAATCTAAATACAACCCGTTTTTAAAGGCAACAGCTATTATTTTAACTGTAGTTTTCGCTTTCCTTACGGGGTATCAAGGACTTAACGCAATAAGAAAAGCTTTGTTTTTCAACTGCACTGACGGAAACTTTTATCAGACAGAAGCCGTTCAGAGCTCAATGAGAAGCATTTTGTGGGACCTTCAAGCATTAAAGCCACTTATTGGCGTTTACTCCGACGATTTAACCTTTGAGGAATTCCGGGAAACCGATTACGCAAAAGAGAAAATTGCCATTTTTGACCAGCAGGAAGAAAGAGCAATTAAGCTTTTCAGAACGATTCAGGAATTAAAAAAATTAAAGCCGGAAAATACTGAAGATGTGACTGTTCCTCAGCTTCAAAAATGGGTTATTGATGCAAACGGTAATTATTTCAATACTGAAACGGGTGAGGTTTGCACACCCGACGAATATTATAATTACTACAACAATCCGGATGAAGAATTCGACGAATTCACCGATTACAGCGATAATGAAGAGGTGACCTCATTTTCTGTTGAATATTATCCTACAGAACCAAACGAAATAAGTAGTATACCTATAACTGACGAGGAGCTTTTCAAGCTTAAAGAGTCATACGCTAATTTCGATGAGTGGAACAATAAATATCAGCTTTTAAGAGCTCATATTTTCGGATTGGTTGACGATGCTACAAGCGAAGAAACTATTTCAGCAGAATTTGATGACAAACGTTATTGGCGTTTAGATGAGATTTACAATACTGAAATATACAACGTCAAAGAAAGCTTAAACAGATACGTTAACGTTGAGTATTTGGTTATAGATAATAAAACAGGTGCTTTTGTCACTAACTCTGAAAAAAGCAATGCTGATTTTATTAAGGATTTAACTAAGGGTGATTTATATTTCATCAGGTTTGACGGTAATAAGCTTACTTCACCCCCTGCTATTCCTAACACGTCAACAAACTTTTCAAAATTCCTTTACGAAAGCGGTTTCTTTTATACAAGACCACTTGACGAGCAATATATCCGTGACTCTTTCAGCGGTTACTCTCTCTACGTTAAATTAAATGAAAACGTTGTTCAAGGTGATAAATTCTATAACATTGTAAATGCATTCAACAAGGTTGAGAGCAACAGCCTTGAAAGCTACGTTACGTCTGCTATTGCCTTTGCTGTAATTTCTATAGCTTGGTTTATTACCGCTTGTGTTTTCAGCGGAAAAAGAAAAGACGAATCTATAAAGCTTTCAGCAACTGACAAAATCCCCTTTATTGTTAACTTCCTTTTACACGGTGCATTACTTGTAATTGCGGGTGCAGGTGTTGTTATCGGTGTTGCATCGGATTTTTCATTAGATAACTTTTTCAGTACCGGTGATGCAAACGCTCTTTTGTGGATAATTACCGACAAAACCTGTATATTCTTCGTAGGTCTTTGCTTCGCAGCTTTCTCACTTGTTTTATTAAACTTCGTGCTTTACATTGTAAGAAACTGCAAAGCCGGTACCTTTTCAAACAGATTTATAACCTCGTTTTCCGTTAAAAAGATTAAAAATGCTTACAAAGAAAGGCAGTCTTTAACAGAGTCCATAAAAAGCTTAAAAAGAAAAACAATAATTGCAATTTCAATATGGGCTGCAATAAACGTTGCACTTTCATTTTGCTGTTTAGTCGGCGGTGTAATTTTAATTATACCAATGGGTATATTCAACCTGCTTTGCGCGGTTTACATTTACCTTTATATAAGCGACGTTAACAGACTTATGGAAATTGCAGAGCAAATTAAATTCGGTAATTTCGACGTTAAAATTTTACCCGAAACATACGTAAAAGCCTTAAGACCCTTTGCAACTAATTTAAGAGATTGCCGTGACAGTATTCAAACGGCGGTTGACGAAGCTATAAAGGGTGAGCATTTAAAAACCGAGCTTATAACAAACGTTTCTCACGATTTAAAAACTCCCCTTACTTCAATCATCAACTACGTTTCACTTCTTAAAATGTGCGAAATTGAAGGCGAGGACGAAAAGAAATACATTGATATTCTTGACGAAAAATCAAAGAAACTCAAAAGACTTATCGAAGACCTTACGGAAGCCAGCAAAGCGACCTCAGGAAATATAAAAATGAATTTATCGGTTGTAAATCTTAACGAGCTTGCTTTACAAGCGGTTGGTGAAAACAGTGACGTGCTTGAAAACGCAGGACTTGACCTTGTGCTAACAGAAAGAGATACTGATATTTTCGTAAACGCTGACAGTCAGCACACATTCAGAATAATTGATAACCTTTTCTCAAATGCCCGTAAATACTCTCTCCCCGGTACAAGAGTTTACGTTGACGTTTACAAAGAAAATAACTACGGTGTATTTTCAATTAAAAATATCAGCAAAGAAAAGCTCAACATTAACCCCGACGAGCTTACAGAAAGATTTGTCAGAGGTGATAATTCCCGTACTACAGACGGTAGCGGTCTGGGTCTTTCAATTGCACAAAGCTTTGCGGAGCTTCAGAACGGTATATTTAATATTTCAATTGACGGCGATATGTTTAAAGCAACTATTAAATTACTTTTAAATAAGGAGCCAAAAGAAATAAAAACAGATGCACCAAAAGAAGCTAAAACAGAATAAATAACCGAACAAATAAAAAAGCATCTACTGATTCTCGTCAGTAGATGCATTTTTTATAAGCTGTTATTCTCTTTTGCAGATTTAAAATGAAGCTCTTTTAAGCCCTCAACCTCATCGCAGATAGCCTTAAGGTTACAGTTATCACAGTCAAACATTACGTTATTCATAACCTGATTTAAAGCTTCGGTTATTTCGTGATTTTTAACTGCAATAGCTTCCAATTCAGAAAAATCTGTTTTCGGGTCGGTAATAAAGATGACTCTTACCGCCTTTACCGTCGGATTTTCTTTATATTTTTTAATAAATAAATCACCGATTTTTTCAAAGCTCATTCCGTTTTTTAAAGCTTCTTTCGAAACCCTTACGGCTTCCTTATGAGTTTTTGAGGTAGACCTCATCATATACCCCTCAGGTGAGATATGATACTTTATAAAATCAAGCTTTTTTAAAAGGTCGTAGGTATCCTGCGTTTCGGCAATATCATCAACCTGAATTAAAGTGACTCTTGCAAATTTTCTGTTACTCTTAATATCACCTAAATCATCACCGAAAACAACGGTTTCATCAGTTAAAGGCGAGGTTGTAACAAGGTTAAAGCCTACACCGTCAAGCTCATATTTTGTATAACGCTGTAAAAGCACCTGATTATAGCCTAAATCATTCCATGCAAGGCTTTCGTTGTAGGGAAAGCTTTTACCCTTTAAACCGTCACATACTTTTATAAATCGCTCTGTTAACGAAGTGAAAAAATCCATTACAGTTTTTTATCCCTTTTCATATTATCGTAGTGCTTTTGAAGTGCATCGTAAACCTTTCTTACAAGCTTCATATCAAGGTTAAACCAATAAATTGCAAAGGTAACAAGGAATAACGCTACAAGCACTGCCAGAATAATTAAAAATACTTCTAACATATCAATACTCCTTTGCCATACCCTTTTGACGAGCATACTCGGCTGCGCCTAAAGCACCCATAAGCTGAGGGTCGGTTGAAAGCTCAACAACTTTAATTTTAAGCACCTTTTCAATGGCTTTTTTAAGGCCGTCGTTTTTAGCACATCCGCCCGTAAGAGTGATGCTATCGGTAACGCCCGCTTTTTTAGCCATAACGAAGCATCTTTTTGCAACCGCTAACTGAATACCTGCGGCAATTTCATCCATAGGCTTACCCTCACCAACGAGAGAAATAACCTCGCTTTCAGCGAAAACGGTACACTGTGCAGTAATCGGGATTGTATTTTTAGCATTAAGAGAAAGCTTTGAAAACTCGGGAAGAGTCATTTCAAAGGCATTTGCCATTGCCTCATAAAATCTACCCGTACCTGCGGCACACTTATCATTCATAGCAAAGTTTTTAACAGTACCGTCAGTATCAATTGAAATACCCTTAACGTCCTGACCGCCGATATCAATAATAGCTTTAACCTCTGGGTTTGTAACGTGAACACCCATTGCGTGACAGCTGATTTCAGAAATATTTTCATCAGCAAAGGGCACTTTATTTCTGCCGTAGCCCGTACCGATAAGATAGCTTAACTCTTCAGCAGAGCTTAAGCCGTCAACCTGAGCAATTGCATCGTTAAGGGCAATCTCGGCACTTGCAACGGGATTGATTTTACTTCTGTTGGTTACGTTAGCAACCATTTTTCCGTTTTCATCAAGAATTACGCATTTTGTGTATGTAGAGCCTACATCACAACCACCAAAATATTTCATATTATTATTCTCCTTTACCAAGCCAAATCGTCTTCAAAATCAAGTAATGATTCATCAAGGGGCTTTTCCTGCAAAACAGTTTGCATATATTTATTAACCTGCTCTCGCATATCTCTTCTTGATATTGTGCGAGGGTCCATAAGGTCTTGCTTAACCCAAATGAAGTTAATATTACGCTCTCTTGCCTGGTCATCAAAAATACCTGTAAGACCGTCCATACCTTTACAGGAAATCTGGTCATACATAATAACGGTATCGGCATTGTACTCTTCTACAATTCTCCACAGCTCATCAACAACGTTGCGGTAGCCACCTTTTGTATGCTTTCTCATAATTGAACGCTGATAAGTTTTAGCTAAATCCTTGAGGGATTGCTCCTTATCCTCAGTATCAATTTCAAGATAGGAAATCATAGTTTCCATATCCATAACAACGTTCATACCCCAACAGTTTTCAAGCCAGTTTGCAAAGCTTGTGTAGTAGTTTGCAGGGCAAGACCAAACAACTGCTCTGTGACGCATCTCTTTAGATACGGGAGTTTTCTTTTCATAGGCTTTCATCATAATTTTATTGACCTTTTCGTCAACCTTTAAGAATTTCTCGTTAGAGCCACCTGAAAGGTTGAAGTAAAAGATTCTGTAAAGCCAGAAGCAAGCACCCGTCATCTGGGGGTAAGGTGTTTTATTGATATCCCATTTCTGTCTTTCGTATTCAAGCTGTTTATTGTAATCCTTCATTCGTCTGAAGTAGGCATCCCAATCGAACTTTTCGCCCGTTTGGTCTTCAATAAACTTAATAAGGGATTTAATTTCTTCAACTGCATATTCCTGAACGTCTTCACCGTTGTAACGAAGCGGAACACCAAAGCAATGAGTAGGAAGGTTAAGCCTTCTGTCAAGGAATGAGGAGTTCATAATTGAGCCGTCGCAAGGCATATTAGTACCTATCATACAGCAACCCATTTTAGGATAATCGTCTTCAATCGCAACACCCGCTTCAGCACTGGGAAGAGGGCAAACGTCAGCAGGCACACCGAAGCTTTCGGTAACCTCAAGATAAGGCGGTGTTATTTGCTGGTCAACCATTGAAGAGAGGAATATCGGAAGCGTTTGCAAGGGCATAGGAATTAAATTCGGAAAGCCCGTAAACACTTCATTTGGAACGATTTCATCCATTAAAACAATTCTTTTTGAAAGCTTGTTGCCGGGTTTTATCTTTTCATCAGCTCTGAAAGAAATGTTAATAAGCTTTGTTGTATGCTTAACTATCATATTGTAATGAAGATGAGCCATACGAAGCTGAGGACCGCGAAGCCCTGCAACGTGCCTATCAACAAATGAGGGTGCAGAAAGATAAGAAGCCATCCAACGATATCGCCATAAGCCCTTTACGGTAGATATGGGTGCTTTAAGCACCATTTTAATCATATCCTTCCACGTGATGAGCCAACGGTAATAGTCGTACATCGTATCTTTAAAGCCTCGCCATTCTCTATGCTTAAGAATAGCGGTATGCTCTTTATAAAGCTTGCCGTAATCAGCCATTTTTGCTCATCTCCTTTGCTTTTTGAATCTTCTTTATTTCAAGGCTTTCAACGAACGCCTGAACTCTTGTGCGAAGCTGACCTGATGCTGAAGCAGTATACTGACGGTCAACCGCAGCGGTAGGAACGCCGTAATCACCGCTCATAACGTAAGACGCAAGTGAACGCTCATAGCCCCAATACTCGCAGAATTTTAACTGCTCGTAAAGAACACCGTCTGCATGATACTCGTCAACAAGTTTTTTAACATAATCTCTTCGCTCCTGAACCTTTTCGTGGCTCATAAAACGAGGACACTGACTTGTTTTTAAGTAGTGAAGACAAATTTGAGTTAATACGTCTTTTTCTTTATCAATAATAATTTCTTGTCTGCCGGGTAAAGCACCGAAGCAGAATCTATCGGCTACAACAAGAGCACCGCTATCCTCAATAAGAGAGGTAAAGTCAGGGTCATCCATTTCGGATCCTACAACAACTATTTTAGCTCTGTAATTTTTCTTTTGGTCAGGCTCTCTTGTTTTTAATTCTTCAGCAGTTTCACGAAGTGCAGGAAGAATTAATGCCTTGGGGCAACAGTATGTAATAAGATTTAAAATATGATACTCGTACCCCGTAATTCTCGGATTATCTTCTTTTCTGTACTCCCCTATTTCAGTCATAAGACGGCAAACCTCGTTATGCTCTTCAACGGCTTTAAGAAGTGCCTCATCGGAGGTATCAACACCGTAAACCTCAGATAATTTATCAAGAATTTTAGTTCTTGTTTGGTTTACGTAATGCTTTACGGTATGCTCTTCAATCTTAAAGGGTGCATCTAAAAAGGTTAAAAAGAATTTATCCTCAGGAACTAAATTGAGAAGCTCGAAATGCTCCGCCGTTCTATTCATTTCAGAGCAGGTTTCAGATGCTAACAGAGCATTAAGAAAATTATAACCGCCCTCAATAGCACGCTCTAAAATCGCTTTAGAATAGCCACATAGGAAGTTACTCATATAATATGTTGCAATATCCATTGAGCCTGTACGAGGAGCTCTGAGCCTAACAGAGAAGCAATTACCGCAGTTAAGCAAAACTTCGGGGATATGGTAACAGGTATAGCCTAAAGCTATTCCGCCGTCATTTTTTGCTTTTTTTACAAGCTCGTTATTCGCTTCTTGTAATAAATTTTCAAATTCGTAAAGATGCTTTAAATCCTTCATAATTAAATTTCATCCTTTATTATTTCCATAGCTTTAAGTGCTTCTAAAGCACCGTTTACAACGTTTGAATCATCGGGCAAATTAAAGATGTTTTTACCCTCAATATCGTAAATAGCAAGGTTTTTGTCGGTTTCAATATATGATAAAACGGGAATTCCGTTTGTATCTATAAATTCAATAACGCTTTGGTCGGGAATTCTGTTTACAATAGCACCGATTTTTTTATACATAACAAGCTCATCGGCAACATCTTTGATAGTTGAAATAACCTGAGTTCCTTTTTTACTCGCATCAGTTATAAGTAAAAGATGGGTAACCTTTTCCATAACTCTACGGTTAATTTGCTCGATGCCCGCTTCACCGTCAATAACAACGAAATCAAATTCATCAGAAAGAATTTTGATAACCTCTTTAAGATATGAATTGATTTTGCAATAACAGCCTGCACTTTCAGGTCTGCCGACTGCTATAAAAGCATAGCCGTCTGTTTCAACAAGCGCATCGAAAATCTTATAACGGGCATCACCTAAAAGCTCAACGGCTTCTTTAGTCTGACCGTCTTCAACAGAAGAGATAATCTCTTTTCTGATATCATCAATAGTTGTTTTAACCTCAATACCCAAAGCAGTTGAAAGACCAACCGCAGGGTCAGCATCAATAGCAAGAATTTTTTTGTCGGGAAACGCTTTAACGAGAAGCTTTACAATAGTAGCGGAGATTGAGGTTTTACCTACCCCACCCTTACCCGAAAGTGCTATAATTGTTGAATTTGAAGACATAACAATTCCTCCATAATTTCGCTTGTTAATATTATATCATACATTATCTTTTTTTCAATAAGTAAATATGGACAAACATAGTTGAAAACATTCTTTTTGTCAAATAAAAAACAGGAGTAACCTAAACAAAAAGTGCCGAAAACCTCGTGTTTTCAGCACTTTTTGTTATTTATTTTCTTTTGCAGTATTTAGAGTTGAAATAAGTATTCGTTTAATTTCAAGGCAATCAGCAAGAAGAGATTCACCTTCTTTATTGGATATGTATTCCGATAGAACAAGTAAACGAAGCCAATATTCTGTTTCAGCAGTCTCTTTTAGCGATATCTGCAATTTGGCTATAAAATCAGCTTTGCTTATTCCATAAATCGCTTCGTTAGCATTAGCGCCTATACTCGTTGCACTTCTCAAAATTTGTTTAGATATAACCGTTTCGTGTTTCTCTTTCGTAAGATACTTGTTTAACTTAATTATTCGTGCGGCAAAGAGTAAGGATTTATCTAACAAAGGGTTCTCTTTTTTCATAAGCCTCTTCCTTAAATTTAAAGAATAAAGAAAAAAGAATAAAGAATAATGAATAATTAGAAGCGGCAAAAGCAAATCATTTATTATTTCTTATTTATTCTCTATTCTTTCTTATTTTAGGCGAGTTCACCTCGCCGCTTCTGGCACCCGCAATAGGAATCGAACCTATATCTAATCCTTAGGAGGGATTTATTCTATCCATTGAACTATGCGGGCATATTTAATTCTTTGGTATTATATCAAATTACAAGATTTTGTCAAGGCAACAGAAGGCATCTGTTGCCCCAACTTAATTATTTTTGTTTTTATTTTTAAAGATTATGAATTTACTGAAAACGTAGTTTATAATCACAACTATAACTGAAAGAATAATCTTAACTATAATCTGACCCGATATTGAGATATTGAAGACGGTTATTCCGTTATCCCCTAAGCCTAAAAGGTCGATAAACAGCCACATTCCACCCTCTTCAACACCGAAGCTGAAAAGTCTTGCACCTACAAACTCAACAAACTCTTTACCTGCGGTTTTAAACGCCCATGATTTTGATTCAAAAACGAATATCTTATTTGAAACAAAAGCAAAAATTACGCTTACAACCCAAGAAAGTGCATTATTTAAAAGGTAAGCATCTTCGCCAAATAGCTTTGTAAAGCACCAGAAAGCGAAAAAATTTACAACTGTTGCTAATACGCCGTAGATAAGGTAAACTATCAGCTCTTTATATTTCAAAAACAGTTCTTTAATCTTCGTCATCCTTGCCTAAATGCTCCTTTAAAATATAAATAGGTCTGTTTTTAACCTGAACGTAAATTTTTGAAAGGTATTCGCCTAAAATACCCAGGCAGAATAACTGCATACCGCCTAAGAACAATACAAGAACAACTATTGTTGCATAACCGGGCACGTCGATACCCGCAATAAGCTTTTGAAGAACAACAAAGATAAGATATAAAACCGATATTATTGAGGTTGTAATACCTATTGCGGTTGCTAATTTCAACGGGAAGGTTGAAAAAGATATAATACCGTCAATCGCATATTTAAAAAGCTTTCCCACAGTCCATTTTGTTTCGCCGAATTCACGCTCTTCAACTGTATAAGGAATATATGCGGTATTAAATCCTACCCAACTGAAAATACCCTTTGAAAAACGGTGGTACTCGCTCATATCAAGAATTGCTTCAACCATTGAGCGCTTCATTAATCTGAAATCCGATGCACCATTAACAAAATCAACGTCGGCAATTTTATTTATAAATTTATAAAATCCCGATTTTATACCTGACATTGCTTTACTTTCTTTTCTGTTTTCTTGATATGCGGCAACGCAATCAATATCCTCATCAGAATTGATTTTATCAAGCATTGCTAAAACAACCTCGGGTCGTTGCTGTAAATCGGCGTCAATTATACAAACATAATCGCCCTTAGCGTTTGAAAGACCTGCGTACATAGCAGACTCTTTACCGAAATTACGGCTAAAGGTAAGCACTTGAATATTATTATCTTTTTTATTTTCGTCATATAGCTTTTTTAATTCCTTATAAGTGCCGTCTTTACTGCCGTCATTTACGAAAACAATTTCGTAATCGGTAACCTTACCGTCAAAAGCAGTTTTAACAGCATCAAAGAAACGCTTAATGTTAGCCTCTTCATTGTAGCAAGGAGCAACAAGTGATAACTTCATAAATTTTACCTTTCAATTCATAAAACATTATTAACAATATACCACAATCGCTTTAAATATTCAATAACACACCGAAAAATATGAAAAACTTAAAAATTTGTTTTCAAATTATTGAAGATTTCAAATATTATGATATACTTTTATTATCATTTTTTTAAAGAGGTTTTAGTGATATGGTTAAAAATCATTCAGACAATGCGGCAGAATTATTCTGTAACGGTTGCAACTGTGCTCAAGCAGTTTTCGGTGCTTTTGCCGAGGATTGCGGTCTTGATGTCAACACCGCTTTAAAGCTCTCCTCATCATTTGGCGGCGGTATGGGAAGACTCAGAGAGGTTTGCGGTGCGGTTACGGGTATGTTTATGGTCGCAGGGCTTCTTTCGGGCTACACAGATAACGATACTAAAGAAGCTAAGGACAACCACTACAAGCTTATCCAACAGCTTGCAAATGAATTTAAAGAGGTTCATTCAACGTATATTTGTAAGGATTTATTGAAAAACATTGAAACCTCTACCTCACCGGTTTCATCACCGAGAACTGAAGCCTATTACAAAGCAAGACCTTGTGTAAGGTTCGTTGTAACCGCCTCGGAGATTCTTGATAAGCATTACTTTTCAGAATAAAAAATTACTGTCAACCGACTGACAAAATCGGTTGACAGTTTTTTATTATATATATCTTTTAGCTTAAGCTTACGCTTCTCTTTCTGACGAATAATTTACGTCAATTGCCTTTTTAAATAAAAGCCAATCGTATTTAGGACGCCAATCGTCGCCGACCTCTAATTTACCGAATTCATCTTCGCTGACAGCAACGTTCATTACTGTAACGCCCTTCAACTCGCCACCGTCTTTATAGCAGGTATCCCAGAATGCGTGATGACCGATATATGTAACCGATTCGGGAATATAAACGTACTCTAAAGCCTGATTATAGCTAAAAGCATCAGAGCCTATAAACTTAAGACCCTCGGGTAATGAATTATAGACCTCCCCTAAAGGCTTTTGAGTTGTAAAACGAGTATCTGTTACGTCATCTGCTACGTATGAGTAAACATTTGTAAGCGACGGAGTTGTACCCCATTGGTCAACTCTTTCATGAAGCTTGAAAACTGCCAAGGTTTCAATCGTTTCAAGACCTTCAGGCAAGTATATCACACGAAGGTTTGCATAGTTGAAGCACATTTCAGCAATTTTCTTTACTGAAGACGGAACAACGTAGGTTTGAATATCCTTTTCGTATTCAGGGGTAACTTCGTCTTTATAAAGCTCCTTTTCGTAGCCGTATTTTTGTCTTAAATATTCATCGTGGTCACAAGGATAGCAAAGAATTTCTGTTTTATCCTTGTTATAAAGAACGCCGTCAACGTCGCAGTAATTAGGATTGTTTTCGTCAACCTCAATATTCTGCAAAGCCCAACAAGAGTAGAAGGCTTTTCCGTCAACAAACTCAACATTTTCGCCTATTCTTATGGTTTTGATTTTATCGTCGCAGTTAAGTGTAAACTCCCTAACAGAAGTAATAGGCTTCTCGGTATCTTTTACAACCTTAAAGTTTGTTTTAGGATCATTGTTACCGGCAATATACTCAATATCAGAAACGTAATCAATATCAAGCTCGTATAGGTAGCCTGTGTTACTGAATTTTGAGAATTCAATGCCGTTCTCGGTTTCGGTGTATTCAAAGGTGTCATTCTGTAAAGCCATAACACTGAAATACATAGAAAGTGAAACCGCAATTATAATAACAATAACAAAGATTGCTTTTTTGAAATTATAATATTTATAAGGCTTGTTAATATGGGGCGCTGCAAGACCGGGAACCTGATAAGTCCAAATTTCGTCTTCGGGGATATCAAGCTGAACGTCGGTTTGCCAATCGTTGACTTTTTTCTTTTCTTTTTTACTCATTAGACTCCCCTCCTATCAACCTTTATAGCCGCCGGATATAGAAGCTCCCTCTTCCTGAGCCTTCTTTTCCGTAACCTCGGCACGTCGTTTAAGAACCTCCATAACGAGATTCTGTTTCTTGTTATCGTAATCCCAGAAGAGATACGGAATCGTCATAAGGAAGAAGCCTATTGCATCAACAATAATCGGAACAACAACTATATTTCTTCTCGAACCGTCAAAGAAGAGAATTTCCCAGTTACTGTTAAAGCCGTATTTAAGCAAGAAAATAGGAATTATAAGACCAACGAAAGAGATAATAGGTCCTGTAAACCAACCGAAAATTCCTGCAAAGCTTTCAAGACGTTCACCCGAAAGATACATCTGATAGTCGTTGATACGCACGCCCATATCGTGACCCGCAGTTGTGGGAACTGTTTTTGTCATTTCCATAAAGAAGAGAACAACAACGCAGATTGTACCGCAAAGGGCAAGATTATCACCGAGAGTCCACATAGAAACGGCAATAATAACGTTACCGATTGCACGGCTCAGCTGATAGAAAATCATAATCTGCTTATATGAAAATCTCTTGAGGAAATAAGGCGACAATAAATCGGGCGGTGTTCCTGCAAACGAAATAAGGGCAACCAATAATGAATAAGGAAGACCGCTTAAACGGAAGGTGTAGAAATAAAGAATTGTTGCAAAGGGCAACATACCGTTTCCGAGAGAGTCAATAAGACCTACAATCGTATTTATAAGCAAGTATTTATTTTTGAGAACGCCAAGCATACCGTCCCAGAACTTAATCTGCACCTTTTTCTCAATAGGCGGTTGAGGAATTCTTTCTTTAATTCTGCCTGCAAGACCCATTGTGAATGCTGCAGAAATGCAGAAGGTTATCGGGATAACAAATCTATAGAAATTGATATCCGCCCATTCATGACGAAGAGTACCTACGATAGCAGGAAGAATGATTGCAAGAATGGAGTTAAAAATATGAGAAAGCTTAACGGGATAGCTACGTATAAGAATTCTTTCCTTAAGATTGGGACTTATTCTCTTCGAGCATTCCTCAAGCACGTTACCGAAGCCGAACACGTTATAAGTAGCAAATAAAAGGTTTGCAACCCATACACGAGTAGCAATGTCAGCAATATTATAAACGGGAAGCCAACCGATAAGAATAACCATTATACATTTAGGCACAACGTCACAATAAAGGCTGTATTTATATCTACCGTATTTGGGCAATAGTTTTTTACGCCAGAAAATGTTACGAGCACCGACCCAACCTGTATACAGGAAATGAGTACCAAAGGTTTTAAAGCAAGCGGTGGCATTCATACCCTCAAAGCTATTAAGCATAGTAATAAACGCACCCGATTGATCAAACAGCCTTGAATAGTCAAACAGCAAGGTTGATATACCAAAACCCATCATAAGACCGTAAACAAGGTAAACCTTTTTCTCTGTTTTCTTAGGCAAGAAGCCAAGGTTATCGCAAACGTACCACCAGATAAGTGCGGAAACATAACCTAAAGGCATATTCAAAAGACCGATAACGGAGAACGTTAAATACGGTAATTTGTAATGGTGCATAATAAGGAAACAGCTTGACCAGAAGCCGATGTACTCAAGAGTTTTTGAGCCTGCATAGTTTGCACCAACGCCAATAACAACGTCTTTATACTCTTTATAGGGAACATAGTTACCCTCGGCAGGGGTATTCCAATGCTCTTTAAAATCGACAAACAGGTTTTTAGCCTTGTCGATTACTGAAGTTTTTTCTTCATTAGCCATAAAGCGCATTACCTCCTCAAATTATTTATATAATTTTATCATATTAATTCTTGTATAACAATTAGCAAAAAGACTAAAAACACCTGCCCTTTTTTGACATGGGCAGGTGTTTTGTTTTTAAGCATACAACCGAAGCTTTTTAGTTTTATCAATATTTATCAACGTCTTCAACGTCAAGAGTGAAAACGATTGCTCCGCCTATTGCAATCTCTTTTGCAAAATCATCTTCACGGAGACCTGTGCCGAAGCCGCTTGTTGATGTAGTTGTTTTCGTTCTTTTCTGCGAATGCTCTTTAATTATGGCTTTTGCTTTTGATACGCTTTCCTCCTCTGCGCCAATAAGAAAAGTTGTATTACCGACCATCAAAAAGCCGCCGGTTGTGGAAAGCTTTGTTACTGTAAAGCCTTCCTTTGTAAGTGATGAAGAAACAACTGCACTATCATCATTATTAACAATTGCTATTAAAAGTTTCATAATATATTCCTTTCAATTATCGATATTAAAGTTTAGGTAATATCATATTCTTACTCTTTTTATCAAGCTTATTAACATCCGGTATTTCGTAACGGTTGTCGTTTGCATCTTTTATAAGCACTCTACCGTCATAAAGAGGCTTTATCGCCGTAAGATGATTACGGATTTCAAAGGTGCATATACCTTTGTCGGTTTCTGCTGTCCACATCCATATTTTAAACCGTTCACTCATTTTAATAAACTTTGTAATTCTCGGCATCATATAGTACTCTCTCAGGCAGTTTTCAACAACCGCCTTTGATTCGGGCATAAGGTCATCAACGTTACGTATAACACCGATTTCGTTACCCTCCGAATCCATAAGAGCAATATATTTATTAAGACCTGTTATGGGAAACATTCGGTGAAGCTCAAGCTCGGTGAATTTTTCTCCTGTATAAAACTCTGCATCAACGAAGATTTTGTCATTTTCTGTTAACCTTATTTCAGAGCCTTCAATATATCTGGGCATTCAACTCACCTCACTCAAAATTCTCTTCAGCTTTTCGTTTCTGAAGCTGTTCACCCATAGACTGAATTTCTACAAGCTTATAATATTTACCTTTTTGCTTTAACAGCTCTTCAGGTGTACCGCACTCAATAATTTCACCCTTGTCAACAACCACGATTTTATTGGCTTTTCTAAGGGTCGAAAGTCTATGAGCAATCATCAAGGTTGTTCTTCCGCTTATAAGGCGTTCAATAGCCCCCTGAATAAGATGCTCTGTTTCAGAGTCAACCGCAGCAGTAGCTTCGTCAAATATAAGTATACTCGGGTTTTTAAGAACCGCACGGGCAATTGAAACCCTCTGACGTTCACCGCCCGAAAGACCGACTCCCCTTTCACCTAACATTGTATCGTAAGCATCGGGAAGCTTTGAAATAAAGCCGTGAGCATTTGCAACCTCAGCGGCGTGAATTACCTGTTCAACGTGAACGTTACCGCTACCGAAAGCAATATTATTGAAAATCGTATCACGGAACATTAAAGGCTCTTGCTGAACGTAACCGATTGAATCACGGTAATACTTCATATCAACGTTTTTAATGTTTTCACCGTCAATAAGTATCTCGCCGTCGTAATCGTCATAATATCGCATAATAAGATTTATCAAGGTGGATTTACCCGAACCCGTTGTACCTACTATACCGACAATATCGCCCGGCTCAATGGTAAGATTAATATTTGAAAGAACTTTCTTTGAACGGTCAAAAGCGAAATTCACGTTTTTGAATTCGATTTTACCTTTCATTCTCTCAAGCTTATTACCTTCACCAAAATTATGCTCAGGCTCTGCATCAATAATATCAAGAATCTTTTCTGCAGAAGCTAAAGTATTTTGATACGTATCACTCATATTCGCAAAGAAGTTTACGGGATTATAAAACATACTCGCGTATGAAACGAAAGAAACAAGAAGACCTAAAGAAATTTCACCGTTACCGTCAATAACCATTCTTCCGCCTAAAAACCAAATAACAATTGAACCGCAGGTTACAAGGAAGGTTATAAGCGACGGGAAAACTGCTGCAGGAACCGCAACCTTTTTATCCTCTTTATACCATTCATCGCAATATCTTTCGAATTTTGATATAGTTTCTTTTTCGTTCGTAAAGGCTTTAATAACCCTTACACCCGGGATTGAGTTTGCAAGAACAGTTGAAATTGAAGCACTTCTTCTCCACAATCTCATATATTTAGGTCCTATTATTTTACCGAACATACGCCCTGCAACTACAACAACGGGAACAGGAATAAGGGAAAACAGTGCTAATTTCCAGTTCATACCGAACATAATTACTACAAGACCTACAAGAGTAAAGCCTTGAACAACCGCCTCTTGAGTTATCTTCATAATAAAAGTCTGAATTACACCTGCATCGGAATTCACCCTATTAATAACGGAGCCTGTAGATATTTTATCATAAAAGCTCAATGGAAGATACTGTGCTTTTTCGTATATATCTTTTTTCAGATTAAGTGTTATTCTGTCACCTGCAAGACGTAATCTGTATGAGCGAAAACCGTTCATTACATATTGAAGAATATATATTCCTAAAAGTGCTGCAAGTACTTTTACAAGCATTGCGGAATCTTTATCGGGAATAACCTCGTCAACCATAATTTTTGTTATATACGGTGGAACTAAAGAAAGCGCAGTTGCTATCACCGAAAGAAACATACAAACTAAAAGTGATTTCTTTTCAGGTACAACGTATTTTGCAAATTTTGTAACCAGCTTACCTTTGCCTGAACAGTTAATACATTCAGCCTCCGGATTAGGTAGTTTTCTTCCGCATTTAGGACAAAAGCAACGTTGCTTATGGTAAACAGATTTAACTGTTTCGGCTTCGTCATCAATATCTGCACCGCTGTTTACCGCATTAACAAAAACAGCTGCCGCATCCGCAACCTCTGCCGCCGCATAAGAAAATCGCAACAGAATTTGTTTTTTACCGTCTTTAAATTCAACCTTAAAAACAGCGTTACCGTAAAGCCTTTTTACGTCAGCTACCGCTATTTCATCGTAATTCACAGAAAGAAAGCTGTTTTCGTAGCACTCGTCAAATGCTATTAATTTTTCTTTTGTAAATACCATCATAGAATCGCCGTATTTACCCTTAAGATTTAAATCACCTACAACAATAAAAAGAGCTTCCCCCTCTTTAAACATCTGTTGATACTGATTTTCGTACTGTTTGGGTATAGGCTTATTTGTTATTTCTTTCATACTTTGTTCACCCCTGAACAACAGAAAATGGCGAATAGCTTTCGCTATTCGCCTACATTATAGCAATTAATTTTAAAATGTAAATGGGTTTAGAAAATTTATTTTCAGTGTCTGCTTTTTTCGTCACGCTCACGGATAACAAACCTTACGGGTGTACCCTCAAGACCGTAAACCTCGCGTATCTGATTTTCAAGATATCTTTGATAACTGTAATGGAAAAGCTCAGCGTTATTAACAAAGCAAACGAACGTTGGAGGTCTTGTAGAAGCCTGAGTCATATAGAAAATTTTAAGACGCTTACCCTTATCCGTTGGGGGTTGAACTCTTAAGGTTGCCGCCGCAAGAATTTCGTTAAGCTGACCCGTTTTAATTCTCATAGCATTCTGAGTGTCAACGAATTTAATGAGCTCGTAAAGTCTTTCCAAACGCTGACCCGTTTTTGCAGAAATGAAAATAATAGGTGCAAAAGACATAAACGAAAAATCCTTCATAAGCTGTTTACGGTAAGAATCCATTGTTTTACCGTCTTTTTCATAAGCATCCCACTTATTAACGGCGATAATGCAACCCTTGCCCTGCTCTAAAGCTCTGCCCGCTACCTTACTATCCTGCTCGGTAAAGCCCTCAAGAGCATCTATCATAATAACGCAAACATCAGCTCTTTCGACAGCCATATCAGTTCTTAAAACACTGTATTTTTCAACTGCATCATCAATTTTTGATTTACGTCTTAAGCCTGCGGTATCAATAAACATAAATTTACCGTAATCGTTTTCAACAAAGCTATCGGTAGCATCTCTCGTTGTACCTGCAATATTTGAAACTATCATACGGTCTTCACCGATAATTTTATTAACAAGTGAAGATTTGCCTACGTTGGGTTTACCTATAACTGCGACCTTAATGTATTCATCCTCGTCGTTTTCTTCGGAAAGATATTCCTCCGGAAGATGCTTCAACACTTCATCAAGAAGGTCCCCTGTGCCATGTCCGTGAACAGATGATACAGGTATAGGGTCACCTAAGCCTAAATTATAAAACTCGTATAACTCAGCAGGAGGACCGCCTAAGGAGTCGCATTTATTAACAGCAAGAACAATAGGCTTACCGCTTTTTTGGAGCATTGAGGCAACCTCTTCATCAGTTGCAACAACGCCGTCACGAACGTCAGTTACAAATATAATTACGTTTGCGCTGTCAATTGCAAGCTGAGCCTGACGGCGCATCTGAGAAAGAATAATATCGTTAGAATAAGGCTCAATACCACCTGTGTCAACAAGCATCATATTGTGACCTAACCACTCGCAGTCACCGAACAATCTATCACGGGTAACGCCGGGTTTATTGTCAACAATTGCAAGCCTTGTGCCTGTAAGTTTGTTAAAAAGAGTAGATTTACCAACGTTAGGTCTACCTACGATAGCTACAACAGGTCTTGCCATATTAAGCACCTCCGTTATTTACTAATTAGTTTATCCAGAAGTACCGCACCGTCCGATTCAACGGCAGATACCTTTACATTCAAAAATTCTGATAACTCCTCAATTGTAATATCATCAAGGAATTTGTCACCCTCGTTTCTTAAAGAAACTCTGGGTATTAAAAGTTCATCGCCAAAATCAAGATTCTTTAATTGATTTTTATAATCCTGACCGGTAATAAGCCCTGCAACAGTTACGGTATGACCGAAAAAGTCATTTTCCACTTTAATTACGTTTACTTTTAAGCCCTTGAATTTATCCTCTGCTTTTTTTGATAATTCTGAAATAAGCTCATAAGCCGCGCAACCCGTTGCTATAGTAACTTTTCTGTTGATTCCTTTCGCATCTTCATTCTCAAGTGCATCTAAAAATTCATCTTTTAACAAAGCACACACGCCCACACCGTTATCAAGCTGTGAAAACTCGCCGTAATAATCGGCAGAGGGCAATTCTCTTTCGGCTATTAAATAGAACTCATCAGAAGCGTATGCTAAAATTTCACCGTTGTTATAAAAAGAAAAATGAGCATTGAATTCATCAATTATATCAATAACCTGCGACGCCTCTTCTTTTGTATACGGTTTTAATGGGTACAAGCCGTCACGGTACTTTGTAAGACCTACGGGCACCGCCGCTATACTTTTTACACTCGGGTAACGTTTAGCAAGCTCCGAAAGAGAAAACCTTAATTCTTCACCGTCATTTATCCCCGGACAAAGCACAAGCTGAGTATTCATACTGATACCGTTTTCGAAAAATCTGTCTATAATTTTAAGACTTTCCCCTGCAAAACGGTTTTTCATCATTTCAACCCTTAACTGAGGATTCATAGTGTGAACAGAAATATTCACAGGTGAAATGTGCATATCAATTATACGTTGAACTTCTCTTTCGCAAAGACCGGTAAGAGTGATATAATTACCGAAAAGGAAAGACATTCTTGAGTCATCGTCTTTAAAATACAGCGTATCTCTCATACCCTCAGGCATTTGGTCAACGAAGCAAAAAACGCATTTATTCTTGCAAGAATGTTGCTTGTCCATAAGATAAGTTTTAAACTCAAGTCCTATATCAGCAAATTCATCACTTTTACGGATATTAAGAGTAATAGGCTCGCCGTTTCTTAATACGTCGATATTAAGCTTTTTTGCTTGAATATAAAAACGGTAATCAAGCACGTCAAAGATTTCGTGAGAATTTATTTTCAAAATCTCGTCATCAGGCTCAAAGCCCGCTTTGAAGCCATAAGACCCTTCAATAACGCTTTCAACTTTTACTGACAAATCCTCACCACCTTTTCATCTGCGAAAAAAGTCCAATAGGGCGGGGAGATAACTCCCACCGCCCTTTGAAAAACAAATTAACTATTACAGATTATTCTACTTCGATAACCTGTTTGCCGTTGTAGTAGCCACATGCTGTGCAAACTCTGTGCGGTCTCTTGTAATCGCCGCATTTGGGGCACTTAACAAGTGCTGCTGCATCCATTTTCCAAACGTTGGATCTTCTTTTGTCACGTCTTGCTTTGGAAACTCTTCTCTTAGGTACTGCCATGAGTACTACCTCCTATTTAATATACAATCATTAATCGTCCAAAAGCTGTAAAAGTGCTTCCATTCGCGGATCGATTGGAGCCTTACAGTCGCATTGGGATTTATTAAGGTTCTTGCCACACATTGAGCAAAGCCCCTTACAGTCACTGTTACAAAGGTACTTGCCGGGAAGAGCGAGAATGACATCTTCTTCAACAAGCTCGTCAAGGTTGAGTCGCATATTGGGCACCTCGAGGAAATCGTCATTGTCACCGCTTTCAAGGGAAACAACGAGAGTGTGCTCAACAGGGAATGAGAATTGCGAAATTACATTCTCCGCACAGCGGTCACAAGGAGCCTCGTAACTGAGTGCGGCACTCGCCTTGAGATTAACGATACCCGCTTTGTTTTCAACTGAGCCTGAAACCTTTACAGGACTTGTAATCGGATTAAAACCCGAAACCTCAAGCTCTGAAAGTGAAAGCTCGTAATCAAAGGGAATTTTAAGCCCTTCGGTATTAAAAACTGATTCAAGTTCGATAATCATATACTATACCTCTCAACATACCCAAGTATTATATTATCTAAAAGTGATTTTGTCAATAAGAAAAACTAAAAAACTCTCTGCAATTTGCAGAGAGTTTCAGCATTTTTATTTCAATCAGATTTTCTTTGCGTAATCAAAGAGAGCTGCAGGAAGTTTCTCCTCATCTTCAGAAACTGTGAACACGATATCTGTTTCGTTTTCTTCAGACACCTTGCTAAGCTTCTTGATAAGGTTTGCGAACTCATCATAATCTCTGCCAACAATTTTGAATGTAGCATCAACAAAGATTTCTGTAATGTCATGGTCCTGAGCGATAATACCGCAAACCATGCCGTAGAAAGCGTCGCAGCCTTCAACGTCAAATCTTTCTGTTTCGATAAGTCTTGCTTTATGAGTTACCTCATAAGTGAGCAATGGGGATTTTTCTATACAAACAACAGTACCTATAGATTTAGCTACTGCATCGTTGATCATAGCAATAAGTCTTTTTGTTTTACCGGAACCTTTGTTACCAATAATAAGTGAAACCATAATGATTTACCTCCGTTGTTTATTATCTCGTCTTATGACGAAATTTCTTAATTAATTTTTTGCAAGAAAACCTGCTTAAGAAAGTCTTGCTTCAAGAGCCTTCTTGTGTTCTTCATAACCGGGTTTACCTAAAAGAGCAAACATATTTTTCTTATAGTTTTCAACACCGGGTTGGTCGAAGGGGTTAATGCCGAGAATATAACCTGAAACCGCACAAGCTTTTTCAAGGAAATATACGAGATAACCGAAATCGTACTCATTCATTTCATCAAGCTCAAGAACCATATTGGGAACCTGACCGTCAGTGTGAGCAAGAACCGTGCCGAGGAAGGCTTTTTTGTTAACGTAGTCAACACTCTGACCTGCAACAAAATTGAAGCCGTCACCGTTTTCGGGATCAAGACCGATAATAAGCTCTTTTTTAGGCTTATCAAAGGTTACAACCGTTTCAAACATTACCCTTTCGCCCTCTTGAACATACTGTCCGAGAGAATGAAGATCAGTTGAGAAAACTGCTGATGAAGGATAAAGACCTTTACCGTTTTTACCTTCGCTTTCACCGAAAAGCTGTTTGAACCATTCGTTCATCATTGTATAATCAGGCTCGTATGAAATCATCATTTCAACTGATTTGCCTTTACGATAAAGAATGTTTCTCATAGCGGCGTATTTATAACAATCGTTTGTATAAACATCGCCTTCTGCTAAAGCTGAACGGGCATCACTTGCACCCTTCATCATTTTATCGATATCAATTCCTGCAACAGCTATAGGAAGAAGACCTACGGCTGTAAGAACTGAATATCTACCGCCTACGTCATCAGGAATTACGAATGTTTCGTAACCCTCACGGTCGGAGAGCTCTTTGAGCGTTCCGCGTGCTTTATCGGTTGTAGCGTAAATTCGTTTAGCAGCTTCAGCCTTACCGTATTTCTTTTCAAGTAAATCCTTGAAAACACGGAAAGCTATAGTCGGCTCGGTAGTAGTACCTGATTTAGAAATTACGTTTACCGAGAAATCTTTACCTTCACAAAGAGCAACTGCTTCTGCCAGCGCAGCCGAAGAAAGTGTGTTACCTGCGAAAATAATCTGTGGCTTTTCGAGCAAATTTCGGTTTTGGGATTTGCAAAACTCGATAGCTGCTCTAGCACCGAGATAAGATCCGCCGATACCGATAACAACAAGCACATCGCTGTCGTTACGGATTTTTTCTGCGGCAATCTTTATACGGTTAAATTCTTCTTTATCGTAATTAACAGGTAAATCAAGCCAACCAAGAAAATCGTTACCGGCACCTGTTCTTGAATTAAGAAGCTCAACCGCCGCCGTTACCTCGGGAGCAATACCTTGGACATCGTTTTCATTAACAAAGCCCTCAAGATAGCGAGTATTAAGTTTTACTGACAAGTGTTTCATCTCCTAAATATAACTACTAACCCATTGGCATAGCAATCAGTAGCTTTATTTGCTAATATTTTACAATATATAGATATGTTTTTCAATAGAATTTTAATTTTTTTACAAAAAATTCGCGTTTTTCACAATTCCGTAACAAAAAAATTGTTAGAAAAATACTGTTTTTCAGTTTTTTCTGCCGAATAAATGTTACTGTTACCTTTATCGATTATAGTTATAGCTGCTGAAACGGTTGCAACGAGAAATAAAATCACAACAACCGTAACAGAAAAGGCAGTAAACAGCTTATCAAAACATTCCATTTTATTATTCTCCTAATTCTTTATTTAACATTTTACCTAACGATTCACCTATCAAGGAAGCCGAATACACCGCCTCTTCAAGAGTGTTGGCATCAGTACCGAATTCTAATAACACAGAGCAAGGAGTAACGTTCATATTATACTTTCTGTTACAAAAGAAAATCGGTCGCATAAGTCCGTTATAGCTTTCCTCTACTGTATTCTGTAAATTAACAGAAAAAGCAAGGTTTTCGTACCACCGAGGAAACTCTTCAACTCCCCCACCCTCACAGCCTGTAATAATCATTACCTGAGCCGCCTTTTTGCCGTTTATCTCTGCAGTAGGCTTACATTTTGTGCCGTCGGAATAATGAATAGCATCACGGTGCACGTCGAGAGTTATCATAATTGAGGGATTCTCCTGAAGATATTTCTTCACGCTTTCCAACGACCTCGAATAAGCACCGGTATAGCTTCTGTCGTAAACATTTTTGTCGTGAATAACGTTAAACCCGGCTTTTTCTAATTGCTTTACAAGCTCCTCGCCGACTCTTACCATATTACGAGAGGAATCCTCTGTTCTTGAATTGTACGAATTTGAATACCAACCTTTATCAAGTATTTCGTAGCCCTCGGTTGTGTGGGTGTGATAAACGAGAATATAGGGCTTTTCCTTTGTTATTTCGTTATAGGTTGGTTTAGTATCTATAAGAGCTTTTATATCAATATCAATTTCGGCTTTATTATCAATTTTAACAAACGAATAGACTTGAGTTTTAGAGGTTGCACCCATTTTCTGTTCGTTGATATTTCCTGTTTTTTCAAAGCCTTCATAGAGGCTTTCATAGGATTTCATTAAAGCTTGTATGTCCGACGGTGTATCGGTTATATTTTCGCTTTTATAACCTCCACCGCCGAAACCCAAGGGTGAAAAACCGTTTTCTTTATTCTGCGTTATACCGCTTGAATTCACCGATATATTCCCACCGTTAAGCTCGTCTTGAAGTATCTTGATATTTCTCCCAACCCCAAGAATTACAGTGCTGAAAAAATCGGCGGTAAACGCTGTAGTTGCAACAAGAGCTACGCAAACAACAATGCATAGCAAATTAACAAAGAAATCTGTTTTTCGTTTCAAATTATCACCCTCTGTTAAGAGTTTATGACATCTTTACAAAGAGTATGAATTTTACATTAAGGAATATAACTCTTGTACTGAAAGCGTAGGTTGTAATGCACAGTTAATTGCAAGAGCAAGAAGATACGATGCATTTTTAGTTAGCAGGTCAATATCCTTTGGGGCTACAATTAAGCCATTCTTTTGAATAATTTCCGTTGAATTGAATTCATTTTCATTTACACCCGAAAGCTCCGCGGCTAAGGAAAGAGCATCAACAACGGTAGGGATACCTATTGCTATAACGGGTACACCTATAAAAGCCTCGTCAATTCTTTTACGGTTATTTCCTATTCCCGAACCGGGAGCTATACCCGTATCGGACATTTGAACGGTTGTGCCTAACCTTTTAACGCTACCAGCCGCTAAAGCATCAATTGTTATAACACATTCAGGATGAATGCTTTCGCATATTGATTTAATATATTCAGAGGATTCTATACCCGTTTTACCTAAAACTCCGGTTGAAACTGCCGCAACGGGTCTTAATTTTTCGTTAAAGCCTGCGTATTTTCTCAATTCATCGTTTATATGACGGGTAGCAAAAATATTTGATGCGGTCATTGGTCCTAAAGCATCAGACGTAATACTTTCGTTACCTACTCCAGCCACAAGCACAACACCGTCACCCTCAGGCAAAAGCTCCTTTATACTATCAATTAACGCCTTTAAACGACCGTCGGAAACGGCAGGCTCATCGGAAAAGGAATTCATTTCAAGCGTGATGTATTTGCCTATTGCTTTACCTAATTTTTTAGCGGCAACGTTATCGGTGATTTCAATTATCGTTGTGGTAGCTTCATCGTTTTCCCGTTTAGTTGCTTTTACACCCTTCAGCTCATTCTTAAGCATTTCATGTCTTTCAAGAGCAAGGTCAGTTCTGAATTTCAAAATATCACCTCAAGGATATTATTGACGGTTAGAAATATATGTATACAATTGTGTGTTTTAGCAATTTTAATTATTGAAATAAATAATATATTATGGTAAAATATGTAGTTGGAAATTTAGGGTGATTAGATTCACTTCAAAAAGGATGTTATTAAATTATGAAACTTGGTATCGTAGGTTTGCCTAACGTTGGCAAAAGTACACTTTTCAATGCTCTTACAAATGCAGGTGCTCAGGCGGCGAACTATGCATTCTGTACAATTGAGCCTAACATAGGCGTTGTTGCAGTTCCCGACAAAAGACTTGATGCGCTTTGCGAAATGTATAATCCCGTAAAGGTTACTCCCGCAACAATTGAATTCGTTGATATTGCAGGTCTTGTTAAGGGTGCTTCAAAGGGCGAGGGTCTCGGCAACAAATTCCTCTCTCACATCCGCGAGGTTGACGCAATCATTCACGTTGTACGTTGCTTTGATAACGACGATATTATGCACGTTGACGGTGACGTTAATCCCCAGAGAGATATTGAAACAATTAACCTTGAGCTTATCCTTTCGGATGCTGAAATTCTTCAAAGAAGAATTGACAGAACTACAAAGGCTATGAAGGGTGATAAAACCCTTGCAGGCGAGCTTGCAATCCTTGAAAAGGTAAGAGAAGCTCTTGACAACGGTATATGCGCAAGAGCAGTTGAGCTTACCGACGATGAGAAAGAGGTTCTTGATACAGTTGACCTTCTTACTTCAAAGCCTGTTATTTACGCTTGTAATATGAGCGAAGAGGATTTCTCATCACAGATTGATACAAACGCCCGTTACAATGCAGTTAAGGCTATTGCAGCCGAAGAAGGCAGTCAGGTGCTTCCTATCTGCGCAGAGCTTGAAGCACAGATTGCAGAGCTTGACAAAGACGAAAAAGAAATGTTCCTTTCCGAGTTAGGTATTGAAACAGGCGGTCTTGACCTTCTTATTGAACGTAGCTACGACCTTTTAGGTCTTATGAGCTACCTTACCGCAGGTCAGCCCGAGGTAAGAGCCTGGACAATTAAAAAAGGCACAAAGGCTCCTCAGGCTGCAGGTAAAATCCACTCAGACTTTGAAAGAGGCTTTATTCGTGCAGAGGTTGTTTCCTTTGATGTTCTTATGGAATGCGGCTCAATGGCAGTTGCAAAAGAAAAAGGTCTTGTTCGTTCCGAGGGCAAGGAATACGTTATGCAAGACGGAGATATCGTTTTATTCAGATTTAACGTATAAGAATTGCGAAAATATAACGAGGTGTTTTTTATGAATAACAAGCCCGTTACCGCTATAATTGTTGGTGCCGGTCACCGTGCGATGATTTACAGTGAATTAGCAAAAACCAACCCTGAATTGCTTAAAATAGTTGGTGTAGCAGACCCTAACCCTATTAAAAGACAAAAGGCTATGGAGCATTTTGGTTTCTCAGAGGATATGTGCTTTGAATCTGCTCAGGAGCTTGCTAAAAAAGGAAGATTGGCAGATGCTATAATAAACGGCACTATGGATAATCAGCATATAGAAACGGCTATCCCCCTTCTTGATGTTGGTTATGATATGCTTTTAGAAAAGCCATTTGCCGTAAACGAGGAAGAAGCTTTAAAGCTCAAAGCTTGTGCCGAAAAGAATAACTCAAAGGTAATGATTTGCCACGTTTTAAGATACACTCCGTTTTATTACTCAATTAAAGAGCGCATTAAAAACGGTGAAATCGGTGATATAATCAATATTCAGACCACCGAAAACGTTAGCTATCATCACCTTTCAACATCGTACGTAAGAGGTAAATGGGCAAACTCTGAAAAATGCCATACATCAATGCTTCTTGCAAAATGCTGTCACGATATTGACCTTATGATGTGGCTTATGAGCGAAACGAAGCCTACACAGATTGCTTCCTTTGGCGGTAAATATCAATTCAAGCCCGAAAACGCTCCCGAGGGTGCGGGTAATATCTGTATGGTTGACTGTCCCCTTGTTGACACTTGCGTTTACTCAACAAAAAGGCTTTACATTGACCACCCTGACAGATGGGCTTTCTACGTATGGGACTCATTAGAGCATATTAAAAACCCCACTATTGAAGATAAAATCGCTCTTATGAAAAGCGATTCTCCGTATGCAAGATGCATTTATAAATGCGACAATAACGTTGTAGACCATCAAAGCGTTTTAGTAAACTTTGAAAGCGGTGCAACAGGCACGCACAACCTCGTTGGCGGTTCTTCTCAATCAATGAGAAAGATTCATATTGTAGGCACTAAAGGTGAAATATTCGGTAACTTTGAGGAATCAAAATACACCGTTTTAAAAATCAATCCCTCTCCCGATGCCCACAACGAAGAATGTGACGTTGAAGAGATTGACCTTAATATCAAAGGCGATATGGTAGGTGCTTACGGCGGTCACGGTGGCGGTGACGAAAGACTTGCGGCTGACTTTGTTAAATTTATAAGAGGCGAAACACCGAGCCTTGCATGTACTTCTATTTTCGATTCAATGACAGGACATTTAAGCGTTTATAAAGCAGACCAGTCAAGAGAAAATGGTGGTATTCCCGTTAAATTTTAACAAGAAATAAAATAACCGTTTCGACATTTTAGTTAATGCCGAAACGGTTGTTTTTTTACTATTTACTCAATTATTTTACTGTGTAATGTCTTAAGTAAACACCGATTGTTTTATTGTAATCAAGAACGTGAATGAGAGTTCCGTCTGCCATAGGATAAACTGTAATATCCTCCGCTTCGTTACCCGCCATCGAGGGAAGGGAACGAGTACAAAGCTTTGTAACGTCACCGTTACCTAAGTCAACGATATAAATTGAATCATCGTTACTGTCCTTTGCATCGTTTGAAAGGTAAAGCTTACCGTCGTAAACCTCGCCACCCTGAACACGAAGAATCTTTTCTGAAAGAGGAAGCATATGTGAAAATTCCATTGTATAAAGATCGTAAGCAACTATATACTCCGCTTCATTAAACTGTGAAGTATAAATATATCCGTTTGCTGCATCTACTGCACACCACGGAATACCGTCAGGAAGAAGCTCACCCTCAACCTCGTAAACCTCAACTACTTTTAAAGTACGTGCATCATAGGTTATAATAAGAGGGAAATCCTCTGCTTTATTTTCTACCGCTGCATAGATAAGACCGTTGTAGTAGCTTATACCGCCCACGTGATCAGTATTATATTTCTCTCTGTATTCAGAGGGAATCGCATCGTCATTTTTAACGCAAAGCTCCATAGTTTCTGCATCCCACTTTGCAAGGCACGCTGAATCAAAAGCGGTAAGAGAGCCTGATGTATAGTAATACTCGCCGTCAGTTGCTACACCCTGACCCGAATAAGTAGCATCAAGAAGCAAAAACTGATCTTGCCTAATGTATTCAACCTCAGGAGTAACCGTAGGTGTGCCCATATCCATCACACCAATAATAAGAGAAATAATAGCCACAAACACAGACCATATTTTCTCGGGAAGACCAATAAGAGTGTACTCAAAAAACATAAAACCCTCTCCTTTTCCAAAATAATACAATTTTTCATCCAATAAATCAATACATTTAAGAACAAAAGATTGAATTAATCGTTTTTGTGGTGTATAATTTTTAAATCACAAAAGGAGTTTGTTATGGAATATAAATACGAAATACATTCGCACACAAAAAATACAAGCCGTTGCGGTCAACTTGATGCGGAAGAGCTTGTAAAGTTATACAAAGATGCGGGATACAGCGGTATTGTTATCACAGACCATTATTCACCTATGACATTCAAACCCGCAGAGTTTTTTAATAAAAACAAAGCACTTGAGCATTATTTACAGGGCTACAGAAAAGCGAAGCAGTTTGAAGATGAAAGCTTTTCTGTTTTACTTGGTATGGAGCTAAGGTTTTATGCAACTGTTAATGACTACCTTGTATACGGCATAACTGAAGAAATGCTTTACCAGCTCCCCTTTTTACTTCCCCTTTATATCAAAAGAGCTAGTAAGCTTCTTCGTCAAAAGGGATGTCTTTTTTTACAAGCACACCCTTTCAGGCAACTGATTACAAGAGCAAACCCGAAATATCTTGACGGTGTTGAGGTTTTCAACGGCAAAGCCACAAAAGAAGCAAACGAGCTTTCAGAAAAATGGGCAAACGAAATAAACGCTAAAATCAAGACAAGCGGTAGCGATTGCCATAGAAAAACGGGTGTTGCTCTCGGCGGAATTATAACAACCGAGCCGATTAAAACAAACGATGATTTAGTGAGGATTTTAAAAAGCGGAGATTATAAGCTGATAAAGAATCAGAGATAAAATAGTAATGGTCTGCGACAGTAATTACTGTCGCAGACCATTTAAATATTATTTACTGTTTACTCCAGTCAAGCCAGCCGTTAGTTATGTAATACCAACCGCCATAATATTCCACCCAACCGGTATAATCCCAGGCAACAGTACCGCCTTTTACGTAATACCAGGTATCGCCATAATAACAAAGCGTATTACTGTTCCAGTTAATCTGACCG
>JAGBCU010000001.1 GCA_017937865.1 Clostridia bacterium | reverse complement strand
GTCGCAAAATTTATATTTCGCTCAAAAAAATTTCAGGGTTTCTTCTTTTCTCGTTGTTTAATTTTCAAGGTTCGTTTTGCGCTCCTCTTTCGAGCGCTTGAACATCTTATCACTTTTCGATGCTCTTGTCAACACCTTTTTTCCTCTTTTTATCAAACCCTTCCACACGTCCGCGCGTTTCGGGGTCCTCTTCTCAAGGAAGGTGTTCTCGTTGCTCTGAACTGTTGTTCTCTTCACAACGGGACTGAATTTTAGCATACAAAAACCCATTTGTCAACACTATTTTTCAAAAAAATTTACAACTTTTTTTCGACTACAATATATAGTGTTTTACCCCTATAAACCACCACAATTTTCTTGTAGATAATTTTGTAGAATGCATGTATAAAACGAAAAACAGTGAAAATCATAATATAAAACACTTTTAAGAGGTGCTATATGAAAGCAAACAACAAACGTAATTTATCTTACAAATTTATCACTTCTAAGGCAGGAAAGCTTCTTGGTTTTTTCCTTTGCTTTGCAATTGTATTCGCAACGGTAGGATATATTGTAGCTGATTCTCAGGCTCCCGCCCAGGAAGTTCTTTCAAAGCTGGGCTCACGAGGTGACGAGGTGCGACGAATTCAGCGAAAGCTTCGAGACCTTGGATTTTACTCGGGAGCAGTTGACGGCATTTACGGAGTGAACACCAGAAGTGCAGTTAAAAGATTTCAGAGCTCTGTTGGTATTACTGCAGACGGTATTGCCGGTTCAAAGACTCTTTTGTATTTAGGCCTTGGCGGAAGCAGTAGCGGTGGCGGTAACGGCTACAGCTCATCTGATATTTATCTTCTTGCTAAGGTTATTGCCGCCGAGGCACGTGGCGAAAGCTATACAGGTCAGGTTGCGGTTGGTGCAGTTGTATTAAACAGAGTTGATTCATCATCATTCCCCGACACAGTTTCAGGAGTTGTTTATCAGGCAGGGGCATTTTCTGCTGTAACTGACAGTAACTGGTCCGTATCCCCTGACGCAACGTCACGAAAAGCAGCACAGGATGCGATTAACGGTTGGGACCCTACCGGTGGTGCATTGTATTATTACAACCCTGCGAAAACATCAAACAAATGGATTCGCACACGACCGGTTATAACAACTATCGGCAGACACGTTTTTTGCCGTTGACCTTATAGCCGTTAGCTATATATTATAATAGTATACGTTTTTCTTTCAATTTAATCTTCTTTTTATAAAAACAGCTGTCAAGTTCAATTCACCGGCAGCTGTTTTTTACGTAGAAGCGTATCACCGCACGACCATATATATAATAGTATACAAAATATGGCCTGTTTTTTAGCATAATCACTTTTATTATGACAAAAATATAACAAATCACTTGATAAAATTTTCAGTTTATTGTATGATAAATTGGGGAAAATTGGTAGGCATATTTTAGCTTTTTGTTATTAAGGGCTTATGCATAGCTACCGTGAATATAAATTCCTTAAATTTTAATAAATATGAAGGAGAAATTGAAATGCAAAAGGTTCAGTTTACAGAGACTGTCTTACGTGATGCTAACCAGTCATTGATTGCAACCCGTATGAAATTCAGAGAGTTTGAGCCTGTCCTCAAAGAGCTTGACAAAGCCGGCTATTATTCTCTTGAATGCTGGGGCGGTGCAACGTTTGACTCCTGCCTTCGTTACCTTAACGAAGACCCGTGGGAAAGACTCAGAAAAATCAAAAAGGCTTGTCCTAATACAAAGCTTCAGATGCTTCTCAGAGGTCAAAACCTTTTAGGCTATCACCACTATCCCGATGACGTTGTTCGTATGTTTGTTAAAAAGAGTGTTGAAAACGGTATCGATATTATCAGAATATTTGATGCTCTTAACGACGTTAAAAATATTGAGGTTGCAGTTGATGAAGCAGTTAAAAACGGTGCTATTGCTTCCGGTGCTATCTGTTACACAATCAGCCCTATCCACACTCTTGAGTCTTACGTTGAGCTTGCTAAAAATATGCAGAGCTTAGGCTGTCAGACTATTGCTATTAAGGATATGGCAGGTATTCTTAGCCCCGCTGAAGCATACAAGCTCGTTTCAAGCCTTAAGGAAGCGGTTGACCTTCCTCTTGTGCTTCACACTCACTGCACAACAGGTCTTGGCTTTATGACTTGCCTTAAAGCGGTTGAAGCAGGTGTTGACGTTATTGACACAGCAATTTCTTCTATGTCAGGCGGTACATCTCAGCCCGCAACAGAAACTCTTAACTACACTCTTTCAGAGCTTGGCTACGAAACAGGTCTTAGTTCTGAAGCACTCAGAGAAATCGGTGATTTCTTCAAGCCCATCAGAAACAAGGCTCTCGAAAGTGGCGGTCTTAACCCCACAGTTCTTTGCACAGACACTAAGGCTCTTGATTATCAGGTACCCGGCGGTATGCTTTCAAACCTTGTTGCTCAGCTTACAGCACAAGGCAAGATGGATAAATTTGACGAGGTTCTTCTTGAAACTCCCCGAGTTCGTGAGGATTTAGGTTATCCCCCTCTTGTTACTCCTATGAGCCAGATGGTTGGTGTTCAGGCAACTGCAAACGTGCTTGCAGGTGAGCGTTATAAGAACGTATCAAAAGAAGTTAAATCTTACCTTATGGGTGAATACGGTAAAGCTCCCGGCAAGGTAAACGAAGACGTTAAGAAACAGATTCTCGGCGACGAAAAAGAGATTGTCGGCAGATATGCAGATACTCTTGAGCCTGCTTTTGAAGCAGCAAAGGCTGAAATCGGTGCAAAAGCAAAGAGTGATGAAGACGTACTTTCATACATCGCATTCCCCACTCAAGCAGAAAACTTCTTTGATTACCGTGACGAAATGGCAAGCAAAACATATAACTACGATTTCAAGGCTATTGACTAAGGAGGAATTAATATGAACTTTCTTCCTATGTTAAAAGTTGAATCACTTGACTTTACAGGTGCTTTAGGTATTGCTTTATTAGGTTTTGTGCTTGTTCTTACAGTTCTTGCGGTTCTTGCAGTTTTTGTTATAATTCTTTCAAAAATTATCGAGGCTTTCGGCAAGAAAAAGCCTGTAGTAAAGGTTGATAAAAAAGCTGAAAAAACAGTGATTAATCCGGCAAATGCTCCTGTAACAGAAGTTAAGGAAAATACTGTTGATACTGAAGCTGTTGAAGATAGCGGCTTACCCTATACCCCCGGTTACGTTACTCTTGACGGTGTTTCAGAGCAGGATGCAGCAGTTATTATGGCTATCACATCTAAAAACACAGAAATACCCCTTGAAAATCTTTGCTTTAAATCTATCCGCCGTCTTAACCAAAACCCCGTTCTTGAAAACATTTCAGAACAGGATGCGGCAGTTGTTATGGCTATCGTAGCAAATAAATTAGATAAACCTATAGAAAATCTTTGCTTTAATTCAATCAAGTTAGTGGAGGCATAAAAAATGAAATACAATGTTACTTTAAACGGAAAAATCTATGAAGTTGATGTTACAGAAACAGATGCAGTTGTAACAGGTATCTCTCAGGTACCCGTTGCTACCGTTGCAGCCCCCGTTGCTGCAGCTGCTCCTGCTCCCGCACCCGTTGCCACAGCTCCCGCAGCAGCTCCTGCTCCCGCTTCAGCAGACGGCACTCAGGTTAAGGCTCCCATGCCCGGTACAATTCTTGCAGTTAAGAAAAACGTAGGCGATGCTGTTAAAGCAGGCGACGTTATCGTTGTTCTTGAAGCTATGAAAATGGAAAATGATATCGTTGCACCCTGCGACGGAACAGTTAAATCAATCAATGCTCCCAAGGGCTCATCGGTTAATACTGATGATGTTCTCGCAGTTATTTAAGTTCGAGGAGTACAATTAAATATGGACATTTCTACAATTCTTACTAATCTTTGGGAACAGTCCGGTATCGCAGCTCTTGAATGGAGAAATCTTGTTATGATTGGCGTAGCAATTTTTTTCCTTGTTCTTGCGATAAAATTCAAATTTGAGCCTCTTCTTCTCGTTCCCATAGCTTTCGGTATTTTACTTGCTAATCTTCCCGGTGCTAACATAATGTTAGATACTACCGGCGGTCAACTGGGTAGCTTCGGTCAAGCCGTTGTAGAGGGCACTCATTGGTACGATTCCGGTGTTCTGAGGATTCTTTACGTCGGTGTTAAATCAAGTATCTTCCCCTGCCTTATCTTCATGGGTGTTGGTGCTATGACTGACTTTGGTCCTCTCCTTTCAAACCCCGTAAGCCTTCTTTTAGGTGCGGCTGCTCAGCTTGGTGTTTACTGCGCATTCCTTCTTGCTATCATATGCGGTTTTGCTCCCAATGAAGCAGCTTCTATTGCTATTATTGGCGGTGCTGACGGCCCCACTGCTATTTTCCTTGCATCGAAGCTCGCATCCCACCTGTTAGCTCCCATAGCTCTGGCGGCTTACTCGTATATGGCTCTTATCCCCATTATTCAGCCAAAAATTATGAAAGCTCTTACAACAGAAAAAGAACGTAAGGTTGAAATGAAGCAGTTAAGAAAAGTTTCTAAAGCAGAGAAAATCATTTTCCCTGTTGCAGTTCTTCTTTTCTGTGCATTCCTTCTTCCTTCTGTTGCTCCCCTTTTAGGTATGCTTATGCTCGGTAACCTTTTCCGTGAATGCGGTGTTACCGAAAGACTTTCCGAAACAGCTCAGAACGCACTTATGAACATCATAACAATTATGTTAGGTGTTACCGTAGGTGCTACCGCTAACGGTCAGGACTTTATCCAGGGTAAAACTCTTCTTATCATCGGTCTGGGTCTTGTTGCATTTGCATGTTCAACTGCAGGCGGTGTGCTCTTCGGTAAACTTCTTTATGTTGTTACTCGTGGCAAGATTAACCCCCTTATCGGTGCGGCAGGTGTTTCAGCCGTTCCTATGGCAGCCCGTGTTGCTCAGAACGAAGGTAGAAAATATAATCCTACAAACTTCCTTCTTATGCACGCTATGGGTCCCAACGTTGCAGGTGTTATCGGCTCCGCAGTTGCGGCAGGCTTCTTACTTGCAGTATTTGGTTGATGATTGAAAATATTAAAAAGAATAATCAATAAAATAGGGTCTGCGACGGCAATTGTAGTCACCAGTCGCCAGACTCCAGTAGCTTCGCAGGGAGCAATTAACTTACTAACAGAACAAATTTTAAAAGGCGGTGTACCTTCCTTCGAAGGAAGGGGGACCGCCTTGATTTTTACTTATTCTTTTATATTAAGTTTTAAGCGTGCCTATAAATAGCTTTTACAACAAAGTTTAACGGGCGGTGGAAAGTTCTCTACGCGACAAAGGAGCGTAGTTGAAGCGTTAGCTTCAAATGCAGTAAACTAAATGATACAATAAAAGCAAAAGAGCAAGAATGTAATAACGAAAAGCTTTACCTATAAATCCCGAATTAAAAGAGTATGCAGTTGAAATGCGAAAGAATATGACCGATGAAGAAAAGAAGGTCTGGTATCAGATTTTAAGAGGTCATGTTCCAAAATTTCACAGACAAAGAGTAATAGGAAACTATATTGTAGATTTCTTTTGCCCTAAATTAAAATTGATAATAGAAATTGACGGATATCAGCATTTTTACGAAGAAAATAAAGAATATGATAATAAACGAACAGAATATCTTGAAAGCCTTGGTTTTTATGTCTTAAGATTTGAAAACACAGAGGTTAACAAAGATTTTGAAAATGTTAAATATATAATAAACAATGTGTGTGATTCTTTGGAAAACGGTGTGGAAATTGCTCCTGAATATAGGTAATTGTTGGCGGTGAGTATATTACAGTTGAATCTAACGATTCAACGACGTTCGAGGGCTCACGTCGAGAACTCTCCACCGCCCGAAAAACTTAATTCTAACAAAAAATCATTGTCACGAAATATATTTATTCTAAAAACAACAAAGCGAAAGGCGGTCCCCCTCTCTTCGAAGAGAGGTACACCGCCTTTGCATCTTTTTTGAATTAGTAAGTTTATAGGTTCCCCGCGAAGCCTCTGGTATCTGGAAGCTGGCATCTGGCATCTTTATAATCGCCGTCGCAAACCATTTATTCAACAGGCAAATTAAAGCAATGGTTATGTAGGCCGTTTTGAAGCCTTAAGGCTTCGGCGGCTTTGTAATCTGTGCCTTGGGCAAAATACTGTGACTGAAGTCTTAATGCGGCGTTTATACCTACGTTTTTTTGTGATTCGTGAGCATATATAGACCGGAATTTTATATCCTCGTAATCGCCTATATCGATAATTACGTTAGGCTTGTCCGTATAATAAAAGCCTAAGGTTTTTACGTTGTGGGTGTCGGTGCGAGGCTTACCGTCAACGTATTCGGGATAAAAGTTAAAGCCTGCATCAAGGACTGCATATTTTACGGCGTTACCCACTTTTAAGTGGTCTTCGTGACATTCTGTTAATAGAGATGGGTCAACTGTAAAAACGGCGTCAGGCTTGACTTTTCTTATCACTTCAACAAGCTTTTCTGAAATCTCTCTGTCAGTTGCAGTTGTTCTGTCACCAAAGCCTAAAAAGCCTGCGTTTTTCATACCTAATATTTTTTGAGCATTCAAAGCCTCTTGCTGTCTTACGGTAAGACCGGTGCCGTTATATGAAAGGTCGGTAAATCTATCGTCAAGAACAGTTAATTCGTATACTTCGATACCCATATCAATCATTCGAGCTATTGTTCCGCCTGCACCTATCTGATTATCGTCAGGGTGTGGCTGAATAAAAAGAGCCTTCTTTATGCTTTCTAATTTAGGGGGAGAGCATAAAAGCGTTGATGCCGGCATTGCCGCATTAAAAATTTTTCTGATTGTACGCGTTTTCACAGAAGTTTTTTTCTTCATAAAAATACCACCTCGTTAACAAGTATACTATACCATAAATAAATAATATATTTCAACTGTACGTGTTTTTTTATTTCTTTGAGTTTGTTGACAAATCAGTTTCAGTGTGCTAGATTTTATTATTGTTTATTAATTATTAAAGGAGCTAAGCGTTAATGAAAGTGTTTAAAACAATTCTTAAGGTTATTGCCGGTATCCTTGCATTGCTTATTGCCGTTATAGGCGTAACGGGAGTTATTTGTAAATTCATCCCCGGTAAAAAAGCTGATTATACTATGGTTACAAACCCATACATAACAACTGATAAGGCTCTTGTATCTGCTCACCGTTCAGGTAAGGATATTGCTCCCGAAAATACAATGCTTGCTTTTGAAACTTGTATTGAAAGCGAAAATTTTGACGTTGATATTTTCGAGTTTGACCTTCATATAACAAAAGACGGTAAGCTTATACTTTTACACGATAATACTCTTGACAGAACAACAGATTCTGAAACAGTTTTCGGCAAAGAGGGTGTTATCCCTTCAGAGAAAACTTATGAAGAGTTAAGAGAATTGAATTTCGGTGCTGATTTCTGTAATCAAAAAGGGGAATACCCTTACAGAAATCTTGAGCAGGATGAAATTCCCGATAATCTCAGAGCAGTTCTTCTTGAGGATGTTCTTGATTACCTTGAGAGTAACGGTGGTTTCGATTATATTATTGAAATTAAGGATTCAGGGGAGTTAGGTGAAAAGGCTGCCGACGAGCTTTACAGGATACTTAAAGAAAAAGAGCTTCTCGATAACGTTGTGGTAGGTACTTTTAATAATAACGTTACAAAATATATGGATGAAAAATATACTGATATGATGCGTTCTGCAAGTATTACGGAAGCTATAGTATTTTACTTTGCAACAACACTAAACTTAAAGCTTGACGAGGGTACCTTTAAATACAAGGCGTTGCAGATTCCTGCAAAGGGATATTATGTTTTCGCACTTGCTTCTGAAAGAATTATTAACTACGCTCATAAAAACGATATTGCCGTTCAGTATTGGACAGTTAACGATCCCGAGGACGTTAAAGAGCTCAACGAATTAGGTGCTGACTGCATTATGAGCGATGACCCCGATATGGCGTATGACATTATAAACGGTTAAAAACATTTTTAAAAGAAGTAGCTTATCTGGAGAAAGAAAATGACAAAGGATATGACAACGGGTAGCCCGTTGAAAAATATTATAAGATTTTGTTTACCGTTAATGGTAGGTAATCTGTTTCAACAATTTTATAATATGGCAGATACTATTATAGTAGGGCAGTTTGTGGGAAAGCACGCTCTTTCCGCCGTTGGCTCTGTAGGCCCGCTTAGCTTTATGGTGATTGGTACCGTTACCGGCCTTTGTGCAGGCTTTGCAATACCTGTTGCTCAAAGATTCGGTGCTCAGGATATAACCAATCTGAAAAAATACGTTGCTAACATAATTTATGCATCAATAGTTGTTGCTGCGATATTCACTTGTGGTGCGGTTTTATTAGCAAAACCGCTTCTGAATATCCTCAATACACCTGTTGAAATTCAGGGAGAGGCTTACAACTATATAGTTGTAATATTTGCCGGTATAGGTGCAACGGTACTCTATAATCTTCTCGCAAGTATAGTAAGAGCCTTAGGTGACAGTAAAACACCGCTTTACTTTTTACTTTTTTCATCATTTCTGAATATAGGTCTTGACCTTTTGCTTATCATTGTTTTCCAAATGGGCGTAAGAGGTGCGGCTGTTGCAACGATTGTTTCTCAATTCGTTTCAGGTGTGCTTTGCTTTATATACGTAAAAAGAAGCTTTCCTATATTACATCTTACAAAAGAAACAAGGGCACTTGATTTTAAATTTATAAAAAATCTTTTGAAAAACGGTCTTCCTATGGCTCTTCAGTTTTCGATTACTGCAATAGGCTCAGTTATGCTTCAATCCTGCGTTAACGGATTGGGTGCAGACTGCATCGCTGCCGTTACAATAGGCGGTAAAACTCAGCTTATGATTGTTCTTCCTGCGGAAACTATAGGTATAACTATGGCAACCTACTGCGGACAGAATTTGGGTGCGAAGAAATTCGACAGAATTGAAAAGGGTGTGCACAGAGGTGTTGCCCTTGCTTTCGGTTATGCTGTTATCGGCTTTTTTGTTGCACAGTTACTTGGTCCGTATATGTCACTCCTTTTTATTGATGGCTCTGAAACAGAGATAATTGCTCTTGCTCAGCAATATATAAATGCTGGTAGCTATTTCTATCTTATACTTTCATTGCTGTTTGTTTTGAGAAACGCTCTTCAAGGGTTAGGCTATAGCTTGACCGCTATGACAGCAGGGGTATTTGAACTTATAGCAAGGGGCGTTATGGGCTTCGGTTTTGTTAATACCATCGGTTATGCGGCGGCTTGTGTTGCAAATCCGGTTGCCTGGATAGCGGCAGATATTTTCCTGATACCTGCATATATAATAGTATCAAGGAAAGTAAAGCGTTCGCTTAGTCCACACATTAGTGAGGAATTAGGAGTGAGTAGTGAGGAGTGAAGGGGCACTTCGTGCCGAATGTAAGATACCAGATGCCAGCTCCCGGATACCAGAAAGCTTCGCAAGCTAAAAGATAATATTGAATAGATAATAGAAAGTAGTCTGCGACGGCAATTTTAGTTGCCAGTCGCCAGTCACCAGTCGCTTCGCGAAATATATTAATATAAACAGGTCTACGATTGCATTATTGCTTCGCAGACTTGTTTTTTATTTTAAAATTTTCCAAATTTCTTCTTGACATTTGAAAAGTGTTGAGTTATAATGTAAACTCCTATAAAGTGGAATATTATGAATTAGTGCGTTTTGACGTTGCTTTTACTACGACAAAATATTTCATAATTTGACAGTTAATTATTTCTTTTTTCAGCCTGAAACAACGGTGAAAAGAGAATTTAAATACAGAACGGAGTGATGTCTTTTATGGCGAATGTAAAACCCGTAAAGCTCGGTAAGAACACGAGAATGAGTTTTGCAGGAATCAATGAGGTTATGCAGATGCCCAACCTTATTGAGGTGCAGAAGAACTCTTATAAGTGGTTCCTTGACGTAGGGCTTAGAGAGGTTTTCCGTGATATTGATGAAATCACGGATTACACGGGTAATCTTGTCCTTACCTTTATCGATTACCGTATGGACGAGAAGCCGAAGTACAGCGTTGCTGAGTGCAAGGAAAGAGATGCAACTTACTCTGCACCCCTTCGCGTGTTGGTACGCCTTTATAATAAGGAAACCGGCGAAATTAAAGAGAATGAAGTCTTCATGGGTGATTTCCCCATTATGACTGACAGCGGTACCTTTGTTATCAACGGTGCAGAGCGTGTTATCATTTCTCAGCTTGTTCGTTCTCCCGGTGTATACTACGGTTTCACCTATGATAAGAACGGTAAAAAGCTTTTCACATCTACTGTTATTCCTAACAGAGGTGCATGGCTCGAGTATGAAACTGACCAGAACGATATTTTCAACGTAAGAATTGATAAGAACAGAAAGCTTCCTATCACTACGTTTATCCGTGCTCTCGGTCTTTCTTCAAACAATGATATCCGTGAATTCTTCGGCGATGATGATAGAATCGAAGCAACTCTTGAAAAGGATACTACAAAGAATACCGAAGAAGCTTTACTTGAGGTTTACAGAAAGCTTCGTCCCGGTGAGCCCCCCACACTTGAATCTGCTGAAACACACGTTAATAATCTTTTCTTTGATCCTCACAGATATGATATTTCACGTGTAGGTAGATACAAATATAATAAGAAGCTTGCTCTCACAGACAGAATTGAAGGCGGTATCGCAGCTGAAGACGTATTCAGCCCCTTTACAGGCGAGCTCCTTGCTTCTGCAGGTGACAAGATTACATCTGAAATGGCAGTAGCTATTAACAAATCAGGTGTTAAAGAGGTTATTCTCGACGTTGAAGGAAAACGCGTTAAGGTTATTTCCAACAACATGGTTGATCCTCTTGATTTCATTGATTGCGTTTCAAGAGATGAGCTTGAAGAAATTGCTATTAACGAATTAGTTCGTTTTACAGTTCTCAGAGATATCATCGACGAATGCGGTGATGATAAAGAAGCTCTTCTTGAGCAGATGAAACTCCGTTGTGATGAGCTTATTCCCAAGCACATCATCATTGACGATATTTTTGCATCAATTAACTATCTTAACTGTCTTGGTAACGAGCTCGGCAACATCGACGATATTGACCATTTGGGTAACCGTCGTATCCGTTCAGTTGGTGAGCTTCTTCAGAATCAGTTCAGAATAGGCTTTACAAGAATGGAAAGAGTTGTACGTGAAAGAATGACTCTTTCAGCTCAGGAGCCTGACAAGGCTACTCCCGCAGCACTCATCAATATAAGACCTGTTATGGCGGCAATTAAGGAATTCTTCGGTTCTTCACCGCTTTCACAGTTTATGGATCAGACTAACCCCCTTGCTGAGCTTACTCACAAGAGACGTCTTTCTGCTCTCGGTCCCGGCGGTCTTTCACGAGACAGAGCAGGCTTCGAGGTTCGAGACGTTCACTATAGCCACTACGGAAGAATGTGTCCTATCGAAACTCCTGAAGGTCCTAACATCGGTCTTATCTCTTATCTTGCTACATTTGCAAGAATTAACAAATACGGTTTTATTGAAGCTCCCTTCCGTAAAATCGATAAGAAAACAGGTAAGGTGCTTGACGAAGTTGAATATATGACTGCAGACGTTGAGGACAACTATTGTGTTGCTCAGGCTAACGAGCCTCTCGACGAGAACAGCTTCTTTATGAATGACCGTGTAACAGTTCGTTACCGTGATGAATTCCGTGAGGTTGCTCCCCAGTATGCAGACTATATGGACGTTTCACCTAAGATGGTTGTATCAGTTGCTACCGCAATGATTCCCTTCCTTGAAAACGACGACGCTAACCGTGCTCTTATGGGCTCTAACATGCAGCGTCAGGCAGTTCCGCTTCTTAAAACGGAATCTCCCATCGTTGGTACAGGTATGGAATACAAGGCTGCTGTTGACAGTGGCGTTGTTGTTCTTGCAAAACGCGGTGGTATCGTTAGCAAGGTTAGTGCAAAGAAGGTAGAAATTCTTGCTGACAACGGTGAAACAGACGTTTATGAGCTTATTAAATTCATGCGTTCTAACCAGGGCACATGTATTAACCAGCGTCCCGTTGTTGAAATCGGTGAAAGAGTAAAAGAGGGTAGCGTTATCGCTGACGGTCCCGCAACCTCACAGGGTGAAATTTCACTCGGTAAAAATGCTCTTGTCGGCTTTATGACATGGGAAGGCTATAACTACGAAGACGCTGTTCTTCTTAACGAAAAAATGGTTCGTGATGACGTTTATACTTCAATTCACATTGAGGAGCATGAAGTAGAAGCAAGAGATACTAAGCTCGGACCGGAAGAGATTACAAGAGATATCCCCAACGTTGGTGAAGATGCTCTTGCTAACCTCGATGAAAACGGTATTATCAGAATCGGTGCAGAAGTTCATTCAGGCGATATCCTTGTTGGTAAGGTTACACCAAAGGGTGAAACAGAATGCACTCCCGAAGAAAGACTTCTTCGTGCTATCTTCGGTGAAAAAGCAAGAGAAGTAAGAGATTCTTCTCTCAGAGTTCCTCACGGTGAATACGGTGTTGTTGTTCAGGTTGAAGTATTTACAAGACAGAACAGCGACGAGCTTAACCCCGGTGTTAATAAGGTTGTTCGTTGTTACATCGCTCAGAAGCGTAAAATCAGCGTTGGTGACAAGATGGCCGGTCGTCACGGTAACAAGGGTGTTGTTTCAAGAATTCTTCCTCAGGAGGATATGCCCTTCCTTCCCGACGGTACTCCTCTTGACATCGTTCTTAACCCCTTGGGCGTTCCCTCTCGTATGAACATCGGTCAGGTTCTTGAAGTTCATTTGGGTTATGCAGCAAGAGCTCTCGGTTATAAGGTTATGACACCTGTATTTGACGGTGCTCATGAAGATGATATCCGCGAAATGCTCAGCGAAGCAAACCTTTCTACAGACGGTAAAACATGGCTTACCGACGGCCGTACAGGTAGAAAATTCGATAACCCTGTTACAGTTGGTATAATGTATTACCTCAAGCTCCATCATCTTGTTGATGATAAGATTCACGCACGTTCTACAGGTCCTTACTCTCTCGTTACTCAGCAGCCCCTCGGTGGTAAAGCTCAGTTCGGCGGTCAGCGTTTCGGTGAGATGGAAGTTTGGGCACTTGAAGCTTACGGTGCAGCATACACTCTTCAGGAAATTCTTACTGTTAAGTCTGACGACGTTGTTGGTCGTGTTAAGACTTACGAGTCAATCGTTAAGGGCTACAACATTCCCAAGCCCGGTGTTCCCGAATCATTTAAGGTTCTTATTAAAGAGCTTCAGTCTCTCGGTCTTGATATTCGTGTTCTTGATAAAGATAACAACGAAATCGACCTCAGACAGAACTTTGATGATGAGGTTGTTCTTCCTGTTGTTGATAACTCAGAGTTTGAAGATGCTTTCTCTGACGTTAATGATACAGAAAATGCAGACGGTTGGTCAGTAACCGATGAAGAAACAAAAGATGACGTTTTCTTCTCAGACCTTGAAGATTCAGAAGATGCTTTTGACTCTTCATTCATAGATGAGGAAGACTTTTGATTGACGAGATAACTTTTATAGGAAGAAGGGTATCATAAATGGCATACGATTCATTAAACGTACCTGTTGAAGAAAACAACATTGATTTTGAATCGATTAAAATAGGACTCGCTTCTCCGGATCTTGTTAGAGAATGGTCATATGGTGAGGTTAAAAAACCCGAAACTATTAACTACCGTACTCTTAAACCCGAGAAAGAAGGTCTTTTCTGCGAGAAAATTTTCGGACCGACTAAGGACTGGGAATGTCATTGCGGAAAATATAAGAAAATTCGTTTTAAAGGCAAAGTCTGCGAACGCTGCGGTGTTGAAATCACCAAAGCTAAAGTAAGACGTGAGCGTATGGGTCACATTGAGCTTGCTGCTCCTGTATCACATATCTGGTACTTTAAAGGAACACCCTCAAGAATGGGCCTTATGCTTGATATTTCACACCGTGACCTTGAAAAAGTACTTTATTTTGCAAAGTACATCGTTGTAGATCCCGGTGACACACCTCTTGAGAAAAAACAAATCCTCAGCGAAAAAGACTATGAGGAAATGGTAGAGAGATATGACCGCGACTCTTTCAAAGCATCTATGGGTGCAGAAGCTATTAAAGAGCTTCTTTCAGAAATAGATGTTGATAAGCTTTGTGAAGAGCTTCACGAAGAGCTTGAAACAGCTGTAGGTCAGAAAAAAATCAGAATCCTTAAAAGACTTGAGGTTGCTGAAGCATTCAAGGCATCAGGTAATCGTCCTGAATGGATGATTCTTGACGTTATTCCCGTTATCCCTCCGGATATTCGTCCTATGGTTCAGCTTGACGGTGGCAGATTTGCAACCTCAGACCTCAACGATCTTTACAGAAGAGTTATTAACAGAAACAACCGTCTTCAGAAGCTTCTTGAATTAGGCGCTCCCGGAATCATTGTTAACAATGAAAAGAGAATGCTTCAGGAAGCAGTTGACGCACTTATCGATAACGGCAGACGTGGCAGACCCGTTACAGGTCCTAACAACCGTGCTCTTAAATCTCTTTCAGATATGCTTAAGGGTAAGCAGGGTCGTTTCCGTCAGAACCTTCTCGGTAAACGTGTTGACTACTCAGGTCGTTCAGTTATCGTTGTTGGTCCCGAGCTTAAGCTTTATCAGTGCGGTCTTCCTAAAGAAATGGCACTTGAGCTTTTCAAGCCTTTCGTTATGAAAAGACTTTGTGAGCTTGGCAAGGCAAACAACATTAAATTCGCAAGAAAAATGGTGGAAAGAGCAAGCACAGAGGTTTGGGATGCTCTTGAGGTTGTTATCAAAGACCACCCCGTAATGCTTAACCGTGCTCCTACACTTCACAGACTTGGTATCCAGGCTTTCGAGCCCGTACTTGTTGAAGGTAGAGCTATCAAGCTTCATCCTCTTGTATGTACAGC
>JAGBCU010000040.1 GCA_017937865.1 Clostridia bacterium | reverse complement strand
GAAGCTTTGCCTCCTTGTCCGCTTTAGCGGATAGGGAGGGGGACCGCGACGGAGCAAAGCGTAGTCGTGGTGGAGGGTAGTTCACTAACGTCTTAGGTTTAGTTTTATTAATACTAATGTTATATACGTAGAACCGTAAGGAACATCCCTCTGGGTGTTCCGCGAAAACAAACCCGCCCACACAACAAATTATAACGGTAAACGAATCCCACCCATAGCGGAACGGGCAGAGCCGCGTTCCTTACAGTGTACTAACTTACTTTATTTGAAAAGGTAAGCTTGTGTCAATGAAACCTACGGTTTCACGACGTTCGAGGGCTCACGTCGGGTACCACCCACCAACGCCTGACGGCGTCGGTCCCCCCTCCTTTTTCGTTTCACGAAAAAAGAGGGATAGGCTGTCGCTATAACTAGAATTACCGACAGAATGGTAGGTCTGCGAAGCTTGTTATTGCGTCGCAGACCCTTGATTTATTTTATAGTAAACGGATTTCAGGTTTCAAAGCATAAGGATATTGTGCACGAAATTGACCCCGGAGCATATATATCAATCAGCGAGGTTGCAGACGTTTTCACATCAAAGCATAGCGAAAAAGAGTAATAAAGACAAAATATTTTATACAAAAGCAAAAGAAAGCACCGACTGAGGGGACAGTCGGTGCTTTCCCGATACACAGTATAACACAATGTATCTCTTGAGGAGGGTTAGTTTCTAAAAAGATAGAAACTAAGTACTTGTACTCGGGTGCGGCTCCTTTTCCAAGTACAAGCGGATTATAGCAACGTGATATTATATTAATGTTATATAATTATGAATAAATTGTTAACGAAATGGTGTTTCACGTGAAACAGTGTAGTTGCCGGAGCTTTGCAAAATGGCAAATGGGAAATGGCAAGTGGCAAATTAAGGGGCACTTCGTGCCGATTGTAAAGCTTCGCAAGGAGTAAAAAAAATTAAATATTAGCGATAGCCTTGCCTCCCTGTGCGAAGCATAGGGAGGGGGACCGTTCTTTGATATATTAATAGCTAACAGACAGTATATTCCGTGCGATATACTGTCTGTTATTTGTTTATTAATTCGGAACGGTGGTGGGTAGTTCTCTTACCTATTAGGTTTAGACGGATAGAAGACTACTTATCCCTCTTTTTTGCTTGCAAAAAGGAGGGGTGAGCGTTTGTGAGCGCTGCCAGTGGCAGATGAAGCGAACAATAAGCTCTGGGCACAATAAGGAGTATTGCGAAGTGAATAACGAGCAAGACGACTATATTGTAACCGGTTGACCGACGCCGTCAGGCGTTGGTGGGTGGTACCCGACGTGAGACCTCGAACGTCGTGAAACCGTAGGTTTCATTGACACAAGCTTACCTTTTCAAATAAAGTAAGTTAGTACACTGTAAGGAACGTGGCTCTGCCCGTTCCGGTTGGGAGCAAGTTGTTTACCGCCACAAATTGTTGTATGGGTGGGTTTGTTTACCGGAACACCCTGAGGGTGTTCCTTACAGTTTCAAAAAAGCAGCATACATTGTTTCACGTGAAACAGTTCTATTTGCAATTTTATATATTGCAACTATTAGACTTTTATGGTAAAATAGTACCAACGCTAAAAAGGAGTGCTTAAAATGGACTTAAAACAAAAAGTTACAGACGGCGTTTCCAAGGTTAAAACCTATTGGAAAACACCAATGGCAGGTCGTCAGATGACCTTCCGCGAAATAGCCGCTTACTCAGGTGGCGGTATCGGTGCTTATATGATTATTACAATGGGTACCGCTTGTTTATTGGCTGCTAACAATACATTACTTTCAAGTACACTGGGTATTGACCCTACGGATATGTACATAATGTATGTTCTTGCAGTTGTTGCCAATATCCCTCTTACAGGTATAAGAGCAAATATTATTGATAATACCCGAAACAAAGCAGGTAAGTACAGACCCTATATTTTCACAATGGCTCTTCCGGCTGCTATTATAGCAAATTTGATGGTATGGTTCCCATACAATAAGCTTGGCGACTGGTTAGGCGAGGGGATGCTTTTCGGTGAAACAAGAGCATATATTGCAAAATGTGCAATTATTATGATTCTCAACCTACTGTTGCATTTCTTCTATTACTTCTTCTACGATGCATACGAGAATCTTATTCATGTTCTTTCTTCAAACTCACAGGAAAGAGCAGACGTTGCTTCAGTAAAGAGCGTTGTTTATTCATTTGCACCTACTGTTGTAAACCTTTTTACGCCTCTTATTGCAGCTAACTTATTCCATACAAACACTACCGATATCCGTGTTTACAGATTCATTTATCCTATTCTTACCGTACTTGGTCTTCTTCTTTGTATTGTTGTTTATAAATACACGGAAGAAAAAATTGTTCAGGCGAGAACTCATGTTGTTCAGATTAAATTTATTGACGCATTAAAAGCAGTTGCAAAAAATAAATATTTCTGGATAATTTCTCTTGCAGGTTGGATTGGCTTCCTCGAATCCTCATACAGTAACGTAATGTTCTGGCTTTACAACTATGGCGGGGCTTGTTCGGGTAACGCTTACAGTATCGTTGTAACTGTTTACGGTAACGCTTCTCTCTGGGGTATGCTTGCCGCACCTTTCTGTATCAGAAAATGGGGTAAAAAAGCAGTTCTTATCGTTACAAATCTTTTTAATGTAGCATTTATTCTTTCAATGCTTCCGTTTGTATCAGAAATTCATAATCTCACAATCTGGCTAATTATGGGCTGTCTTTACTTAAATGCTTTGATGGGTTCATTTGCTCATATCCTTAACCCCTCAATTCAGGCTGATATCCGTGATTATCAGCAGTATAAAACAGGAGAGAGAATTGACGGAATGTTCTCTGCAGTTGCAACTATAGGTACGGTTATTACTCTTATTACATCATCTGTTCTTCCCGTTATTTATGAAAAAAACGGACTCACAAAAGAAAATGCGGCTATCGTTACAGCAAGACCTGAAATTCTTAATAGAGTTTTAGGTGACGGTAAAACAGTAGGGCAGATTCTTTCTGAACAGTTAGCTAACGGTCAGGATAACTACAATAATGCTCTTTCAGCACTTTATGACCCTGATGTTCTTTTAAGCCTTATAAAAGTGCTTATTTTAGTTGCTGCTTTTGGTGCATTATTAAACGTAATTCCGTATATTTGGTATGACTTTAACGAAATAAAACATAAATCTGTTATCAGAGTTCTTAAAATAAGAGCTATGTTTGAAGACTACGGCAACGGTGTTCTTGATGACGGTCAGCTTGTTGAAGCAGTTGATATTATCCGCAATTCAAGAGAAATGGCAGTTGCACAGCCTAAAGTATTAGATAAGTCTACTTACAAGTCCATTAAAGATAAAGCTGAAAGAAAAGCGGCTAAAAAGGCTTACGAGGCTGATAAAGAGTTTAACGACGAAATTGAAATCGCAAAATTCGTTTGTGAAGAGCTTGACGTATTTTCAACCGTTATTATGCAGAAAAAGGTTGAAGAAAGCGAAAAAATTTACGCTAAAGGTCTTAACGGCATTCGTAATGCAGAAAAAAGTGAAATTGCAGAGGCTATAAGAGAAGCTAAAGCATTACCCGCAACAACAAAAGAAGAAAAAGAAATCAGAAAGAATGCTATTGAAATTGCAAAATCAAGAAAATCTGCTTTCAAGGCTGTGAAGAAATACTTTACAGCTGAAGAGGATTTCTCACAGCCCGATTTCTCAGTTCTTGAAAAATTCTTTGATATTGAAGACGAGTGCGACGATAAGCTTAAACCTCTTTATGATGAAAAGCGCCTTGCTAAAAAGCAGAAAGATTCTGCAAAGGTAAAACAGATTTCTGAGGAAATCAAAAAGGTCGAAGCAGAAAGAAACGAAGCACGTAGAAACTCTAAAGCTGAGATGGATAAACACGCTTTCTTTAACCGTGCTGCAAAGCCTTACCTTGATGCAGATAAGCTTCTCAAACAGAAAGAGAATTATAAGCATTTAGACGAGATTTCAAGCCATTATGAAGAGGCAAAGGCTCGTTATGAAAAAGAATTAGCTGAAAAAGAAGCTGAGAGAGCTCGTAAATTAGCTGAAGAAAAAGCTTATGATGAAAAAATAAAAGCAGAAAAAGCTGCAGCAAAGGCTAAGAAATAATTATAATTCTTTAAAAGAAAAATAAAGAGTTAGTGTAAACAATAAAACAGGTCTGCGATAGCATTTATAATTGCCGTCGCAGACCTGTTGGTTTTATATAAAATTAAATTGGAGCGAAGCCTCTGGCGATTGGTATCTTAATATTGGCGATATACAAGCGGGGCTTGTGCGATATATTTTGTTATACAAAATGCGATATATTTCGCTATGCTCAATGCGATATGATATAAATCCTTGCTTTTCTCGTGCCAAAGGCACATATCGCACCAAAGGTATATCGCGTACAAGGTACATATCGCAAATCTGTCAGGATTTATATCGCGGTGCTTTCGCACCACATTTCCCATTTGCCACTTAATTAAACGAAACTCTCGTAAAAAGCCTTTGAACTTCCATTTGAAGTCTTTCAATCTCCTCTTTCGTAGCGGGTGAAGAGCCGTCAACCAATTCTTTTGCGGTTTTTTGAGCCTCGTAAAGAATTCTTGTATCTGTCATAAGGTTTGCTATTCTCATATCAGGTAAACCGTGCTGACGGGAGCCGAAGAAGTCACCCGGACCTCGTAATTCAAGGTCTTTTCGTGCTATTTCAAAGCCGTCAGAGGTTTTGCACATAATATCGAATCTTTCTTGAGCCTCATCGTTTTGGGCATCTGAAAGGAGAATACAAGTGCTTTCCTCGGTGCCTCTGCCGATTCGTCCTCTTAACTGATGAAGCTGTGAAAGACCGAAGCGCTCAGCATTTTCAATAGCCATAACCGTTGCATTTGGCACGTCAACGCCAACCTCAATAACAACTGTTGAAATAAGAAGCTGAATTTCGCCTGAATAAAACCTTTTCATAACCTCGTCTTTTGCTTTTGGCTTCATCTGACCGTGCAAAAGACCTAAGGTGCAATCTGCAAAATAAGTGCCTTTAAGGTATTCGTAATATTCAGTTGCAGGTACGAGGTCGCTGTCGCTTTCCTCAACGAGAGGGCAAACGATGTAGGCTTGTCTGCCTGCGGCAATATTTTTTCTTATAAATTTGTAAATTCTTTCGTGATAGCTTGTGGGTACGCAATATGTTTTAACGGGTTGTCTGCCCTTGGGTAGCTCATCAAGTACCGAGATATCAAGGTCACCGTAAATCATCATAGCAAGAGTGCGGGGGATAGGCGTTGCGGACATAACAAGTGTATGAGGGTTATTGCCCTTACCCGAAAGAGCCGCTCTTTGCCCTACACCGAAACGGTGCTGCTCGTCGGTTATAACAAGACCTAAATTGTTGAATTCAACGTCATTTTGTATAACTGCGTGAGTGCCTACTACAATATCACATTCACCGCTTTGGAGCATTTCTCTTATAATTCGCTTATTTTTAGCAGTGACGGAGCCCGTAAGAAGCTGAATGTTAATATCCTCACCGAAAAAGGCACAGAGTGTTTTAAAATGCTGATTGGTTAATACCTCTGTTGGTGCCATAAGTGCCGCTTGAAAGCCGTTTTTCACCGCATTATACATAATTGCGGCGGCAACCGCAGTTTTACCTGAGCCAACGTCACCCTGCAAAAGCCTGTTCATAGGCTTTTTTGATTTCATATCGTCTATTGCCTCGGAAACTGCCCTTTTTTGAGCATTTGTAGGCTCAAAGGGTAATGAATTATAAAATTCTTCAGTAAAATCCTTTTCAATAGGTGAAGATGTTCTGGTAGAACCTGAGTTTTTTTCTGTAAGAAGACCCATTTGCAAAAGCAAAAGCTCTTCGAAAATCAGTCTTCTTTTTGCGAGGGCAAGCTCCTCCTCGCTTTCGGGAAAATGCACAGCCTTAAGGCTTTCCCAAAAGCCCATAAGACGATACTTTTTAACTATATAATCGGGAATTATTTCGGGAAGCTGACCCTTTATTCCGTTAATGGCTGCTTCTGTAAATTTTTCAATTGTTTTTGATGGTAAAGCGGCAGTAGCCTTGTAAATAGGGCGTATTCTTTGCTTATCAAGAGATTTTTCAAATCTCGGCGAAAGCATATTTTTATTGCCGTATTTATCTAAAGTAATTTTGCCGTAAAAAAGATATTCTTCGTCCTCTTTAAGCTGGTCTTTCACGTATTTGTTGTTGAAAAAGGTTACGGGGATATAGTCACTGCCGTCGGCAATAACCGTTTTAACAAGAATTCTTCCACCGTTAAGCTGAACAACCCTCGGTATTTCGGCAACAATAGCCTTGATGCAAACGTTTTCGTTGATTTCGCAATCTCTTAATGACTTCGTATTATTCCAATCCTCGTAGGCTCTCGGGTAATTACGCAAAAGGTCACCTACAGAGTATATGCTTTGCTTGGCAAGAGTTTTAGCTCTCGCCTCACCGATACCCTTTAAGAATTGTACACGTGTATCAAAATCAACCAAAAAATTCACCTGCTTTCATATAGAAATGGGAATAAAAACATTTTAGAATAGCGATAGTCTATCCCTCTTTTTCCCGTGCCGTAGGCACATATCGCACTATAGGTATATCGCATACGAAGTATATATCGCAAATCCGTCAGGATTTATATCGCGGTGCTCACGCACCCTATTTCCCCGTTTCCACCATCTTCATACCCGTAAATTTCTGACCGAAGGCGTTTGCCCAGGCTTCGCAATAAAGCTTATAGTATGAAACGTTATTCTTTTCTCTGTATTTCTGGAAGAAATTGCACCAGATAACAGAGGGGATAGCAATAACGATATAATAAAGCGGACCTAAAAGTAAGCATTGCCAGGTGTGGCCGTATTCGTGAATACGGGTGTTGTAGCTCCAGGGGTTAGGCTCCTCGCCTCTGTCCTTCATAAAGATAAAAAGACCCATTGAAAGACCGCCTGCATTCCAAGGCAAATACACAATATAAGCGTAACCGAATTTACTGTGACGTCTTTTTAAAATTTTAGTGCAGATAAGGTAAGCTATACCGCCAACAATATTTACGGGAAGACCCCAAGTCCATTGAATAAGATAAAACAAAATATCCTTGAGAATATTTTTATCTTTTTTTGGTGGCTCTGTTACCGTAATATCAACGTTTTCTATTTTTTCAAGCTTTTTCATTTAATCAGCCTCCGAAATGAGCTGTTTAAGCTCTTCTTTTTTCTCAATAAGAATTATATATTCGCCGTTTTCGTTTGTTTCAAGAGGACGAGCCTCGCCCTCGGGGTCATTCTTTCCAAGCCAGGTGTTTTCAAGCTTGTAGCCCGAAAGAAGCTCACATCTTTCTCTTTCGTAATCGGTGAGAATTACGTTGCCGTATTTATGCTTTGTGGCAATAGCGGCTCTTATCATAGTATGGTCATCCTTAGTCATTTTAAATCTTCTGAGCATAAGCCAGGCAATTAATGCGCTAAGCATAGGTAAAACTGAAATGCAAAGGCGAATACCTAAAAGAGCAGAATCGGTTTGCTCAATATAAACGCCCTCGTTACCCGTAACAAGACCGAAATATTTAAGAATTAAGCCAACTACAAAGGTCATAACACCGCCGGTAACCTGTTTAATCATAGTGTTAAAAGTACCGATAACACCCTCACGGCGTCTTCCGGTGATAAGCTCGTCAACGTCGGTAAGGTCGGGTAAAACATTGTTTCCGACGAAGCCGAGTCCACTCATACCAAATGGGTAAAGCACAGCACCGCCTAAAATCATAAGAACAAGGGTGAAAAGGTAGCTTCCGCCGGGCTCAACGGGCTTTACGAATAAGGCAATACCTAAACCGATTATCATAAAGGGCGTAACTATTGCACCGCACTTGCTTTTGCCTTTTTTCATTGTGAGAGCATAGTTGAGGGGGAAAGCAAGGGATTCAAAAATACCTGCAAAGGTGTTGAAAATCGGATAATATCTATAAAGATTTGCAAGATAGGTTATATAGTAAACGTTAGTTGTTGAGTAAAAGCTTCTTGCCATCTGCCAGAAGAAGGACATACAAAAATAATCTCTGAAGGATTTATTTCTGAATACCTGAACATATTCATTTATTGCAAATTTCAAGTCAAGAGGGGGAAGCTTTTCGTTAAGTGAGCTTGGCTCCTTGCAGGTTTTAAAGGTTGCAAAGATTGAGCAGGCGTAAACGATTGAAAGCACGATACCCGTAACAAAGAAGGGCATTTTCGAGTTCTCGGAAAGCTCACTTCCCGAGCCGAAGACAGAAAGGAATACAAGAAGAATAATATAAGAGGGAATCATACCGGTAGAGTTGAAAATATAGCTTACCGAGGTATATTGAGTTCTCTTATTGTATTCGGGGGCAAGGGTAGGAAGCATTGCCGTATGAGGCACGTCTACCATTGTATAAGCCGTTTTATAAAGAATATATGCGAATGCATAATAAACAACGCAAATCGTGGGGTTCTCTTTAGCATCAAGGCCGAAGGAGTTCCAAAGCATTGTATATGATATAACAAGGGGTGGAATACTCCACAGAAGATATCTTCTGTGTCTGCCGTATTTTGACCTTGTTCTGTCGGTAATAAGCCCCATAAGAGGGTCGTTTATACCGTCCCAAATCGTAGCAATCATTACGATAAAGGTTGCGTGGCTGATATCCATACCCACAACGTTTGTAAGGAAAACGGTAAAATACATACTGATTATGTAGCCACCGCCACCCATAAAAATATTAGCGAAGCAATATTGAATCATAGGTAATACGGTTTCGGAAAATTTACCCTCAATACCTATAGCTTTTTTAATTCTCTCACCCAAAATAATCACTCTTTATTTATAATTTTTTAAGTATTCCTTGTAAAATACAACTGAATTTGCAATGCTCTCTAAAGAAATATGCTCGTTTTCGCTATGAACGCTTGCGAATTGCTCATCATTCATTTCAATAGGAGCAAAACGGATAACGCAGTCACAAATTTCGCAAAGATGACGGGCATCCGTGCCTGCAGGTAAAATATACGGTGCAGGTATAACGTCGGGGAAAACCTGCGAAATAATCTTTTTCGTATAAGCGAAAGCCTTGTGATTTAAATCAGCAGGCTTAAAATATTCATTATTTTCAGCGGGTACTAATTCAACTCCGTATTTATCGGCGCTTTTTTTGATTTCCAATAAATCCTTTTCTAAATCCTTATCGTCAACGCAACGGATAAAAGCCCTTGAATAGCAATGCTTTTCCTCTTTATTCATACTGATATCGTTAAAGGTGCAGGTTGTACCTACCATAGACCCTGCCTGAGCATTTATCTTCGGCATAACCGTTTTTAAAAGACCGCCAAAGCACCAAAGATTTGAAAAAAGAAGCCTCATAACAAAGGGGGTATACGGTGCAAGATGGGTAAACATTGCTTTAACCTGAGGATGAAGCCTTGTTATAAAAATATTTTTCGTGTTTACCTCGGTAATAAAGGCACTCATTCTTGCAACGGGTGTATTTTTGTTTGCCGCAAGACCCTTGTGACCGCCTCCGTCTTTAGCGTAGCAGTTTAAGGTGTATCTGCCTTTTTCATGGACAGCCATCATAGCACAGTTGCTTTTAATCATCGGTAATGGTGGCGAAATAATAGCACCGCCCTCGTCAAGCACCGTTTCAAAGGAGATATTGTTTTCTTTAAAGTATTTCAAAGCCTCGGGGATACCGTCACCGCCGATTTCCTCGTTATGAGAGGATGCAATATAAACGTTACATTGAGGAATAAAGCCCTCTTCAAGCAATTCCTCAAGGGCGGAAAATTCAGCAAAAAGGGGAGTTTTTGTATCGATAGTTCCCCTGCCCCATAAATTGCCGTCAAAAATCTCACCGCAAAAGCCGGGGTGAAGCCATTCACCCGTAGCCTCAACAACGTCATGATGGCTCATTATCATAATATTTCGGCTTTCGTCCTTGCCCTTTAGCTTGTAAACCCAACAGTCGTCGCTGAAAATCATTTTTTCAGTATTTTTATGTATTAACGGGAAAAGCTCCTCCATAACCTTGCGAAGCTTTTTAAATTCAGTATCGTCAAAGCTTCCGTCAACGGAAACGGTTTTACACTTAATCATTTCGGCGAGCTTCAAGGCGTATTCCTCTTGCTCTTTTTCTGTTTTATGCTGCGGTCTTTGTGATAATTTCGGTGCTTTTACTTTAGATTTTATTGCGTTAAAAACTAAAACAAGAATAAAAGCAACTATAATTATACCGCAAACAATGAGTATTTCCTTCAATACCTCACCCCGTTATTTTCAGAATATAATTATACATAATAAATATATCACTTTTTGAGAAAATAAACAAGGTATAATATTATTGTATAGGAAGAGAATAGTCAAAAAAGAAAAATCAATCTTGATTTTAACGGATTACTGTGATAAATTGAATAGTGGAGAGTATTTACACTGAGTAGAAAAATTTCTTCGAAAGGATTTTTTAAAATGGAATTTTTAAAAGCTATTTTGGCTTTATTTTTAGCGTTTTTTTCCGCGTTCAACGTTTTTGACGGTCCCAACCATGTAAGTCGTCCACCGTCAACAAAAAACTTTGAATATCTTGAATATCCTGCGGAAGCAGTTAAATCTCCCGGTGAAGCAGGTTTAAAGCTAAGCGAGTTTTTAAGCCGAGCAGATGATGACGGTGACGAGCTTTACGTAAACGCTCAAGGTTATCAGGATATATGCGGAATAATTGAATCACCGTATTTTAACGTTTTCGTTGAAGGAAAATCAATTCCCGTATACGGTACAACAGTTTTTGTCGGCGAAACTCAAAAAGGTGCTCTTCACTCATTCTGCGAAATTTATATAGATACTACTCAGTATGAATTTGTAGAGTTTCAGCTCAATGCAAAGGATTTTTTCATTAATGCTTTAAATATTTTTCCATCAACAGCAAAAATGGAAACTATTTTTGAGGGTAGTACGGTTAATATGCGTATTACCGACATTGGTACGTATACTTTTGTATTCAATGAAAATGACCAGGAGCACGGCTTTACTCTTTTTGTAAAAGAGCTTGTTGATGAAGAGGCTGAAATTATTGAATTAGAAAGACAGTACGGAATAGATAACGTTGTAGTTGTTGAAAAAGGTCTTCATAAAAGTCCTTGCTATAATTTCTACGGTAGCAATAATAAGGTTTATTATCTTAAACGCGGTGCATATCTTCTTGCGGAGCATAAATACGATATCAATAGCGAGGCTGACGATATGCAGGATACAAGCAAGCAAGATACTGCCGAAATGAATGCGGGTCAGTTACCCTTAGGTCTTACCCGTATACCGTTTTTGAATTTTAACGTTTGCAATAACGTAAAGCTTCTCGGAAACGGTGTTATTGACCTTTCTCAGCTTGACAGACGCGAAAGACGAGGCATAGTATTCGCGTACAGTAATAATATAGAGATTGACGGTATAAAAATTATAAATTCGCCCGAATGGTCTTTTATTACTTACGACTGCGAAAACGTAACGATTAAAAATGTTGACATTTTCGGCTACAGACAGAATTCAGATGCTTTTGCAATATGTAATACGAGAAATGCAACTATTGATAATTCATTCTGCCGAAGCGGTGACGACCTTTTCGACGTTAAAGCCGCAGGCGGAAGAGAAGAAGCAATAAGTAAAAATATTACGTTTTCAAATTGTACCGCATGGAACGGTAAAGCAAGATGCTTCGGTATATGCGGTGAGGTTGAAAAGGACATTCAAGACGTAACCTTCAGAGATTCAACCGTTATTTTCCATGATGCAACCTGGGATTTAGACAGAATTCCCGCTATTGCTATCGTTGTTGAAAATCAAGGCGGAAGTATTTCAAACGTTACCTTTGAAAATATGGAAATATATAAGGCTCACGGCAGAGCAATCGGTTGCCTTATTTATAACAGTGATATAGAGAATTTCAATATTTCAGACGTTGTTTATAAAAATATAACGTATAATTCAGCTCAGCCTAATAAAATTGCTTCTAACGGAAAAACAACAAATACAATTTCCGCAACCTTTGAAAACGTTTACGGAAACGGAAGTAAATTAACATCGTTAGACAGTAAGAATTTTGAGTATGACCAGTATGCGACGATAACGGTGAAGTGAAGCTCGCTACGCTCACGCTTTAGTGAGGAGTGAGGAGTGTGGAGTGTTGGGGATTCGCCGATTATAATTGCTCACTTCGTTCGCTACTGAATGATGAATAATGAAAATTGAAAAATGAATAATTAAGGGTCTGCGACGGCAATTATATAATTGCTATCGCAGACCCTTTTCTATTATCTATTCAATATTATCTTTTATCTATTATCTTGCTCGCCCCTGGCATCCGGTGACTTCATTTCGCACTTCGCATTCCGCATTTCGCACTTCATTTGCCATTTCCCATTTGCAATTTGCCATTTTTTTAAATTCCTTCATATTCAAAAACAGTATCATAAGTACCGCTTTCGAATTCGTACTCTTCGTTATCAAGGTAAAGAGTTGCGTGGCAGCCGTTGGGGATAGTAAAGGTAAATTTACATTCGTTGCCCTTGCCTGTGTATTCCCAGCCTGAAATAATATCGCCGTTGTCGGTGATGATTCTTGCTTTAGCGTAGCCGAGAGCCTTGCAGGGAAGAGGTCTGAAGATTATATGCTTGTAGCCGGGCTCGTTGATATCGTAATCAATACCTGCAACCGTCTTATAAAGCCAGTCACCGACAGAGCCGTAGGCATAATGGTTAAAGGAGTTCATTTCGGGTGTTGCGAAGGAGCCGTCCTCCTTCATACCGTCCCAACGTTCCCACATAGTTGTTGAGCCTCTTGTAACAGGGAAAAGCCATGAGGGGAACTCTTTTCTTAAAAGGAGCTTGTAGGCAAGGTCAGCCCTGCCGATTTCGGTAAGAGTATGAAGAAGATAGGGTGTACCTACGAAGCCTGTTTTAAGGTGACCGCAGGCTTCAATATCTTTTACAAGCTTTTCTGCCTCACGCTCTCTGTTATCGGTAAGGTTAAAGTGGAGAGCAAGAACGTTTGAGGTCTGGGTTTCATGCTCGGTTTTACCTGTATTCAGGAATTTCTTTCTGTAGGCTTTTATTGAATGCTCATAAAGATCCTCGTAGTATGACATATCCTTGCCGATAGCCTTACCCATTTTTATAAAGAGAGCGTTTGAGTAAGCAAGGTAAGCGGAGCCGATAAGATTTTTATCGGTAAGACCGCCTGTTGCTTCGTTACCCGCATCAAGAGAGAGCCAGTCACCGAAATGGTGTTCGTGAGCATCAAAAAGACCTTTTTCGGTACCGTTATTTTCCATAAAGTCAATCCATTTTTTCATTGACTCAAATTGTTCTTCAATTATGGTTTTATCACCGTATGCGGCATAAACCTGATAAGGCACGATAACAGAAGCATCTGCCCAAGCAGAAGAGCCGTAAGATTCCCAACGTTGAAGGTCGGGACAAACGTCTGTAATAGCACCGTTTTCACGTTGGTCGGCAGCAAGGTCGTGCAACCATTTTCTGAAGAATTTATCTGTTCTGTATGTAGTAGAAGCGGTGCGGGCAAAAACCTGAGCATCACCCGTCCAACCAAGCCTTTCATCTCTCTGAGGGCAGTCTGTAGGAACGTCGAGGAAGTTGCCTCTGAGACCCCAGACGATATTTTCATAAAGCTGTTGAACAAGGTCGTTACCGCAAGCAAAATAGCCGATTCTCTTCATATCTGAGAAAACAACAACTGCGGTGAAGTTTTCTAAATTAATGTCTTCATTTTCGAAGCCCTCAAGCTTAATATAGCGGAAGCCCTGGAATGAAAAATGAGGCTTATATGCTCTTTCAACACCGTCGGAAATAACCGAAACCTGAGCTTTCGCACCCCTTAAGTTTTCGGTGTAGAAGTTACCGTCCTTATCAAGAATTTCAGCGTGATAAAGCTTGAATTCCTTACCCTTTTTTGCAGGCACGTTCCATTCAACGTAGCCCGTAAGATTCTGACCGAAATCAATAACTGTTTCGCCCTTGGGTGTTTTAATAAGCTCTATTGCGTTAAGGCGAGTCATTTCTCTGACTTCCTCACCCTCGGTTTCAATAAGGATATCCATATTGATATCAGGAAGCTCTTTAACGGGAAATTCCTCGTCCGTATTCATAGTAAAATCAACGGTTTCACCGTTATAAACGTGAGAATAAACGATATTTGATTTACTGCATTTCCAGGTTTCGTCAGTGGGGATAAAATCCTCTGTGCCGTCCTCATATTCAATAACGAGTGCAGCAATAAGAGCATCCTCTCTTGAGGTTATGCTTTCGTAATTTTCGTGGGGGTTACCGTGAAAACGCATACCGTTACCAAGAGCAATATCAAGTGTGTTGCATTCTTCAAGAAGATTTGTTACGTTATATTCCTGATACTGAAGTCTTTTACCGTAGGTAGTCCAACCGGGAGCAAAAATAAATTTTCCTACTCTTTGGTTGTTAAGGTATGCCTCATAATAGCCTAAAGCGGAGCAGAAAAGAGTTGCTTTTCTAACGGGCTTGTCTAACCATATAACTTTCTTGAAAACCGGTCTGATTTCGCCGAAATCAGCAGCCTGTCGTATGAATTTTGCATCTTTGATAGTTTTCATAGGTAGTCTCCTTCAGGTTATCAAAATGAGGATTTTCATTGACAACCGTTTTATAACTTGTATAATTAAATATATCTTAATCTATATTTATTTTCAATACTTTTCGGGGGTAAAAATGAAAAATCTTTCCGATATAAATGTTATAAAATCAGTAATGGGTAAGCACGGTGTTACCTTTAATAAGGGGTTGGGTCAGAATTTCCTTGTAGACCCTCAGGTTTGTCCTGCTATGGCGGAAGCGGCAGGTCTTGACGAAAATACCTGTGCAATAGAAATAGGCCCCGGTGTAGGTGTTTTAACTGCCGAGCTTGCTAAAAGAGCGGGTAAGGTTTTAAGCTTTGAGCTTGACAGACGTCTTTTACCCGTCTTAAAGGAAACTCTTGAAGATTTCAGTAACGTTGAAATTATAAATGAAGACGTAATGAAAGCAAATTTACCTCAGATTATTGAGGAAAAATGCAAGGGAATGGACGTTGTAGTGTGTGCAAATCTTCCTTATTATATTACTTCACCGATAATTATGATGCTTTTAGAAAGCCGTTTACCCTTGAAGGCAATAACGGTTATGGTGCAAAAGGAGGCGGCTGACCGCCTTTGTGCCCAAGTGGGTAGCCGTGACGGCGGTGCCGTTACCGTAGCGGTAAATTATTATGCCGAAAGCGAAGAGCTTTTCTTTGTGCCAAGTGATTCTTTTTTACCGCCACCTAAAGTAAATAGTGAGGTTATACGCCTTACAATAAGAAAAGAGCCACCCGTTAAGGTGGAAAATGAAGAGTTTTTCTTTAAAACCGTAAAAGCAGCATTCTCGCAAAGAAGAAAAACAGCCGAAAACTCCATAAGTGCAGGGTTAGGTATAGGTAAGGATAAGGTAGCCGAGGCTATCAGTAAAGCAGGGCTCGAAAAAACAATAAGAGCCGAAAAGCTTACAATGGAAGATTTCGCAAGGCTTGCGGAGCTGCTGGGATAAAAGTGGCAAATTTCGGAACTGCGTTGGCAATTATAAAGATGCCAGATGCCAGTTTCCAGAAGCCAGAGGCTTTGCAAAATGGCAAATTGCAAATGGAAAGTGGCAAATTTCGGAACTGCGTTAGCAATTATAAAGATGACAGATACCAGTTCCCAGATGCCAGAGGCTTCGCAAGATAAGAGATAAAAGATAATATTGAATAGATAATAGAAAAGGGTCTGCGACGGCAATATAATTTGCTATCGCAGACCTGTTTTTATTGTTAAAGTAAATTGATGCGAAGCCTTACCTCCCTGTTTGCTTTAGCAAATAGGGAGGGGGACCAACAGCT
>JAGBCU010000039.1 GCA_017937865.1 Clostridia bacterium | reverse complement strand
TGCGGTACCCAAAATTGTTTGCTCGCTATTCGCTTCGCACAATTTTGACCGCTACGCCAACTCACACTCCCTGTTTCCGCCACCGGCGGCGGTCGTGTTCCTTGCCCTCTTCGAAGAGAGGTACACCGCCTTTGTAAATTTGTTCTATTGGTAAAATATCTGCTCCCTGCGAAGCTTATATAATTGCGTCGCAGACCCTTAATTTGCCCCTTGCCATTTCCCATTTGCCATTTTGTGAAGCTTTACATTCGGCACGAAGTGCCCCTAAATTTGCCACTTACCATTTGCCATTTGCCACTTACCATTTGCCATTTTATTTATATTCTATTTCTTTCCCTAATACGTTAATCGCAAATAAATTCGGTACTGCCATAAGTCCGTTGCAAATATCTGCGAATGTCCAAATGATTTTCGGGGGATTTATACAACCGATAAAAGAGAATACACCGTAAAGAAACTTATATAAACCAACGTGCTTTTTGCCGAAAAGATATTCTACGCCCTTTTCACCGTAAAATGAACAGCTTGTAAGAGAAGTGAATGCAAAAACAGTCGTTAAAAGAGCAATACCTTTTTCACCTATTGTACCAATAGTTGAATAAGCTTTTATGGAAAGCTCTGCCCCGAAAAGAGCTGTGTAATCAGTGCTTACAAGAATTGCTATAGCCGTAAACGTGCAAAGGAAAACGGTATCTATGAAAACCTCAAGCATTGCCCACATACCTTGCTTTTCTCCGCTTACGTTTTCTACTTGCGAATGAAGAATTGTGGATGAGCCAAGCCCTGCCTCGTTTGAAAAAACGCCTCTGGAAATACCGAAACGGACGGCTTTATATATTCCGTAGCCGTTTACCGCTTTAAAAGAAAAGGCCTCTTTAAAGATGTTTATAAAGCAAGGGATAATCGCTTCTCTGTGCTTAAAAATTACCCATAAAGATATAATAAGGTAAAACGTTGTCATTAACGGCACTACAATTGTGCCGAAATCGGCAATTCTTTTTATTCCGCCTTTAATTATTATAAAGACAAGCAGAGTTACAATTATAGCGGTAACAATTTCAGGCACGTTGAAGCCTGCTTTTAATGATTGCGAAATAGAATTGCTTTGAGTAAGATTCCCCATTCCTATAACCGAGCCGATACAGAAAAAGCTGTATATTTTAGCAAGACCTTTCATTTTTAGTCCGTTTTCTATGTATGAAAAAGCCCCACCGCTTATATTACCGTATTTATCTTTTCTTTTATATTTTATGCCTAAGTAGTTTTCCGAATAGGCGGTCATCATCGAAAGTATTGCACTTACCCACATCCAAAAAACCGTACCGGGACCGCCCGAATATATTGCCGTGGCAACGCCTACAATGTTACCTGTGCCGATGCAAGCACCTAAAACGGAACAGAATGCACCGAATTGAGAAACCCCGTCTTCATTATTCTTTTTTAAAATTGTACCTAATGTGGATTTGAGCATTTCAGAAAATCCGCGGATTTGAAAAAAACGGCTTTTAAAAGTAAATCTTAAAGCAGTAAACAAAAAGAAAATGAGCATAGGTAAGCCCCAAATAACTGAATTTACAGACTCTAAAAATCCTTGCATAAAACTTAACCTTTCCTTTGACAAATCATAGATATCGTTTTATAATATATAATCTGAATTGAGAAAAGTTATTCTTGAAGGACGTATTTTAATGACTTACGATTTAACGAAAGGAAAAGTTAATAGGGTCTTGCTGAAATTTACGATACCGCTATTTATAAGCGTTATTTTTCAGCAGATGTATAGTATGGCTGATAGCCTTATTGCAGGTCGCTTTGTAGGTGAAGATGCTCTTGCGGCTGTTGGTGCATCTTATCCTATTACAAATATTTTTAATGCAGTTGCAATAGGCTGTAATGTAGGGTGTAGCGTTGTTATTTCTCAGCTTTTCGGTGCTAAAGATTATAAAAGGGTAAAAACTGCGGCTTCAACCTCACTTATTTTCTGCCTTGTGTTAGGCGGCGTTTTAACTGCTCTCGGTATCGCTTTAACACCGGCTCTTATGAGAGCTATTGATACGCCGGAAAATATATTTAACGAATCCGCATTATACCTTGCGATTTACGTAGGCGGTTTTACGTTTTTGTTTATTTATAATATTGCAAACGGTATTTTCAATTCTTTAGGCGATTCGAAAACGTCTTTATATTTTCTTATATTTTCCTCTGTTTTTAACGTAGTGCTTGACTATGTACTGGTTGTGTTTTTCAATATGGGCGTTGGCGGTGTTGCCTGGGCAACCTTTATAGCTCAAGGAATTGCGGGTGTGCTATCCGTGATTACTTTATTAAAGCGTCTTAAAACACTTCCTGTAACAGAAAAAACAGAAATGTTTTCTTTTGAGCTATTAAAACGAATTGCCCGTATTTCAATACCAAGCGTTTTACAGCAAAGCTTTGTTTCAGTCGGTAACGTGTTTATTCAAAAGCTTATTAACGGCTTCGGCTCATACGTTGTTGCAGGCTTTGCCGCTGCATTTAAGCTTAATATGTTTACTATAAATGCCCTTTGCACTATTGGTAACGGCGTTTCAAGCTTTACCGCTCAAAACTACGGTGCAAAAAAATACAACCGTATAAAAGAGGGAATGAAGTGGGGCTCTGTTTTTTCTATTATTGCAGGTTGCATTTTTGCGGTTACATATCTCGCTTTTAACGAGCAACTTTTAAGACTTTTTATGGAAAAGTCCGTAAATGAAGAAACTGTTGTTTCAGGTATGGCTTTCTTGAAAACCGTTTCACCCTTCTTCTGCTTTATAGGCTTAAAGCTTGTTTTCGATGGCGTTTTAAAGGGCACGGGCTCAATGAAGCTCTTTATGGTTGTTACCTTTACAGACCTTATTTTAAGAGTAATACTTGCTTTTGTATTCGCACCGATTTGGGGTTATGAGGGTATCTGGTGTTCCTGGCCTGTAGGGTGGACTACCGCAACGGTGTTATCGTTAATATTTTATAAGGGTCTTTCTAAAAAGCTAAAAGAAAAAACAGAATAAAAAAAGTTCGCACTCATCAGGGAATCCCTTTTGAGTGCGAATTGTTTTTTGCTTGTATTATTAATTCTGTTTTTTTACAATTCGATATTCATCATCGGCTCTGAAGTAAGGGCAGTTGTCATTAGATGAGGTTAAAAATTTTAAATATTCGTCTTCATCCAACTCAATATCGCAATAGTATTCTTCTAAATCCTCGTCATATCTGTAGTTTTCACACATATCACACATTGCCATAATAAAACCTCATTTATGGTATTTACCGTTGTTGTTAATTTGAAAAGCACGATATACCTGCTCTAAAAGCATAACCCTCATAAGCTGATGGGGGAAGGTCATAGGTGAAAAGGAAAGCTTGAAATCTGAAAGATTTTTTATTTCGGGAGAAAGACCGTAGGAGCTTCCGATTATAAAAGTAATGTGGCTTTTTCCATTTAAAGCGGCATCGTTTATAGCCTTTGCAAAAGCCTCGCTGGATTTTTCTTTACCCTCAATGCATAAAGTAAAAATATAGCTTCCGTTAGGTATTTTCTTTTTTATTTCATCAGCCTCTTTTGAAAGTGCTGACGTAATTTCGTTTTGTGAGGGGTTATCTGAAAGCTTTACGGGGTTAAGCTCTATAATATCAAGCTTACCGTAGGCGGAAATACGTTTTGCATATTCGTCAACAGCATCCCGTAAATATTTTTCTTTTAATTTACCTAAAGCAATAATAGTAATATTCATCATTCAAGACCTAAATAGGGTGCAGGGTTAATTTTGTTACCGTTAACTCTAACTTCAAAGTGAAGGTGAGCACCGAAGGAATAACCCGTGTTACCAACTCGACCTATAGCCTGACCCTTTGTAACAATGTCACCTGCGTTTACCATAAGAGAATTGTCAAGCATATGGGCGTAAAGCGTTTCAATACCGTTACCGTGGTCTATAATTACGTAGTTACCGTAACCACCCGTGCTCCAGCCTGCTTCTGTTACTGTACCGCTTGCACCTGCAACAACAAGCGAACCGGAGGCATTAGCACCTGAAATATCAATGCCCTTGTGATTACCTAAGCTTCTCAGACCAAAGGGTGAGGTAACAGTAAAAAGACCGACAACGGGCCAACAGAAATAACCTGTTGTCTGAAGAACCGAATAAGAGCCTAAAGAAAGGCTTTCAGCACGAATACCTCTTTCAACAACCTGAGAAACAGGCTTTTCAACCGATACGCTCATCAATTGCTCCGAAAGAACCTTTTTGTCGCCTATGTAGGTTACAAGGTCAATAGCGTATTCAGTACCGTTCTGACCGTTTCTTCTGATTCTTGCGTCGCCAACGAAAAGAGTATTTGTTTGAATTTCAACGGTGTCAAATTCTACCGTTGAAAGAGTTTTTTCACATTCTGCGTGACGGATTGTGAGAACACCTAATGTTTTAAGTGAAAGCTCAAGCTGGTCGGATGACCAGATTCTATCATCTGTTTTGTTGTAATAAGCGTATTTAAACGAAACCTCTTCTGCAAATGATACCGATGAGGTAGGGTAAAGCTCTTTTGCACTTTCAAGATACTGAGTGAAAATGTGCTTTGCATTCTGTCTGTCGGTAACTGCGCAAAGGTATTCGCCGTCAATATAAATTTCGGTTATTTTTACAAGCTCAGGTGAAAGCTTTGTTATAAGCATTTCTGATAAGCTTTCGTAATTTTTAATATTGTAAGGCTCTGTAGATGCTTCTTCAGTAGAAAAAGCATCAATAGAAGCAAGATTTAAATATTTAGAAGCAAGATTTTGAGCAAGGTCAGCATCGCTTTGAGTAGGTGCGTAACCGACAATCTCGTCGTTAAGCTTAATAGCAATTGCATCTATTTTTCTGTTGTTTGAATAAAGAAATGTACCGGAAACAACGAGAATAGCAAAAATAAGAATGAAAACAACACTACGTTTAAAGAATGTTTTGAAGGATGAGAAAGAGGATTTGTTAAATTTAAAAAATCTTTTTACAGAACTACCGATAAGCCTTGCAAATGAAGAAAAAATATCCCCAATAGCAAGACCTAAGTTGTAAATATAAACGTAAAGTGTTTTAAATATAACGCCCATAAAAACTCACTTTCAAATAACAATAGAGTAACTATACCACAAAAAAGACATTTTAACAAGAGCTTAAAGTAGTTTTAAAGGTTTGTTTTAAAAGAATTTACAAATAAAAAATGCCCGAGAGAACGGGCATTAACGGGTATTAGGTTTAATTAAAATACGTCGGACTCTATATAATCTACGCCAAGTGCACGGCAGTAGTTGAGAGCTAAAATATCGTTTGCAGTCCAAAGGCCAACCTTTAAGCCTTTATCGTGGAATTCCTTTACCATTTTAGGTGTTGCGATTTTGTATTCAGCATCAATATCAAAGCCGTATTCAATGCATTTGTGATAATCACCGCAGTTTTTACCGTATGTAAGCATAATCTGAAGGTCGGGGAAGGCTTCGTGAGCCTTAACGAGATTTTCAAATTCAAATGACTGAAGCTGACATTTTTTTAGGTCGTAAACCTCACCGGCCATTGTAAATAAGTCGTGAATCTGCTCGTCGGTAAATTCACCCTTAAGCTCAATAAAGCAAATCATATCAGCATCACGGCAAATTTCAAGGTATCTCTTGAAGGTGCAAAGGTAAACTGTTTCGTCGCTTTTTTTATTCAAGAGGGGCTTTTGTGTAAGCTCCTCGTAGGTAGCCTCAGCAACTAAAAGCTCCGTGCCGTCAACAAATTTTGCTTCGTCATTATGGTTTACAACAAAAACACCGTCTTTTGTAGCTCTTACGTCAGTTTCAATACCGCCTGAGCCGTGGGCTACCGCTGCGGTAAAAGCAGCCTCAGTGTTGTCAGGATGCTTTGAGCTATAGCCTCTGTGAGCAATCATACAAATATCCTTGTGAAGCTCTTTGTTTAAATAGTGAAGACCTACTGCAGCACCTGCAACAATGCCTGTACCGATTGCAATATTTCTGATAGCTTTTTTCATAAAATCACATCCGAAAAATTATTCTTGACTCATTTTAATTGATACCGTTTCCTTTGTCAACTTATATAGCTTAATTTTGCAAAAAATAAATAAAAAACAAACAGTATAATTAATCTATTGAGAAATTCTTTAATATGTGTTAAAATAAACTGAAAATGTGTATTGGGAAGTGATACCGTGAAGAATTGTGACATAAATATTCGTGACCCTTTTGTGCTTGTTGTTGACGGTAAGTATTATATGTACGGTACAAGAGCCAAAAACTTCGGTATAAAAACAAACGGCTTTGACGTATACATTGGTGACGACCTTGAAAATTGGTCTGAGCCGAAAGAGGTTTTTAATTCTTCAAAATGGGAAATGAATACCGCGGTGAACTGGGCACCCGAGGTGCATTTATTCAACGGTAGCTTTTATATGTTTGTTACCTTTACAAAGCCTGACGGCTTGAGAGGTACGTATATTTTAAAAAGCGATACACCTGACGGTGAATTTAAGCCTCATTCAGAGGGGGCGATAACACCTCTCGAATGGGAATGCCTTGACGGCACACTTTATGTTGAGAACGGCAAGCCTTATTGCGTTTTTTGTCATGAGCATACCCAGATATTAAACGGTACAGTTTGTTTCGTTGAGTTAAGCGACGATTTAACTCACGCAGTAAGCGAGCCTATAGAATTATTTGCCGCAAGCTCATATCTTAACAGAGAAGCAAGCGAAAGCTGTCATAACGTTACCGACGGCCCGTTTATGTATAAAATGGAAGACGGTAAGCTTATTATGATATGGTCAACCTGTGCTAATAACTACGTTCAGTGTATTGCCACATCCGACAACGGTTCAATTTTCGGTAAATGGTCACATCTTAAACCGATTTTTGATGATGACGGAGGTCACGGAATGATTTTTAAAGCTTTAAACGGTGATTTAAAATTAACACTTCACTGTCCTAATAAAACAGATTATGAAAGACCGGTTTTCTTTGATATTAAAGAAGAAAACGGTACTTTAGTAAGAATTGGGTGAGTACTATCAAAGGTTTTTTCAAAAGCTATAAAGATGCTTTTTTAGTTAATATAAAAGAACATACACAGCATACCCCTCAGGTTGTAAAGCTTTCCTTTGCAGACCTTAAGAAGACTTATCACGGCTCAGCTTTAGGCTGGGCTTGGGCGGTTATAAAGCCCGTTGTAACAATCTTTGTTTATTGGTTTGCAATAGCGGTAGGTCTTCGTCAGGGTGGTGACGTTGACGGCTATCCTTACATACTTTGGCTTATAAGCGGTATTGTACCTTGGTTTTATATGGGTGACACTATTACAGGCGGTACGGGTTGCATAAGAAAATACAGCTATCTCGTTACAAAAATGCAGTTCCCCGTAACAACGATACCTACCTTTACAAACCTTTCAAGGCTTTACGTTAATATTGTTATAACTCTTATTGTTGTTGCAATTTTCTGGATAGGTGGCTATCCGCCTACATTATATTTACTTCAGCTTCCGTTATATATTCTCTTTATGTTCCTTTTCTTTAATGCCTGGTCATTGTTCTCAGGGCTTATTTCGGCAATAAGCAAGGATTTTGCAAACCTTATTAAATCGTTGAATATTGCTGTTTTCTGGCTTTCGGGTATACTTTGGAACATTGAAAACGTTGCTGATAATAAATTTTTGTATAGCTTGATGATGCTCAATCCCGTTACTTTTATTTGCTATGGCTTCAGAAATTGCTTTGTAAACCACGTTTGGTTTTTTGAGCAACCGCAAAGATTGCTTTATTTTATCGGTTGGTATTTAGTATTAGCATTCTTATCCTTGTGGGCATATAAGAATTTACGAAAAGAAATTGCAGATGTTTTGTGATTTTATAACTTATTGAAAGGACAAAACAATGAGCGAAACAGTAATAAGATTTGAAAATGTCACAAAAATCTATAAATTGTATTCAAGTACAAGAAAAAGGCTTTTGGGCATATTTATAAAAAAAGTACCCTATAAAAAGAAAAAGGCAGTTGACGAAGTAAGCTTTACCGTTAACAGAGGTGAGTCGGTTGCTCTTTTCGGTAAAAACGGTGCAGGTAAATCTACCGTTCTCAAAATGATAACGGGTGTAGTTTTCCCTACAAGCGGTGATATTGAGGTTAAAGGTAGAGTAAGTGCTTTGCTTGAGCTTACAAGTGGCTTCGATATGGAGTTTACCGGTAGAGAAAATATTTACCTTAAGGGTCATATTTTAGGCCTTAAGGATGAAGAAATAAAAGCACTTGAAGATACTATTATTGAGTTTTCAGAGCTTAACGAATATATTGACCAACCCGTAAGAACTTATTCAAGCGGTATGAGAGCAAGGCTCGGCTTTGCAATTAACGTTAATATAAAGCCCGAAATTCTTATTGTTGACGAGGCTTTAAGCGTCGGTGACGCACCCTTCAGAAAAAAATGTCAGAAAACAGTTAACGAAATAATCAATAAAGATAACGTTACGCTTCTTTTCGTTACCCATCAGACCGCAGTTGCAGAGGAATTCTGCAAGAGGGGAATAGTAATGAAAAACGGTAAAATTGTTTTCGACGGCCCCGTAGAAGAAGCATCTGAGTATTATAAGAAAATGAATGCAGGGAAGAAATAAAAAACATCGCCTTGAGTGATTGATTCACTCAAGGCGGTATTTTTTATAAATTATTTAATAATCAAATCAGCATAAATCGGATAATGGTCTGAAACGTATCTGCCGTCAATGCCTTCTGTAACTACCTTATAAACGGTAGCGTCGAATTTATCGTTAATCATAACGTAGTCGATAATATCGCCGTCGTGCTGAGTGGGCTTTGTATCGTGGTATGTACAGTAATCCATTGTATCGGGTGCGATGAATTTGGTGTCTTTGAGCACGCCTGATTCTACAAACTGATTATAGTTATCTCCGTCCTGACGAACGTTCATATCTGCAGTGAAAACAACGGGGATATCCTCGAATTCTTTTGCTTTGTTTATAATAAGCTCAACACTGTTTTTTCTTGCCTCAATACCAACGTGGTCAAAATGGCTGTTAAGGTGAGCGTATTTCTGACCTGTTGCTTTATCTTCAAGAACAACCCATGTGCAAACTCTTCTGCAAGCAGCGTCCCAGCCGAAGGATACCTCGTCGGGTGTTTCTGAAAGCCAGAAGGTACCACTGTCTACTACGTTATATTTGTCTTTAAGGTAGAAAATTGCGGAGTATTCGCCCTCGTTGTCACCGTCATCTCTGCCAACGCCAACGTAGCTGTATTTTTCACCGAGAGTTTTATTTAAGGTTTCCATCCATTCGGGTGTAGCCTCTTGAACACCTACAGAGTCGGGATTACCGTCAATAATTGACTGTGTAACGATGTCGATTCTGTCCTCCCAGGTATCGTTGCCAACGTTTGCACATCTGATATTAAATGACATAATTCGCATTGTATTTTCCTCCTTTTGAGTAAAACCTTGAATAACAGGGTTTTCGTGTATTTTTTTATTGATTAAAACCCCTGCGGTAACGCCGATTACTGCGGTTACGGCTACGGCAGTAAAACCTATTGCTAATTTCTTTTTGTTCAAGAAGTACCCCTCCTATGAATTAGTATATATAGTATATTACCACAAATAAAATCAGTGTCAATATAAGTAAAAAAATAACCTCACAGAATTTCTTCTGTGAGGTCAGATTTTTGTTTGTTAATCTATTAGTTGTGCTGTTTACCGAATTTTCTCTGGAAGAACTTAACAATCTCAACAATGGGGATGATGAGGAATGCAAGACCGAGAGAAATAAGGTATGCCTTAAGGTCAAGGTGAGCAAAGCCGAAGAGATTTGAAAGGAAGTCAATCTCAACAACTGCGGTTGTAAGAATGAATGAACCAATCATAGCACCGTAAAGAGCTTTGTTGTGCTGACCCTTGAATACCATTGCAACAACTGAGTTTCTCTGTGAACGCATATTGAATGAATGGAAGATTTCGCACATTGCCATTGTGAAGAATGCCATTGTCATACCTTCGCTGCTGTCGGGAATGTTTCTGAAAACAAGGTGACCTGTTTCAAGGAATTCACCAACGTAGAAAGCAATAACTGTAAGAATACTTACGAGAATACCCTGATATGCACAGTCAACACCGAGACCGCCTGAGAAAATACCGTCTGTTTTGCTTCTGGGCTTTCTCTTCATTATATTTGATTCGGGCTTTTCAAGACCGAGAGCAAGAGCGGGGAAGCAGTCTGTAACAAGGTTAATAAAGAGAAGGTGAGGAGCTTCAAGAATTGTAAAGCTCATAATTGTTGCAAAGAAGATTGAAACAACCTCTGAAAGGTTTGAACCGAGAAGGAACTGAATAGCCTTACGGATGTTGTCGTAAATTCTTCTGCCTTCACCAACTGCTGAAACGATAGTTGCAAAGTTATCGTCTGTAAGAACCATATCAGCAACGTTCTTTGTAACGTCTGTACCTGTGATACCCATACCAACACCGATGTCGGCACTCTTGATAGAGGGAGCATCGTTAACACCGTCGCCGGTCATAGCAGTAACGTAGCCTTTGTTTCTCCAAGCGTTAACGATTCTTGTTTTGTGCTCGGGCTGAACACGAGCGTAAACAAAAATGTTTTCAACGATTTTTTCGAATTCTTCGTCTGAATATTTATCAATATCAGCACCCATCATAGCCTGAGAATCGTCAGAAAGAATACCTAACTCACGAGCAATAGCCTTAGCTGTGTTGATGTGGTCGCCTGTAATCATAATAGGTGTGATACCTGCGCTACGGCATTCAACGATAGCATCTTTAACCTCGGGACGAACAGGGTCAATCATACCTGTAAGACCGATGAAAATCATATCGTATTCAAGTGAAGCTGAATCGTAAACCTCGGGAGCAGCTGAATACTCCTTGAAAGCAACAGCAAATACACGAAGAGCTTTGTTACCCATTCTTGTGTTTTCGTCAGCAGCTTTCTTGAGAATATCGTCGTTCATATCAACGATTTCACCGTTTACGAGAGCTTTTGTACATTTCTTAAGGATTTCGTCGGGAGCACCCTTTGTATACTGAACGTATTTACCGTTAACCTCATGAACAGTTGACATCATCTTTCTGCCTGAGTCAAAGGGAACTTCGCCTGCTCTTGGGTTAGCAGCAACAAGGTCAGCCTTCTTAAGACCGAGTGTTGCGGCGTAGTTGATAAGAGCAACCTCGTCAGGCTCGCCTGTGCTTTTGCCGTCTTCATCAACCTCTGCGTTAGTGCAAAGAGCCATAGCGGTTGCAAGAACCTTTTCGTCCTCAGCATAATGGTCAACAACTGTCATTACGTTCTGAGTAAGTGTACCTGTTTTATCAGAGCAGATAATCTGAGTACAGCCGAGTGTTTCAACTGCATTCATCTTACGGATGATAGCGTTCTTTTTAGACATATTCGTAACGCCTATTGAAAGAACGATGGTCATAACTGCAACAAGACCTTCGGGGATAGCAGCAACTGCAAGAGCAATAGCTGTAATGAAGGAGTGAAGAGCTACGTCAAAGAACTGTGCGTTATCAGCTAAAATATACTGAGTAACAAGGTTATAACCAAAGATGATAATACAAACACCGATAACAAGCTTTGTAAGAATCTTTGAAAGCTGTTCAAGCTTGATTTCAAGAGGTGTTTTGCCTTCCTCAGCAAGTGCAATAGCATTAGCGATTTTACCCATTTCGGTATCCATACCCGTTGCTACAACAACTGCTTTACCACGGCCGTATACGAGAGTTGAGCCCATGTAAGCCATATTCTTACGGTCACCGAGAGGAACTTCGTCGCTCTTGTCGTTTGAAAGTGTAAGTGCTTTAACAAGCTTGTTTACGGGAACAGATTCACCCGTAAGGGCAGCCTCTTCAATTTTCATACTTGCACATTCAAAAATACGGCAGTCAGCGGGGATAGCATCACCTGCATCAAGAAGAATAACGTCACCTACAACGAGGTCTTCGCTCTTGATGGATTCTACTTTACCGTCACGAAGTGTTTTTGTTGTTGCCGCACTCATTTTCTGAAGAGCCTCAACAGCCTTTTCGGCTTTGTTTTCCTGAACAACACCGAGAATAGCGTTGATAAGAACAACAACAAGAATGATTATTGAGTCTGTTGGGGGAACGAAATGACCTGCTTCGATGATTTCTGTAGCGGCTGAAATAACTGCAGCTACAAGAAGAATGATAATCATCGGGTCTTTCATCTGGTCGAAAAATTTCTTCAAAGTGGAATCTTTTTTTGCTTCGGCAAGCTTGTTTTTACCGTTTTTTTCAAGCCTTGCGGCAGCTTCTGCAGAAGTAAGACCGTTTTCAGTAGAGTTTACCTCTTGAAATACTGCTTCCGCGGATTCGAGATAGTGTTTCATTTTTTCTACCCTTTCTTAATTTGTTCAATTGGGAATAAAAAAGACCTTTACCATTGCCGGTAAAAGTCTCACTCTTTAATGTATCGGCGGGCTATTGCCGGGAATGACGCCGAATACCGCATTTTAGAATGTTGTTAAACCACTCTATGTGCGAGTTACTCCCTTTTGTCAACGGATATTATACAATAAAAATATAAACTTGTAAATAGTTTTGCCGTTTTTTTACAATTAATAAATAATTGTATAATAAAAAATTAAATAATATAAAATTTCACAATGTTTTGGTTAATGTGTGTAAATGATATGGTGCTGAATTGGTCAATATACCAAAAATATTTAATAAAATGTAATTTTATTGAAAAGAAAAATAGGTTGTGATATAATACCAATCGGAAAAATATCCAAATTTATTTTGGAAAAGGAGTTTAATAACTATGAAAAAAATGACAAAGGTTGTAGCTCTTATCCTTGCAGTTATAATGCTTTCAAGCACAATGACCGCTTCGGTAAGTGCATACGCTCCCACATCAAGTGATTTACCCGTAGCAGATTTTTTACCTTTAGGTGATTTCTTCAGCTATTTCTTTGATTTCATTTTATCTATTTTAGGCTTAAACGGTGGCGATGATTCACAAGGTGATACCGCAGCAGCTGTTAAGTTTGATATAGAGCAGGGCGAAATTCTTGCTAAAAAATCAAAAACAAGCACAACTCACGCTTCAACAATCGTTAAAATGATTAACGGTGATTTAATGGCTGCTTGGTTCGGCGGTAGCGGTGAAGGTGACGATGACGTTCGTATCTGGTTCTCTGTTTATAAAGACGGTGCTTGGACTGAAGCTGCTCAGATTCCTTCAGAGGATACCGTTGCTCACTGGAATCCCGTTCTTCAGGATTGCGGTGCTTTCGTAAGAGTTTATTACAAAGTGGGTGTTGATACAGTAAACTGGGTAACAAAATACTGTGATACCTTTGATCAGGGTGCTCATTGGACAACTCCCAGAGAGCTTGTTCCCGGCGATACAACAGGTGGCAGAGGTCCCGTGAAAAATAAGTGTCTCTTTACAAAAGGCGGCTTACTTATCGCTCCCGCATCAACAGAGCAGGGTGACTGGGCTTCATTCTTTGATGTATCATTTGATGCAGGTCTTACTTGGACAAAAACCGCAAATATCGTTTCCGATACAGAAATGATTCAGCCTGCTCTTTGGGAAGATAAAGACGGTGGCGTTCATGCATTTTTCAGAACAAAAGCTGGCAACATCTACAGAAGTGATTCAACTGACGGCGGTTTAACATGGTGCGAAGCTTATGCTACAGATCTTCCCAACAATAACAGCGGTGTTGACTGCGTTATGACTGATAACGGTTGGCTTTGGCTTGCATACAATCCTATCTCTATGAGTGGTATCAGAAATAAGCTTGTTCTTGCTGTTTCTAAGGATAACGGTGCAACTTGGGAAGAGGTTACTGTTCTTGCTGATAATTTCCTTATTTTTGAGGAATATTCATATCCTGCAATTATTGCAGACGGTAATGAGCTTTACATTACATACACAAATGAACGTGAAAGCATCTCTTATGCATTCATTACATTTGAAGAATAATTGAATTTTTACAAAAGAGCCTTTTTGGTAGCAGAAGCTATCAAAAAGGTTCTTTTTTTTGTGCAGTTTTTAATATAAAGTGTGATATAAAAGTTGTGGAATTAGTAACAATGTTAAAAATAAAAAAATCCATTTAGGCAAAATAACCAAAAGAAAGTTGCGAAAAAGTTGCGATTTATTTTTGAACGAAACTTTACGTTGTTTAAGGTGTTACTATCTAAACTCACTCAATTGGATATAGTGCCGAAAATAATCGGGGATAGTAAAAAAGCCGGAAATCGCCTTGAAAAACAATTGTAAAGTTCTATAATTGGGGTTGTGGTTTAGGTATGGACTTAAGGTCATCAAAAATAAAAAACCACAAGGAGAAAATGAAAATGTCTATATCAAAAAAAGTAGTTGCACTCGTACTTTCCGTTATTCTTTTTGTTGGTGCAGCACTTCCCGTAAACGCTGTGGATTTTACTTACAGCTATGAAAAAGGAACAGTAATCGGTACAAATACAAAAACTGATACAACACACGCTTCTACTATCGTTATTCTTTCAAACGGTGATTTAATGTCAGCTTGGTTTGGCGGTAGCGGTGAAGGCGATGACGACGTTAGAATTTGGTATTCTGTTTATTCAAACGGTGGTTGGTGTGAAGCAAGACAGGTTCCCTCAACTGATACTGTAGCTCATTGGAATCCCGTTCTTCAGAATTTCGGTGATTATGTAAGACTTTATTATAAGGTTGGTACAGATACAAAAATCTGGGTTACTAAATACGTTGATTCTTATGACAACGGCGAAACGTGGACAGAGGCTAAAGAGCTTGTCCCCGGTGATACAACCGGCGGTAGAGGTCCCGTTAAGAATAAATGCCTTGTAACCTCAAGCGGACTTATAATCGCTCCTTCATCAACAGAGCAGGGCGATTGGACTGCATTCTTCGATATTTCAGAGGATGGCGGTAAAACCTGGACTAAAACCGAAACAATCGTTTCCGATACAGAAATGATTCAGCCTGCACTCTGGGAAGACCTTGACGGTAATATTCACGCATTCTTCAGAACAAAAGCAGGTAAGGTTTACAGAAGTGATTCTTACGATGGCGGTTATACTTGGTGCGAAGCGTATGCAACAAGCCTTCCCAACAACAACAGCGGTGTTGACTGCGTTATGACTGATAACGGTTGGTTATGGATAGCTTATAACCCAATTAACGTAAACGGCTTAAGATATAAGCTTCGTCTTGCAGTTTCAAAGGATAACGGCGAAACTTGGGAAAAGGTAGAAGAAATTGATTCATCTGCTTGGATTTTCACCGAGTATTCATATCCTGCAATGGTTGCAGACGGCAACAATATTTACATTACATATACTTACAAACGCGATAAGATTAAATATGTATTCGTTAGCTTCAACGAAGAAGCATAATTAAATAGTTTACTACGTCAATCCATATTCCGTATCTCGCTCCAAGGTAGCTTACCGAGGGGCGAGATACATTTTTTTATACTATGTTATTTTGGCGAAATAACAATTGGTTGTAGCTGTTTACCTTCTAAAGCTGCTTCAAGGGCACTCGGTATAAGTGTGAAATCAGCAACCATTGAATTCGGCTTGCCTTTAAAGCTATCCTGTCCGTAGGGGACAAAATAAATATTTTTATAGTTAAGAAGGCAACCGATATTTTTAGCTGCATTGCTTAAAGCATCGTTAGTTGACGGTGCGATTAAAAGAGGACGGGCGTTTCTCAAATGTGCCTTTGCGGCTAAGGTTACGCAAGTATCCGTAACTCCCGTTGCAAGCTTTGCGAGAGTGTTACCTGTGCAGGGTGCGATTATCAATGCATCAAGCATTTTTTTAGGACCAATAGGCTCAGCTGTTGGGATAGTGTGAATAATTCTGTTGCCTGTAATATCTCTCATTCTTTCGTGCCAATGAGATGCATCACCGAAACGTGTATTAAGGGTATATGAATTTTCTGACATAATCGGAATTATGTTATAACCGAGATTTTTTAAAACTTCTATTTGTTTGAAAACTGCTTCGAATGTACAATATGAACCGCACATAGCGAAACCGATTGTTGTCAAGTTAGTAACCCCCTTGCTTTTATAATGGGTAAAATAGAATGACCGATAATTTCACCGGCGGATTTAGGTGCAACCTTTCCCGGCAAAGACCCTGCTTTTATTACTGTAAAGGCTTTTTCCTTTGCAGCCTGAAAATCAATTCCAAAGGGTGCTGACGCTATTTCAACAAGTATACAGTCGGGGTTGAGGTTGGAAAGCTCTTTTTCACCTAAAACCTTTTTGGGTACGGTGTTTATAAGTGCATCAAAATTTTGTTGTTCGTGGCTTAAGGTATGAATTTCCTTGTGTTTTAACGATTCGTTTTGAATAAGTGCAAAATCGCTTTGCTTTCGGGCAAAAACAGTTACGTCTGCACCTAATGCTTTTAATGTTTTTGCAAGAGTTTTTCCTGTTCTTCCGTAGCCTAAAACGGCGCACTTCATCCCGTGGATTGTAATAGGCAAATTTTCAATAAGTACCTGCAAAACACCTTCCGCAGTAGGAACTGAATTATAAATGGCGAGCTCGTTAAGCTCAAGATAGTCGCAATAAGGCACGCCTTTTTCTGATAATTCTTCAATAAAGCTTTTCGAAAGCTGACCTCCGAAAATCAATTTATCAGGTGTTGATAATGCAATAACGTCGCATATTAAAACCTTTTCATCAAAAAGAGGTGTGTTTATTGTTAGTCTGTCGCGGGTGAAAGGTAAGGGCAGAATTACAACAGTTGCATCATTCATAGCGGCAGTTAAAGAATCAAAGCAATCAGCCTGATTAAAGGCATAATAGCACACCTTGAGTTTTTTGCTTTCTAAAAATTCACCTAAATATAATGAACGGTTGTCACCGCCTAAAATTAAAAAATTATCTGCTTTCATTAAATAATCATTCCTCTCAATTCATCATATTCCCAATGAAAAAAGATGTGAAAGAAAAATAAACAAGCCTTGAATTCTTTTGAATTCAAGGCTTGTAATTGTTTAATTATCGATATTAATTAGCGCTTAATCAGTCTTTTAAGAACTCTTTAACACCGCTTGTTACACCTGCAAGAGACTGTAAGTCAGAGGGCACAATAATTTTTGTTGCCTGACCGTCTGCAGCCTTTTCAAATGCTTCCATACCTTTAAGAGAAAGATACTGCTTAGAGGGTGCAGCTTCGTTTATCATTCTGATACCTTCAGCCTGAGCCTTCTGGATTGCGATAATAGCATCAGCTTCACCTTCTGCTTCGCGGATTTTAGCTTCCTTAACAGCCTCTGCACGAAGAATAGCGGACTGCTTATCAGCTTCAGCAGAAAGAATCTGAGCTTCTTTTTTACCTTCAGCAACAAGCACCTGACTTGCTTTTTCACCCTCAGCTCTGAGGATGCTTTCACGACGTTCACGTTCTGCCTTCATCTGCTTTTCCATGGCATCCTGAATTTCGCGAGGAGGAAGAATGTTTTTAAGCTCAACTCTGTTAACCTTAATACCCCAGGGGTCAGTAGCTTCGTCAAGAATACCGCGAATTTTTGCATTGATAGTATCACGTGATGTAAGAGTGTGGTCTAATTCAAGCTCACCGATAATGTTACGAAGAGTTGTAGCAGTAAGGTTTTCAATAGCAGAAATAGGATACTCAACACCGTAGCAGAAAAGCTTCGGGTCAGTAATCTGGAAGAAAACAACTGTATCTATTTGCATAGTAACGTTATCTTTAGTAATAACGGGCTGAGGCGGGAAGTCAACAACCTGCTCCTTAAGAGAAACAACCTTAGCAACCTTTTCAATGAAAGGAATTTTAACGTGAAGACCTGTTTCCCAGGTTGCAAAGTACGCGCCTAAACGCTCAACAACGTATGCTTTTGACTGAGGAACAATTTTGATGTTTGCAATAACGAGCAAAACTACAATTGCAACAACAGCGAGAATAGCAATGATACCAACAGTACCTGCTGTACTTAAAGCGATAAATGACATAGAAAAACCTCCTTAATTTTGAGAAACGGGGCGTACAATAAGCTTAACGCCTTCGATTCTTATTACCGTAACGTGTGTGCCTTCAGCGATTTTTTCGTTATCGGCTTCACTGCGGGCAGTCCAGACAGAGCCTTTGACTTTTACAAGACCTTTTGCTGAAATGTTATAAATCTCTTCGGTAACGATACCTTCCTGACCTATGTACATATCAGCGTTAGTAGCTTGCTTTTTAGTTGCCGTCATTTTCTTTACAAGGGGTCTTGTAGCCGCTAAAACAACAACGGAAACAACTACAAAAACAACAACCTGAACGAGAATGTTGTCAGTGAGGAAAGACGTAACGAGAGCCGCAAATGAGCCGATAGCAAACCAAATTGTAAGTAATTGAGCCGTGGTAGCTTCAATTATTACAAAAATAGCAAGCAAAGCAACCCAAATCCATAGCATCATCAAAACCACCATCCTTTCACGTATATATTATTTTCAAATAAATTATATACCTACAGAGGAGTTTTTTCAATAGATTTCATTAATTATTTACATATTGCGACTCGCACAAGCTATAAAAGAGGCTATAAAACAGCATTTAAGGTCAGCTTTTCAAATTCTGATATATGGTGAAGGCTTCTTTTACAGTTTGCCGCCTCTTCAAGAAAATCTTCAACGTTATTTTGTTCTAAAAGAAAAAGCATTTCGTATATCGAAAGCTTTACGTTTAAGATTTTTTCCGTGCCTACAAAAAGCCTTAATATTGCACTGTTTTGTTGCCAGTATTCATAAATTTTTTCGGTTTGTGCTTGTGCATCTTGTAAATCGGTTTCGCTTACTTTAATTATATTTTCAACCTTTTCTGTTGCAGTGTTGCAGACTTTCTGAACCTTATAAGAAGCAAAAATGCATAAAAAAATTGAAGCTATCAAAAATGTAACAGCAATTATCCTTCGGCTCATTTAATCTTCCTTTTCAATAATATTAATGTTTTTGTTTTTATCCATAGTCATTAAAGCTATCTTTTCTTTTGTTATGTTTTTTCTCTTTACCGCACTTTCAATCTCGTTGTTATCTGTAAAGCAATCCTTGAAATTGTTAGTGATTATTTTTCCGTCTATAATAACGGGGCAGGGCATACCGTTATCCTTTTCGGGCTTGTCGTAGCTTGAGGGGGTAGAATTTCTTTTATCGGGCTTTAAAAGCACGGAAAGAGTACCATTTGTTTCTATAATCGCGAATTCAACATCTTCAATATCAAAAACATCCTTTTGTCTGAGTGCCGCCAAAATATCGTTTATTGTAAATCTCAGTTTTTTAATCTGTTTTTGTTGTAGCTCACCGTTTCTTATGACAGTTACCGGGTTACCCTCTGTAACTGTTCTGAATTTTACACTTATTAAAGTAAATAAAGAACTGATTATTTCAAAGCTTACGAGAAGCATTAAGGGAATAATACTGTGAAGCAAAGGTTTGTCAACGTCTGTTATAGGTGCGGCGGCAATTTCAGATATTAAAATCGTTATTACAAGCTCGCCCGGTTGCAATTCGCCTAATTGCCTTTTTCCCATTATTCTTATAAAAACAGCAACAAGGCAATATACAATAAAAATTCTTATAGCAATAGTTGTCATTTTAGTCACCCGAATTATCTTTTCCTGTAAGGCTTTGTATATTCTTATAAAAAAAGGAAAAAACATTTTCGGTGATTATGTGACTGAAAAAAATACGTTTTTAAATATTGATAATCTTACTGAAGAATCTTTCGGTGATATACGTGAAAATGCCGTTGAAAACGGCAGACTTATAAAACAAGCCTTTGAGGGTAGCTTTGATATAGTAGTAAAAAAAGGCTATTGCAACGGCAAGTGTGTTGTTTTTGCAAACTGCGACGGGCTTTGCAATTCTCAAAAAATCGCCGATAATGCTATAAGACCGATACTTTCTTATAAAGGTGAATTGCCTGAGGATTCACCGCTTGATTTTATTGCTGACAGAATTATCTGCGGTACAGAGCAAAAGAAAGAAACAAGCCTTGATAACGCAATAATGCAGCTTTTAAGGGGAACTCTTCTTATTTTCCTTGAGGGGCAAAAGGAATGCATTATTTTCGGTGTGCAGAATATACCTGAAAGAGCAATAACCGAGCCTGATACCGAGGTGCAGGAGTTCGGCTCAAGAGAAGGGTTTACTGAAAATATTAAAACAAATCTTACCCTAGTCAGAAAAAGGCTTTGCACAACAAATTTTAAAATTGAGATGCTTGAAACGGGCAAAACGGGAAAAACGAGAGTGCTTATTTGCTATATGAAAGGGCGGGTAAACCCCGATACCCTTGAAGAAGTACGAAGCCGTCTGCAAGGACTTAATATTGATATGGTTTTAGGTGCGGGGTATCTTAGAAAAACCTTAGATACAAAACGAAAAAGTCTTTTTACAATGGTAGGTGAAACTCAAAGACCCGATACCTTTGCCGCAAAGCTTTGCGAGGGCAAGGTGGGGTTAATTATCGACGGCACACCCTTTGCACTTGTAGTGCCCCGTCTTTTTATTGAAAACTTTCAAACCCTTGACGATTACGTTAACCGTCCGTTTTATGCGGCGTTTATGAGAAGTGTAAGAATACTTGCATTTTTAATAAGCGTGTTTTTACCCGGCGTTTTCGTTTCAATAGGTCTTTTTCATCAGGAAATGCTACCCGACGATATGCTGTATAACATTGTAATTATGGAAAGTAACACCCTGTTTACACTGACTATTGAAGCACTGATTATTCATTTTATTTACGAGATTGTGCGAGAGGCAGGCCTGCGAATGCCGAAAACCGTGGGTCACGCTATAAGCATAGTCGGTGCTCTTGTTATAGGTGATGCGGCGGTAACGGCAGGTCTTATAGGTGCACCTATGCTTATCGTTGTTGCATTAACGGCTATTTGCTCTCTTGTGTCCTCAGACGTTTATCAGCCTATAGCAATTTTAAGAATAGTTTTTATCCTCATAGGCGGTAGCACGGGGCTTTACGGAATTGTAATAGGTGCGGCAGTATTCGTTATAAGCCTTGCTTCTATGACCGATTACGGCGTGCCTTTTTTAGCACCGCTTACGCCTTACGATAAAGCGCTTTTCAGAGATTCTGTATTCAGATTGAGTAACGAAAAATTAGGTGCAAGGATATTTGATATAAACGGTCTTAAAATGACAAAAGAAGAGGGGAAGAATGTAAACGATGCTTAAAGACAGAGCGACACCGTCGCAGTTTTTTTCTCTTTTATATCTGTCGGTATTAAGCAGTATATTTATGTATATTGCCGACCGTAGAGTAAGCGTAGCCCAAACGGATTCGCTTCTTCGTCCGTTAGTCTTTGCTGTCATAAGTATAGTTGCTTTTCTTCCTATGTGTTACCTTATGAATAAATACAAGGTGTTTTCACAAGAGCAAAGAAACGAGCTTTCAAAAAGTAAGATGTTTAAAATAATCTCAGTATTATACGGCGTTGTGTATTTTTTTGATGCTCTTATAACTGCGGCAAGGTTTGATTTATTTGCATCCTCGGAGCTTTTCCCCGATAAAGATATGACTTTTTTCCTCGTAGGTCTAATAATCGTTTGTTGCTTTTTATCTCATTTAGGCTTAGGCGGTCTTTCAAGAGCAAGCACGGTATTTTTAATGATAGTTGTTTTAGCAACCGGATTTGCGGCTTTAACCTTGTTTCAAGAGGTGGATTTTCTTAACTTTACACCTGTTTTTGAAAACGGTGTAACCGATTTTGCGAAAGACAGCCTTTACTTTTCAATTCAAGCCTCCGAAATCGGCACAATTCCGCTTGTGGTTTCAAATATTAAAGGGAACGTAAAGAAAAACTATTTTTTATGGAGTATTTTAAGTGCCGTTTCGTTTTCAGTTATATTGTTTTTCGTTGTAGGCACCTTAGGTGAATTTGCAGATACTCAGCTTTTTCCAACCTATGCGGCAATTTCCCTTGCAGAATTCGGACTTTTTGAAAGGTTAGATGCTTTAGAAACAGCTATATGGATTCTATGCATAGTAGTTAAATTAACGTTTTTTATTTATATAATCGTCCGGACCTTTTCTTTCAGCTTCAAAAAAATCAATAAGCACAGAAAACTGTTTTCCGCATTTATAGGTGTGGCTATAGCTTCAATTCTTGTTTTTGTTTCAAGTAATATTGTTCGTTTTTCTTTCGTTTCCTCTGCGGCGGTTGCAATCGGTGTTTACGTTGTACCCGTAATAATTTTACCTGCAATATTGATAGGGGTTAACTTTATTTATGATAGGCGGAAAAATTATGAGAAAAATTAAAATTGTAACCGTATTTCTTTTGTGCTTGTTTTGTGTAACTCTTTTTTCATCCTGCGAAAAACCGGGTACAGAGCTTTCGGAATTGATGATAATGCAGGGTATAGGCATCGATTTCGAAAATGATATTTATACCGTTACCGTAGAGATTTTAAATAATGAGCAAAGCGGTAGTCCGGGCGGTGACGGTACGAGCGAAAACAAAACTAAAATATATTCTGCAAAAGGAGAAACTGTTTCCGAGGCTTTAAGAAAGCTTACCGAAAAAAGCGGAAACGAGCCACTGTTTGCCCATAACCGAGTTGTAGTTTTAGGCGAAAAAGCAATAAACCGTGATTTAAGAGACGTAATAGATTTTTTTGAAAGAGATTACGATTCAAGAGTTTCACAGCTTATCTGCGTTGCAAAAAATTCTTCAGCCGAGGATTTAATCAGAGCTGAGCTTTTTAAAGACGGAGTTAAATGCGAAATTTTAGAAAATATGCTTGAAGAGGGGTATAACAACTCAATAATTCCCCGAGTTCGTATAATCGATGCGGTAAATCATCTTAAGGATGCTACCTCGGGTCTTTGCATTCCTGCTGTAAGTGTTCAAAAAAACGGCGAAAATGAAAACTACTTTTTGGACGGTTGCGGTGTTTTCGGTGCAGACGGTAAATTTTTAAAATATATAGATTCTGCTACCGCCGAGGGACTTGCATTTTTAAACGATACCGTAAAAAAAGGCTATATAACCGCCCATATTTCCGATAAAGGAAAAGCAACGTTTTTAATAAACAAAGGTACAACCTCTTTTGAAATTATCGAGGATGACGGCGTTTTAAAATACAATATGAAAATCAAGCTTTCCTGCGATTTAGATGAAATTGAGGGTCAGGAGAATTTTAAAAACGATACCGAGATTCTTAATGCACTTCAAAAAGGTGTGGGGGAATCAATTTGTAAAAAGGTTGAAAATACGTTTGTTTCTTTACAAAACACACCATCATCAGACGTAATAAGATTCGGTAAAAGGTTAAGGCTTGAAAATTTAGACTTATACAACACTCTCGCAGATGATTGGGGTAATATTTTCCCCGAAATCAAGCTTTCGGTAACGGTTGAAACAACTATAAGAAGAATAGGTGAGGAAACCTTTAACAGCCAAAAAGAAATTTCGTAAGAAAATCTACAAAATTACCTGTGGATGTTGTTTTTTCGTAATATTTTTGGTATTATGAAGCTACCATAGTTTTGGCGGTGATAAGGTGTATTCATTAGGTATTGATATAGGCGGAACAAAATGTGCCGTCGTTTTAGGCAAGGGTGAAATTCCCGATAATATCAGTGATTTTATAATCGATAAAATAAAATTTCCCACAAACGTCAACCGTGGTTATAACGAAATAACAAAAGAAATTCTTTCTAAAGCTGATGAACTGCTTGAAAGAAACAACGTCAAAAATACCGAGTTAATCGGTGTCGGTATCAGTTGTGGCGGGCCGCTTAACAGTAAAAAAGGTGTTATAATGTGTCCGCCTAATTTACCCGATTGGGACAACGTGCCGATAGTTGATATAGTAAGTGAGCATTTTGGCGTGAAAGCAATTCTTCATAACGACGCCAATGCCTGTGCGGTTGCCGAATGGCGATTCGGTGCAGGCAGAGACTACCAAAATCTCGTTTTCCTTACATTCGGAACGGGTATGGGTGCAGGTCTTATTCTTGACGGTAAGCTTTACACAGGCACAAATGACGGAGCAGGTGAGGTAGGCCATATAAGGCTTTCTGAAAACGGGCCCGAGGGCTACGGTAAAAAAGGCTCCTTCGAGGGCTTTTGCTCGGGTGGCGGAATTAAAAAATTAGCAGAGCTTACCGCTATAGAGTATCTTCGTGAAAATAAAAAAAGCTCACTTTTTAAAAGTGAAGCCGATTTCTCTAATCTTACTGCAGCAAATATTGCAAAGGCTATGTATGAGGGCGATGAATTCGCAACCGCAGTTTATAAAAAATGTGCCGAGTATTTAGGTCGGGGACTTTCGGTTATAATTGATATAATAAACCCCGAAGCCATTGTTATAGGTAGCATTTTTGAAAGAAACGAAGAGTTCTTTCAAAGTGAAATAAAAGAAATTATAGAAAATGAAGCATTAACGGATAACGTGAAAAATTGCAAAATACTTTCTGCTGAATTAGGCGAAAGTATAGGTGATTTCGCATCCTTAGGTTTACTTTTTTGAGGTGATAGAAAATGAAAGATAACGTTAAAAGTATCGGTAGTAAGCTTTTTATAAGATATCCGAAGTTAGAAAACTGTAAAAAGGATTTTATATCCGTTTTCGATTACATAAATGAGTGCTATAACGTAAGAGGTAAGCTTCTTGTTTGCGGTAACGGCGGAAGTGCCGCAGACAGTCATCATATAGTAGGCGAGCTTATGAAGGGCTTTATGCTTGAAAGAGAGCTTCCTATTGACGTAAAAGAAGCTTTCAGAAGCTACGGTGCAGAAAAGTTAGGCGTAGCTCTTCAAGGTGCTTTACCTGCAATATCACTTGCAAGCGAAACTGCACTTATTACCGCTATCAGTAACGATTGCGAAAGCAATACCGTTTTCGCTCAGCAGGTTTACGGACTTATGAGAAAAAAGGACGTGCTCTTGTGCCTTTCAACCTCAGGGAATTCCGAAAACGTTGTAAATGCTGCAATAACTGCTAAAGTAAAAGGCGGAAAGGTAGTTTCAATAGTTGGGGCAAACGGCGGTAAATTAGCCGAAATTTCAGATGCAGTAATTAAAGTACCCTCAACGGTTACGGCAGAAATACAGGAATACACCTTGCCGATTTACCACACCATCTGCGCAATGCTCGAAGCAGAGCACTTCGCAGACTAATAATAAAATGAAAAAGTTGCTGTTTTTAGTCACCAGTCACCAGTCTCCAGCAGCTTCGCAAGATAAGAGATAAAAGATAAAATTGAATAGATAATAGAAAAGGGTCTGCGACGGCAATTATATTTGCTATCGCAGACCCAATTTTTTTCTATAAACTAAATTGTAGCGAAACCTATCCCTCTTTTTTGCTTGCAAAAAGGAGGGGGGGGACCATTGCCGATGGCAATGGTGGGTGGTATATGCAAGTAACCTCACCTACACAACAACCTATGACGGTAAACTAATTGAATGGGCAGAGCCGCATTCCTTACGGCATAGCTGTAGATTGAACAACTGTAAGGAACATCCCTTTGGGTGTTCCACGTAAATAAATTTACCCACAGAATAGCGTGCAACGATGAACGAATCACTCCCATAACGGAACGGACGGCGAAGCCATGTTCCTTACAGTTATAAAATCAACTTAAAATAAAACAGGGACGATTTTTCCAATGAAAAACGCCCCTGTTTTTTCGTTTTAATTATTTATTTCATAACCCAACCAAAAAGCTACTTCATTCGGATTTTCCTTAACATAATCCGAATATTTTTCTAATTCTAATTTTAATTCATCAGGGAATTCTATGCTTTTTTTCGAGATTTCGTTATATTTTGCTACAATAAAGTATGCCGTATCTAATGCTTTATATTTATCAACTGATGAATCGCAAGATTTGCTAAGCTTGGAGAAAGAATTCACAATAATATCAATTTCTTCTTCTGTGCAATCATAATGCTCAAGAATTAAGTAAACAAATTCAGAGTGGGTAGATAAATAGAAATCAATTGTAGGATACCAGGTCATAAACTCATTCTCGAAATTTTTTGAATCATAAGAAAGCGTGTAAGCAAGATGCATAGCAATCAAAGTGTCTTTACAACGGTTAATCTGAAACTCTTTATTTCCGTTTTCTTTATTACCTGTTGAAAAATAAAAGCTTCTATTTTTAAAATCACTTTTTGAATAACAGGAATCATATAAGCCGTTTTCTAAAGCAGTAACAAAATACTTGTCATTTTCAAAAAAATCTAAATTGTCTTTTTCGAAGCCTTCAGAAAAAGCTTGTTCGGATATTTTGTAACAAATATTTAATACGTTTATATCTTCTTTCGGAACTGTACAAGAGCTCAATATAAAAACAAGAGTTAAAATTATTAAAACTAAAGAAGATTTTTTACCGTTTACCATAACAACCAACTCCTTTATAACAACCCCATATTTTTAAAATATTCGTAAGATCTGTCTGTATTATCAAATTGTATGTTTTTTTCTTCGGGTGTAGGCACAAATACACAAGGTATCTCATCTTTTGAATAATAGCATCCTGTTATTTTGCCGTTATCATCATAAGAGAAACGAAATCGTTGCCCTAATTTTAGCCCTGAAATTTGGGGAGAAAAATTATAGATTCTCGTATAATTATCTCCGTATTCAAGAGTTCCAGATTCGTTATAATGGTAATACTGAAAATCAAGCAAAGCGGCTTTTGCACCTTTTTGACATTTTCTCAAAACCTTTTCGTCAGTTTCACTTTCTGGTAAACCGAATGTATCTATATATGAAACAGCCTTAATTTTCTTAAAGTCATCGAACTCTGCTTCATAAATACGAACCTCATATTTAAACGGTTCAGGGAAAGTGAAACTATAAATCCTATTGTCTACATAGCAAAAATATGTGGTTGAATATACATTTTCATTAGATATATAATTCAGAGCGACCAACTGATTGCCATTATAAACATACTCGTAATATGTTGGCTTTTGCGGTTTTTGTTTGAAGAGTTTTTTAGGACGTTTTCGGTTTCGTATTACGAAATCATCAATAATCGACGGCGTATAATATCCCCAAAATGAATGAGAAAAACAGGAATACTTATATGAAACATCCAAAGAAATTAAATAATCTTTGAAAAAGCCTTCTTTACAGCCTATTATTTTACCCAAATCAATCAATTCTTCGCGTTTCTTTCTTAAAACATCAAAATTAAAATTTTCGATATCAGAGGTGAAGTTTTGGTGAATATCTTGAATTACTTGTAAAATCTCTTCCATTAAAGATACCTCCAATGGCAAACGGGGGATGGTTCGGACAGGAGGGGTGCAACTTTTTTTGTTTTACTGGTTTTTTACAGAGAAAACTCTTGTTCCTGTTTTCATGCCATACTTAAAACCCGCCTTATTTTGATTGCTGTTTATGTAGCGTGCTTTATGTACAAATTATAACATTTTTTCTCAAAAACCTCAATTGAAATTGGGATGTTTCAGTGTTTTGTGAAACCTCAACAAAATATTGCCTTTTTAATTGTGTAAATACTACTAATAAAAAAGCCGTAAGTTTTGCTTTTTCTCTTGAAAAGTAACTTTTAGAGGTTTATAATACCCACGTAATTTTTAAATATATAGGGGATAGGTATGGGAAAACTTCAACCAAAGCTTTTTTCTACAATGAAAAAGTATTCGAAACAACAGCTTATTAAAGATATTACCGCAGGCTTTATCGTTGCTATAATTGCCTTGCCTCTTTCTATTGCGTTAGCTCTCGCTTCGGGGGCAACACCCGAGCAGGGTCTTTATACAGCAATTGCCGCAGGCTTTGTAATATCCTTTTTAGGCGGTAGCCGTGTTCAGATTGCAGGTCCTACAGCCGCCTTCGCTTCAATAGTAGCGGGTGTTATTGCAACAAACGGCTTTTCTGGTCTTGTAATCGCAACAATTCTTGCGGGTATAATGCTTATTTTAATGGGTGTATTTAAGTTAGGTAGCCTTATTAAATTTATACCCTTTACAATTACTACGGGCTTTACCTCGGGTATTGCTATTACAATTCTTATCGGTCAGATTAAAGACTTTTTCGGTCTTACCTTTAACGAAGCTCCTATTGAAACAATTGATAAGGTGAAAGAGGTAGTTGCTTGCTTTGGTACAATTAATATTGAGGCAACTATTATCGGCGGAGTTTCACTTTTGATTCTTATTGTTTCACCAAAGCTTTTAAAGAAAATCCCTGCATCCTTAATTGCAATTCTTGTTTCAGCATTGCTTGTTAAGGTTCTTGATTTAAACGTTCTTACAATCGGTGACCTTTACGAAATTTCTTCAGAATTACCGAAGCCCTCAATTCCCTCGTTCTCTTTTGATACTGTTAAAGCAGTTATACCCGATGCGGTAACAATTGCTGTTCTTGCGGCTGTTGAAAGCCTTCTTTCCTGCGTTGTTGCCGACGGTATGATAGGTAGCCGTCACAACTCAAATATGGAGCTTATAGCTCAAGGTGCAGGTAACATCTGCTCTGCTCTTTTCGGCGGTATTCCTGCAACGGGTGCTATAGCAAGAACTGCGGCTAACGTTAAAAACGGAGGTAGAACACCTGTTGCGGGTATGGTACACGCGGTTGTTCTTCTCGTTGTTCTTCTTGTGGCTATGCCTTTAGCATCATATATTCCTATGCCTGCAATTGCAGCAATTCTCTTTATGGTAGCTTACAATATGAGCGAGTGGCGAGAATTCATTTCAATAGTTAAGCATTCACCGAAAAGTGATATTCTCGTACTCGTAGTAACCTTTATTCTTACAATCGTGTTTGACCTTGTTGTTGCTATTTGTGTAGGTCTTGTGCTTTCAACACTTCTCTTTATGAAGCGAATGAGTGATGAAACTAATGCATACGGCTGGAAAGAAATTGACGAAGCAACCGACGAGGATAATATCGGCTTAAAAACAATACCCGAGGGAGTTTCTGTTTTCGAAATAACGGGACCGATTTTCTTCGGTGTTGCAACAAAATTTTCCGATGCCGTTTTAAGAGCCGATAAGACAAAAAAGGTTCTCGTTCTTCGTATGAGAAGCGTACCTGCAATAGATGCAACCGGTATTCACGCTTTTGAAACGATTTTGGAAAGCCTTGATAAAAAAGGAATTAAGCTTGTGGTTTCTCATCTTAACGAGCAACCCCTTAAGATTTTAAAGAAATCGGGTATTTATAAAAGAATAGGTGCTGAAAACTTCTGCCCTCATATTGATATCGCTTTAAAACGAGCTGAAGAGCTTGTGAAAACAGCTGAAAATGTATAAAACTAACCGAAAATTACAAAAAACTGACCGAAAGTTACATTTTGGTCAGTTTTTTCTTTTTGTGTGTCATAGTATAGTCAACGGGGGTTGATGAACAACCGTCAACTATAAAAGAGGTGATAACAATGTTGAATTTGATTGAAAATGAAACATACGAAAATGAAAACAGAAACAATAAAACAGAAAAAACGAATAAAGTTTTAACAACGGTTTTTTCCGTTTTAGGTTCATTGCTTTTAGGAATAGGCTTAACCTTCCTTTTAGTAGGCTTATGGGAAAAATTCCCCTTAACAGGAAGAATGATAATTTCATTTTTACCTATGTTAATAGGGCAGGGTATAGCGGTTTTCACATTTCTCAAAAAACGTGAAAACGTTGTCTGGTGCGAGGGTGCATCAATACTCTGGACTATTGGCGTAACCGCAACGGTAGGTATGTTCAGTAACCTTTTCGGTATTCATTTAGGCGTTCTTAACTGTCTTCTTATAGATGCCTTGCTGAGTTTACCGATAATCCTCCTCTTTAATGCAACGATACCCCTTGCGTTTTACTATTCCGCCGCTATTGCAGGCTCACTTGGTATTACGAGTATGTTAAGCAGTAATATGTGGAGTGCCGCAAGCTTAATTCTTCTTATGATACCCGGTTATTTATTTACTTATAAAAATACCCGTTCAAGCAGTGACGTAAGATTTCAATACTGTAAATGGATATCGGTTATAGCATCAATAGTAAGCACTGTAGCTTGTGGATTCGTGCTTGAATGTGAAAGTATAACTCTTATGATAGTCGGTGCATTATTCTTATGCCTTTACTGCCTTGATAAAGAAGAAAGCTGGGCATCGCCCTTCTACCTTTTCGGTGTTGCAGGTAGCGGTATTGTTACCGTAGGCTCAACTTTTTCTACAATGGTTAGCGAGTATTGGGATACCTGGAATAAGGATTATATTTCAGCGGGTATTTTCGGTGTAGTGGTTGCTATAACCTTGATTATATTCGGCTTTATTAAAGGTGCGGAAAGCTTTGAGAAAAATAAAGCTAAAACTGCTTTCTGCGTAGCATCTGTTATAGGGCTTACGGTAAATACGCTTGCATCCGTTTTATACAAAAACCCCGTAATGACAACGGTAATAGCATTAAGCTTCTTTACTGTAACCGTTGTACAGGCGATAACCCTTATAGTGAAAGGTGCTCAGGAAAGAAAGTATTTCTCAATGAATATTGGTCTTGCAATGGCGATTTCACTTATATTCTTTGCACTTAACAGCTATTACAGCGACCCGTTGATTATGGGTATAGCATTTATGGTAAGCGGTACGGTTTTATTCATCGCTAACTTCTATATAACAAAGCGTTCTAAAGCAAAAGCAGAGCTTTTAACAGAAAATACTCAGGAGGTGCAAGAGGATGAAAAATAAAAAAATGACAGTCTTTTTGGTAGTTATAATAATTATTCAGTTAGCCGTGCCCGTTACAATGCTTATTAATTACCAAAAGAAAATGAAAGAATTTAACGCCAATTATAAAGAAATAAACGTATATATTGACGGTGTTTACTGTTACGAGGATAGCTTCGGAATTTACAGTAACGGCTTAAACAGTTATGATTTTGCTAAAAGCTACGTTGTGTTTAACGAGGTTGAGCCCGGCTTTTACCGTTGGGAAAGAACAGATAAAAAGCCTGAAAACAAAATTTACGTTAATTTAAACGAGAAGGTAAATGATTTCGGGTATCTTGATTACAGAAAAAACGATATGCCCGACGGATATGATTTTTACGATATGTATTATGTGAATTTATATGATAAAGTGCAGGAAGCTGACAACATCGATAAAAATCATTGTGAGGGCCCCGAAACAAAAGCTTATATGGTATTAAAGGTTTATAACGGTATTTTTGAAATTAAAGAGGTTTATATAAATTCAATACCCCTTGATGAATATTACTACAAGGTGCAAAATGATGAAATTGATATTGCAAGGTATGATTACTATATAGGCAACGAGCATTATTACGATTACTATGAATATTACGATGAAGAATTAGACGAATACGTAACCGAGCCATACGTGGCATAAATAAAAAAGAAATCCTCACTCTGTCAAGGGTGAGGGTTTCTTAATATCAATTTAAAACTCAATTTCTATTTCGTGTTCACCGATATCTGTTTTGAATTCGATATCGTAACCGATGTTACCGGGAAGCTCAATTATTTTGTACTTGCCGTCACATTCGATTTTTTCAGGTTTTCTGTCAACGTAAACAACGGTAGGAACTTTGTATTTCTTATCCTGAATATATTTAAGCTTAAACTCACCGTCTTCGTGGTCGTATTTGTATGAAACAATTTCACCTGTAACTGCCTTGGGACGAGGTCTTGTAATAACCTTCATAAAGTCCTGCTTAAACATATCGTCAAAGTAGCACCAGTAAGTGTTGCTCCATTTATAAGAGTCGAATTTATCCTGTAAGAATCTTATATGAGGATACCAGCCGTCACCCTCTGCACAAGAGCCCCATTCACCAACAATACAAGGCACACCGAGTCTTTCCTGTGTTCTTCTGTGCTCATCAAAGATGAAACCAACACGGGAATTGCTTGCATATTTGTAAGCCGGTGTATCAACCATAAGGTCGTAAGCGTGAGGTGCGAAAAGCTGTTGTGATTCTCTTTCGCCTTTAACCATAACGGGTGTATTGCAGCAGGGGATACCCATATTTGAGTAATAGTTGTTTTCCATAAACATAATACCCTTGTCGGTAACCTCTCTTACTGCGGTTGCCATTTTGCTGACAAAGGGAGAATATCTCTCTACGTCGAAACGCTCAACGATAGGAGCACATTTCAATGTGATATCTTTTAAAACGTCACCTGAATACTGGTCAAGAGCTTTCGGCTTTTCATCGCTGAAAAGACCAACCTTTGCAAGCTCAATAAGGTCAACTCTCTTGTCTGTAACAGAGTTTTTAACAAGGTTCTTGATAAGTGTTCTGAAAATCTTACCACCGTCAGCACCGGGGAAGGGCTCGTTAAAAAAGTCAAAGCCGAATAAAGCAGGCTTGTCTTTAACGGCGTCTGCAAGATGCTTCCACATATCTGCAAAATAATCCTGCAAGCCTTTTTTGTTGTATTGAACGTTTGCCCAGAAATTATCGAATGCTCTGAAGCATGCCTTACCGTAAAAATAAGGCTCTGCCCATACTGCAATCTGCTTTCTCGGCACGTAGCAGTCGGTAATTGTTGCCCAACGGGGAGCACCGTCACCGTAGCAATATGATGAATAAACGTCCTGATGGCAGTCAAGGTAAACGTAAGCACCGTATTCTTCTGCTTTATCAAGGAATTCGCAAATTGATTTTATAAGCTCTTCGTTGTATTTTCCGGGAACCGGCTCCATCATACTCCAGGTAAAGCCTAAACGGATAATATCGTAACCTCTTGCTCTGAATTCTTCAAAGGGGAAATTGTCTGCGTTTGTTGCAAGACCGGGCATTGATTTATCAAAATCTCTTTTGTCGCAAATGTTCATACCGCTGAGAATACGTTCTCTGCCGTGTTCGTCAACGAGTCGCATACCGTCAACTAAAATTCTGTCCATATTTAATCCTCCCTTAACGGAATATTTATGTTATGTATTATTGTTTACTTTGTTGTAACCTCTGTTGAAACAGGCTTTGAAAGAGTGTTCCAGAAGCTGCCTGCAAAAATATCAACTGTGTAGTCCTTGCCTGAATCAAGGTCATCAAAGGTTATTGAAAGTGTTTCGGGCATATTGTAGAAATAATATTCACTCCAAAGGCAAGACTGCTTGACGATTGTATCAGTTGCTTTTTCTTTAACAACAATCTTGTAATCGTTAACATACTCGTCGTCGCTCTTTGCCTGAGAGAAGGTGAGCTTAAAGCCCTTATCGGTTACGTCTGTAACCTGAAGAAGAGTGTTCTCGGGGAAGTAAGGTGCTTTATCCGTTTTATATCTTGCATCTGTGTATTTAAAGCTTTCGGGGTTCCAGGGCTCGTCAATTTCCCAAACAAATGGGAAGAAGTTGTCTGTAAGAACGTCGTAAGGATAAATTCTTACTCTGCCGTTTTCGTCAGCTTCAACTAAAAGCATCTGCGCACAGTCTGCTTTGTTGGGTGGAACAGTGCCATAGTATTTGTCAAATTCGTCAAGCTCAAAATATGAAAGAGAGCCTGTGCCGAGAGCAGTAAAATGCTTCTGGTAAATCGAACGGGGATCGTTAATCGGCACGTGTGAGTGACCTGAAAAGTCGATTACCTGAGGGAAGTCCATAAAGGTTGTGTAGAATTTTTCATCTGCCCAGTAAATACTACCGGAAACGGTATCGGTGATATGAGGATGCTGGAAGAAGAAAATAGGCTTCTTGGGGTCTGCCTCGCGAGCTTCTTTAAGAGCTTTTTTTGCAAAATCAACCTTGTCATCTTCGAATTCGCAAGCGTGTGAGCAGGTCATACTGATAAAATGGAAACCGTTTATAACTCTGTGGTTATCAACGGGGATATCGAAAATTTCTTTAAATAATTCGTGTGCCTTTTCAACACCGCCACCGTGATATTCGTGGCTTGCCATCATAAGACAGTATTGAGTTTCTTCTTTGCAATATTTATCGAGAGTTGCTTTGAATTTTCTCATCTGAGTTTCAGTACCGCTGTTAGCAAAGTCACCAACTGCGTATACGGCATCAAGCTTTTTATAGCTCTCACTCTCTTCGCTCAAACGGTAAGCAATCTGTAATGCTTTAGCCATTCTCTCTTCTTCAACGCAAGGCTCGTCTTTATAGTGAATATCGCTTACAACCATAAATCTGAGTGCGGGTTTAAAATCTTTTTGGAACATATGTAGGTCCTCCTGTGTGTTAACGGATAATCACCGCAAATTATATCAATATAATTCTATCACTCTTACCTTTTTAATTCAATTGTAAAAACAAACAATTACATACGTTAAAATATGTTAAAAAGTTTCATATTTATGTTTATTTTTGCAATTTCTTATGATATAATAATTGAGAAATCAAAACAAAGGAGTTTTTTAATATGAAAATTACTAAAGATACAGTTATCGGTACTATTCTTGACGCTGCTCCCGAAACAGCACCTTTCTTTTTAGAAATGGGTATGCATTGTCTCGGTTGCCCCGCTTCAAGAGGCGAAACCGTTGAGATGGCTTGTGCGGTTCACGGCGTAAATGCTGACGAGCTTATCGAGAAAATCAACAAATTCTTAGGCGAATAATGGCACAAAACCTTACACCAAGGCTTCAAGCCGCCGCAACTCTCGTCAGGGGCGGCGGCGTTCTTGCCGATATCGGCACTGACCACGGTTATTTACCCATTCACCTTGTTAAAACGGGTAAAATAAATAAAGCCATAGCCGCTGATATTGGCAAAATGCCTTTAGAAAATGCAAGAAAATCAGTTGAGCAAAATGCTCTTTCCGATAAAATATCTTTAAGACTTTCAGACGGTTTAAAAAGCTTTTCACCTGATGATGCCGATGAATTTGTTTTCGCAGGTATGGGTGGTACTTTAATTGCCGAAAAGCTTTCGGAAACTCCTTGGATAAAAGATGAAAAATATCACTTCGTTTTTCAGCCTCAAAGCAGGGCAGAGGAGCTCAGGCAGTTTTTATATGAAAACGGTTTTCAAATAGAAAAAGAAATTGCAACTCATGAGGGCAGGCGTGTTTATATAGCCTTCAGTGCATTTTATAACGGTGAAAAAACAGAGTATACTTATGCTGATTGCTTTTTAGGTAAGCTTTTACCTACGGAGGATGCAAAAAATCATATTGAAAAACAAATTTTGAGGCTTTCAGACCGCTACAACAGTGCAGCTTTAAGCGAGGAAGAAAGCAAAACTCTTTTTGAAACGATAAATAAATTAAAGGGATTTACAAATGATTGAAACAATAGCGCAGGTTATAGGCTTCGGCGGTGCGGCAATGAATTGCCTTTCTTTTCAGCAAAGTAAAAGAAAAAGAATCATAGCCGTTCAGATTATAGCCGCAGTTCTTTTTATAATTCATTACATACTTTTAGGTGCTTATTCAGGTGCGGCTTTGAATTTTATAAGCCTTTTACGTTCATTTGTGTTTATCAATAACGATAAAAAATGGGCAAAAAGCCCGGCGTGGCTTGCAGTTTTTATAGTTATAAGTGCAATAGCAGGTATTGTAACCTGGGTTGATTGGTATTCATTTTTGCCGTCTACAGCGATGATTTTAACAACAGTCAGCTATTGGCTTAAAAGCGAAACTAAAATTCGTCTTGTAACCTTCCCAAGCTCACCTTGTTGGCTTGTTTATAATATTATTACTCATTCTATTGCGGGAATTGTAACAGAATGCGTTGTTATGGCATCTCTCATAATTGCTATTGTGCGATATGACGTTTTAAAAAAAGAGAAAGGCAAGAAAAAAGATGAAGTTAACAGTTAAAAGCATTTATGACTTTTTAGATTCATTTGCACCGTTTTCTACTCAGGCAGAGTGGGACAATTCGGGTCTTACCGTAGGCTCTTTTGATAAAGATGTTTCAAAAATCTTTATTGCCCTTGACGTAACAAAAAACGTAGTTGAAGAGGCGAAAAATTGGGGAGCAGATCTCGTTATAACTCATCACCCTATGATTTTTGCACCAATATCTCAGGTTACGGATAATATGACCGTTTACAATGCAGTTGTATCGGGTATGAGCTTTATTGCAGCTCATACTTGCCTTGATAAAGCAGTAGGCGGTGTGAATACTTGTCTTGCAGAAGCGGTAGGTATTAAAAACGTAATCGATACTGAAGACGAGTTCCTTAAAATCGGCGAAATTGAAACAACCTCTGCCGATAAATTCGCAGAGTGTTTGAAAAAATCTCTCGGCGGTAGTGTTTCTTATACTGATAACGGTAATCCTATAACTAAAGTCGCTCTTTGCTCGGGCTCGGGCGGTGATTTAGTAGAAATTGCAAAAGCTCTCGGTGCAGACGCACTTCTTACAGGTGAAGCAAAGCACCACGAATTTTTGCTTTCCGAGGATATCGGTGTTTCATTATTTGCCGCAGGGCATTATGAAACTGAAAATATTATTTGCGAAAAATTAAAAGAAGCTTTATTAAAGGAATTCTCAAATCAAATTGAAATAAAAGTAACTGATTTAAAAAATCCGATTAAACACATCTGATTTTAAATAACTATTAAACTATCATTACCAAACAATACAAAGGAAATTATAATGGCATTAGACGGTATTTATCTTAACTTTTTAGTAGCCTCTGCAAACGAGCTTTTAGCCGGTGCAAAGGTTGATAAAATTCACCAACCCTCTAAAAACGAGTTGGTGTTTATAATGCGAACAAGGGGCGGTATGCATAAGCTTTATTTTACGGCGGATGCAAATAGCCCTCGCTTCTGTGTGGTTGATTCCGTGCCCGAAAATCCCCAGACACCGCCTATGCTTTGTATGCTTTTCAGAAAACGTCTTACGGGCGCAACCCTTATAGGCGTTGAGCAATACGGGCTTGACAGAACTGTGTTTTTTAATTTTGATGCAGTAAACGATATAGGCGATAGGGTAAAGCTTACCTTAGCCGTTGAAATTATGGCTCAACACAGCAACGTTATCCTGTTCGGTGAGGATGGCAGAATTGTTGATGCCTTAAGACGTGTTGACAGCGAAACCTCGTCTTACCGTCTTGTTTTACCCGGGGCGCAATATAAATTACCCCCACCCCAAGAGAAAATCGATATAAGAAACGCAGAGCCTCAGGATATTTGTGACAAGATTTTTTCTTTGTCAAATCAGCGTTTGTCATCGGCAATTTTAAAAACGGTTCAAGGCGTTTCACCCCTTATTTCAAGAGAAATTGCTTATAGAGTGACCTACGACGATAAATCGGTTTCAGAGCTTTTAAGCGAAGAAAAAATGTCCTTGCTTTGCGAAATCAGTGCTTTGAAAACATTAGTTTTAAACGGTAACCCGAAGCCATCAATGGTGCTTGATGAAAACAACAAGCCTATGGAGTTTTCGTATATACCCATAACTCAATACGGAAGCTCTTACAGACTTATCGAAAAAGAAAACGTTTTCACTCTTTTAGAGGGCTTTTATTCTGAACGTGACCGAGTGCTTCGTACCCGTTCAAAAGGTACAGAGCTTTTTAAACAGCTTGATACAGTTATAGAAAGAGTTGTAAGAAAGCTTAATAATCAACGTGAAGACTTGAGAAAATGCGAGGATAGAGATGCTCTTCGTATAAAAGCAGAGCTTATAACCGCTTCCCAGTATAAATTGGAAAAGGGCAACAGTATTTACGAGGTCGAGAATTATTACGATAATAATTCTATTATGAAAATCGCAGTTGACCCTGCTCTTTCACCGTCGCAAAACGCTCAGAAATTATATAAAGATTACAGAAAAGCCTGCACCGCTGAAAATATGCTTATAAAGCTTATCGAAGAGGGTGAAAATGATTTAGAATATCTTGAAAGCGTTAAGGATATGCTTCTTCGCTCAACTCTTGAAAGAGAATTCAGCGAGATTAAAGACGAGCTTGTTGCTCAAGGATTTTTGAAATCTAAAAAAAGCGGTAAAAAGCAAATGAAAAAGCAAGCCCTTGCCCCCCTTGAATTTAAAACAAGCCAAGGTCTTACGGTGTTAGTCGGTAGAAATAACACTCAGAATGACAAGCTGACATTTAAAATGGGTAAAAGAGGGGATATGTGGCTTCACTCTCAAAAATGCCCCGGCTCCCACGTGCTTCTTGTTAATGACGGTAACGGTATCCCCGATGATGCTATAGTTGAAGCGGCGGAGATTGCGGCTTTTTATAGCTCTGCAAAGGATGGGACGGTTGTAACCGTTGATTATACAGACGTTAAGAACATTAAAAAACCGAACGGTGCAAAGCCCGGCTTTGTTGTTTATTACACTTATTATTCAGTAAACGTGAAACCCAAAGACCCGAGCAATAATTAAAACAAAAATGCAAATGTATACCACTCTTTGTTCATAATTGAAAAAGAGTGGTTTTTTATTGCAGTTTATTTTGTAAAATATGGAAAAATTTATTAAAAATGATTGACAAATAAAAATTAGTGAATATAATAATAGTGTAGTTAGCAGCCGCTAACTCGTTTTTAAAAGGATTGAGTTAGCAGAGGCTTACTTGATTTGAAAGTATGTTTTACGGCTGGTGAAATAAATGAATTTAAGGTCTGCAGTTGAAGGACAGGAATACATAATTAAAAATATCACAACTAATGACGAAGAGTTGGATAGCTTTCTTTTTACGCTCGGTTGTTACAGCGGTGAGCCAATAACCGTAGTCAGCCGCAAAAGAAGCGGTTGTGTTGTTTCTATAAAAGAAGGACGATACAGTATAGATAATCCTCTTGCTGAAGCAATAACTGTTGAATAATCGGTATAAATTTTTTAATAATTAATATCATAAATATTGTAAATTAAAAACTCGGCTTTCAGCCGAATGTTTTTCAGGTTGAAGTTAGCGTAAGCTAACTAACTTAACATATAGTTTAAATTCGGGAGAAGTTATATGAAAATTGCTTTAACAGGTAACCCAAACTCAGGTAAAACAACAATGTTCAACGCCCTTACCGGCAGAAGTGAAAAGGTGGGTAACTGGGCGGGTGTTACCGTTGATAAAAAAGAGGGTATAATAAAAAAGGTGTATTATTCCGGCGAAGAAAAGCTTGTTGCAGTTGATTTACCCGGTGCTTATTCAATGTCACCCTTTACCTCGGAAGAAAGCGTAACGAGAGATTACATAAAAAACGAAAATCCCGACGTTATTATTAATATCGTTGACGCTACCAATTTAAGCCGAAGCCTTTTCTTTACAACTCAGATTTTAGAATTAGGTATCCCCACTGTTGTTGCTCTTAATAAAAGCGATATAAACAAAAAAAGAAAAACTAAAATTGACGTTGAAGCTTTATCAAAGCTACTTGGTTGTCCTGTTATAGAAACAAATTCCGTTTCTTCCGACGGTCTTAAAAATCTTATATCAGCAGTTATCGAAAATTCAAAAACAATTCAGAAAGCACCTTACAATCAGGGCGATATAGAATATAAAAATAAAAGAGCCGTTATTGCGGCAGACCGTAAGAGATATACTTTTGTAAATCAGATAGTAAAATCCGTTGAAACAAGGAAAACCTTTGCAAAAAACAAAAATCTCAGTGATAAAATAGACGATATTCTTACAAATAAATGGCTTGGAATTCCGATTTTTGCAGTTGTAATGTGGCTCGTTTTCCAGATTTCGCAGGTCTGGGTTGGTCAACCTGTTGCAGATTTCCTTGTGTTACACCTTGAAAATATTCAGGGGGCCATCGGTGAGCTTTTCAGTAATGCGAATCCCTTTCTTTACGCTCTTCTCGTTGACGGTGTAATCGGCGGTGTTATAGCCGTTATAGGTTTCTTACCGCTTGTTATGGTAATGTATTTCCTTATTGCTATTCTTGAGGATTGCGGATATATGTCACGAGTGGCAGTTGTTCTTGACCCGATATTTAAAAGAGTAGGTCTTTCGGGCAAATCTGTTATACCCTTCGTAATTTCTGTGGGTTGTGCCGTGCCCGGTGTTATGGCAAGCAGAACTATCCGTGATGAGCGTGAAAGAAGAGCAACCGCAATGCTTGCTCCCTTTATGCCTTGCGGTGCGAAAATTCCCGTAATCTCTCTTTTTGCAGGTGCATTTTTCGATAATGCAGGATGGGTAAGCACTCTTATGTATCTTTCGGGTATAGTTCTTATCTTCATCGGTGCTTTGCTTGTAAATAAAATCACAGGCTTTAAAGGTAGAAAATCTTTCTTTATTATAGAGCTTCCCGATTACAGATTTCCGAGCCTTTGGGGTGCATTCAAATCAATGTGTGGCAGAGGCTGGGAGTATATAGTAAAAGCGGCAACAATTATTCTTCTCTGTAACACCGCAGTTCAGATTATGCAGTCTTTTAATTGGCAGTTTAAGGTGGCAGAAAGTGCAGACCAGTCGATTCTCGCTACTATTGCAAGTCCTTTTGCTTATCTTCTTGTACCTATTGTAGGCGTTTTAAGCTGGCAGTTAGCAGCCGCAGCAGTAACAGGCTTTATTGCAAAAGAAAACGTTGTTGGTACTCTTGCAGTATGCTTCGTAGGTTTAGAAAATCTTATAGATACTGAAGAGCTTCAGCTTCTTGAGGGTGCAGGTGCAGAGGCTGCAGGCGTTATGGCAATCACAAAGGTTGCCGCACTCGCTTACCTTATGTTTAACCTTTATTCACCGCCTTGCTTTGCGGCTATCGGTGCTATGAATTCAGAAATGAAAAGCGGTAAATGGTTAGCCTCAGGTATAACTCTTCAGCTTTTTATAGGTTATACAGTTGCGTATTTCGTGTATACAGTAGGCACTCTCATTTTCGCACCAGGAACATTAAATATCGGTGCGGCAATAGCAGGTCTTGCGGGCATACTTGTTATGGCAGGTGTTGTGGTTTTACTTATCAAAAACACTAACAAAAAATTAAAAAAGGAATACGGTGTAAAGGCTACCGTTAAAAAATAATTATGGAAAATATTATTATCATTTTAATAGTTTTAGCCATCGTAATCGGCATATCGGTTTATTTATATAAGGCTAAAAAACGAGGACAGAAATGTATAGGCTGTCCATACGGAAAACAGTGTACCGGACATTGTAGCGGTAACTGTAGCTGTGATATAAATAACGGTAATAATTAATTCTACGAAAACTCCTATAAATAACTCCATTCAAAACGAAACCGATATCTGTTTTTTCAGATACCGGTTTTGTTTTTATATTATAGTTGTTCCTAAAAAACACACAATGCCACAGATATATGAAATTATGCACACCGATATTACAGCTATCGGGTCACTTAAGTAAGCCTTATAGTGTTCTTCATTTTCATTTGTTTTTTTGAAATATAAGATTAAACTTTGTTTTTCATAGTATTTTCTTGCCAAAAAAACTGAAACAACACTTAATAATGCTGAAAACCACCATACAAAAAGAAGCGGTAGTATAAAAGCTATAGCATTGTATAAAACCATATAGGCTATATTCAGCAATCTAGGTTCAATACTCTTTTTCATTTTTGAAACAATAACAAAGATGACTGTTAAAAAAAACACAAATATTATGGTTGTTATTGTTATAGCAAATGTAGTTGTATTAGCTACTATAAAACCGCCAATTATATTTTCCATCTTTATTTCCTCACTCGATTTCTATAGAGTAATGATTGGTTGGTAAGTAATTCAGCTGCTGAAAATGTTAACCCAATTATGGTAATTGTTCTAAGTTGAATTAATGCGAGAGCTATATTACTACTATAATTAATTATATAACGAGCACCTAAAACATCACCAATTATTATTGCTGCTATGTTTCCTATCAATATTGCAGAGTTATATTTGATTAAATTATTATAGTTTTTTGAATTTTTTCCATAATAATTCTTTGCAGAATTTAATGCCACAATATAACTATAAACATTAGAGGCGATACTCGTTAATGATATAAATAGTGACCAAAATTTTCCCCAAGGCGTTTGTCGAAATGCAAGTAACGCTACTGTTCCTAAAGCAGATAAAACAGAAGATAATAGGACAGGGGACGGTTCTATGTCTTGGTTATCTTTTTACAAAACAATCCCCTAAACCTATTGATTTTTAGAGAGCTAAACTTTTGATTTTAAATGCTTTTTATGACAGGGAACGGGACACAGAACCGTCCCCTGTCTTGTCTCTCTTGCTTGCCTTGGCATATATTTCACCTCGGCTCTATTCTAACATATTTCACTTTCTTTTGTTAACACAGAGAACCGTCCCCTGTGTTGTTTTGTGTTGCCCTGTGTTGCCAAGATAGCTTGTGGGGGTGCCCCAAAGGGCGAAAAGGGATCCAATCGCCCTTTGGGAATGGTTTTAACTATAGTTTTCAACGATTTTGAATAATTATATAATTAATACTCAAAATTCCTATCGATACTGTTTCGAAAAAAAGTATTGCTGTTTGGATCTAAACGAATAATCTCATTTGTGCATATTTTTATATTTTCGTTATCGTTTAATTTTTCATAAACAATTCTTAAGAAGTAAAAAATTACAATTTTCTTATGATTAAGTTTTTCGTAATCTTTTTTCAACAACAAACTTTTCATAATATCAATAGCATTGCAATAATCACCTGACATATAAGAATTTATGAAAGCGTAATAATCAACAGCATCATTGAGTGTATCGTTTTTTATTTGGTGCAACAAATCTTTTTGTGAATTTATTATGTCTAATATTTTGTTGTGTTCCCCTACAATAAAAAGTGTAATAATCTGTAAATGTCTTGCATAAAAAACATCGTTGATATTAGGTGAATTTAAAATATCAGATGCATAAGAAAGCACCTTTTGAAAATTTCCATCAAAAAAACATACACTGGTTAGTAGCTTTAAATTATGATATTGGTTTTTTTTATTGTTTTTTCGTCTTTCAATCATATAGATCGTTTTAAAATCTAAGTCGTACGCTAATAATTTTCCTAATAACAATTTACGAGAAGTTGTCATTACTAAAATCGCTACCAACGAAAGTAAAATTGGTAAAAAAATATATTTAACGCTGACGGAAGTGCTTTCTTCTATTGTAAAAAGGTGTATACAAGGTACAACTAATCCTAACAAAAAAAGCACTATTATTGAGCATCGAAATCTATAATAATAAAAATTTTTATGAACACTATTCACTAATAATTTCTCCTATGATTTTTAGTTTGTGTTAAACTGCCGAAGCCAAACTGTTTGCTAATCTGTAAAATGTATATGCATAGCTTAAAACTAATTTGGGTTGGTTTAATATGGAAAAAGTTGTTATCATTTGTTTAGCAACAGGTACAACAGCAGGTATCACAACACAGGCACCAGTAACCGTAACAGCCACTGCTCCTAGAATTACATATGTTGATTCAACAACAATGTTGACAGAAACTTCTCCGATTTTTTTGTTTTTAGATGAATAAATTGAGGAAATAAAACTCACCCCAAAACCATAACCATTACTGCCAACAAATGAGCTAAATTTTATGGTTATGAAGGACAGGGGACGGTTCTATGTCTTGGTTATCTTTTTACAAAACAATCCCCTAAACCTATTGATTTTTAGAGAGCTAAACTTTTGATTTTAAATGCTTTTTATGACAGGGGACGGGACACAGAACCGTCCCCTGTCTTGTATAGGATACCAACCTTTTTAAAGTTAAATTTCTTCATAGTATTTCCTCCTTGGTTTGTACCGGTGAATAAGGGGATGCGAAGCTTTTCATCCCTGTTTGCGTAGCAAATAGGGAGGGGAACCATTGCCTTTGGCAATGGTGGTGGGTAGTTCTCTTGCCTTTTAGGTTTAGCATAGATAGAACACCTATAGAGGATATCTCTTAAGAAAGATAACCCAAGGAACGGTTTTGTGATTGGGATTTTCCTCAACCGAAAACCGCCCCTGATTTTTTGTTCTTACATCTCAACAATCTTTAAGCTTAATCCGAATTCGATGTGTTTTTCTTTGAAAACAAGATTATCGTGTTCGCTTATGGGGTTGAATCTGCCGTCAATGTTAAAGTAAGTAACGTTTTCTTCCTTTAATTCGAAATCGTGTTTCACCTCTGTCAACTGCTCGGCTGAGTAGTGGGATGCATTAAATGAGAAATCCTTTGTATCTCCCAAGCCCTCAACGTAAATACCGTAACCGCCTTTTTTACCTACGGTTGCTCTTCTGGTTTTATAGTGAGAAGAGTTTTCCTGAGGTCTTACGTAGTGAACGAAGTTGTCGGTAACCGTGAGAGAATATTCACCGAATCTGCCTGCCTTGTATCTGTCGGGGTAGGTTTCTGTTTTGCCTAAGCCGAAGTAAACGATATCTTCGTTTTCTTTATCCATTACAAGCTCAAAGCCTAAACGGGGAAGGATAGGTGCGTTTTCGCGAGCATCACCGCAGAATGTGATATCAACACTACCGTCGCAAGTAAACGTATAAACAACGTCTGCCTTGATAATAGGCGGGTTTGCAGGACCACCTAAAGCAATTGCAGTTTTAATTACAACTGAATCATCCGCTTTAGTAATCTCTGTTGAATAAGTTTTCTGAGCAACGTGGTGAAGATGGTTTGCAATCCATTCGTCAACAGAGCCTCTGTTGTACGTAGGAGCGTGCCACATTTTAAATTTAACGGGCTCTGTAAGGAATTCGTTGCCCTTCTTTTTAATTGATGAAATTCTGCCGTAGGGCTTGTCGAAAATATATTCTGTGTCACCGCAAAGGATAGTTGCAAAGCGGTCACCCTCGTCTAAAGTAAGTGTGTTACATTCAATTTCGGGGATAAGTGCCTCTGCTTCGATTTCGTGCTGAATAAAGCCAACCTCATAGCCCTTTTCTGCCCATACAGTATCGTTTTTCTGATAAACAGATGCGGTAACAAAGCAATCACCGTAAAGCTCGAAGTCCTTTTCGTCAAAGAGCTTATATTCTTTCTCTGAAAGGGGAGCGATATCAAGGGTATCAATTTCGCCCTCTTTTAAGATTTCGTTGTTTCTTGAAAGAACCCATTTAAGACCTAAATCTGAAAGGCTTTCGAAATATTTAACGCTTTTAACTGTAAGAACACCGTCTTTATAACTGCTTCTGAAGGGCTCGTAAACCTTTTTCATATCGTAAAAGCCGGGACGGGGACTTCTGTCGGGGAAAACAAGACCGTCAATACAGCAAATGCCGTCGTTGGGGAAATCGCCAAAATCACCGCCGTAATAGTAACGTGGGTTACCGTTTTCGTCGGGAATATTTATAGCATGGTCGGTAAGCTCCCAGATACAGCCACCGCAGAAATTATCGTATTTGTCAACCAAATCCCAATAATCGTAAACGTCACCGGTTGACATTGAGCAAACGTATTCGCACATATAGAAGGGCTTGTCATATTCGGGGTTTTCAAGGTAGCCGTGAATGTATTCGGGACTTGCATACATACGGCTTTCAACGTCTGAAATATCCTTGAAGCATTCGCCCTCGGGTACTGCCTTGAATTCAAGGTGAGAGTTTTCGTAATGAACGATAGCATTTTCGTCGCGGGATTTAATGTATTCTCTCATTGCTCTGTGGTTAACACCGCAACCGCTTTCGTTACCTAAGGACCACATAATAACTGAGCCGTGGTTTTTATCTCTTTCGAAAAGTCTTGCGGCTCTGTCAACGTATGCCTCTTTCCATTCGGGGATAGTTGAAAGAAGTGACCAACGAGTCCAGTCCCAATCGGTAGAGGTGTTGTAGCCCATACCGTGAGTTTCAATATCTGTTTCGTCAATGAAATAGAAGCCGAGCGCCTCCGCTAAATCGTAAAATCTCGGGTCGTTGGGGTAATGAGAGGTACGAATAGCGTTAACGTTTGCACGTTTGAGAACTAATAAATCACGCTTCATTTCGTCAAGGGTAACTGCGTAACCGTTTTCAGCAGAAGAATCGTGACGGTTAATACCTTTAAGCTTAACGCCCTTGCCGTTGATAAGAAGAACCTTATCCTTGATTTCAACCTTTCTTAACGCTAACTGGAAGGGTATAATTTCATCCTCAACGGTAAGGAAAAGGTGATAAACGTAGGGCTTTTCGTCATTCCACATAAGAGGATTCTGAATATCAATATTAAAGCTTGACTCTTCACTTTCACCCTGCAAAATCAAATCGCCTTTAGGTGAAGCAACACCGTAAAGCACGCTTGCTTTTCCAGTTAATTTACAGTCAATATCTAAAGTGCAAAGAGAAAAATCGTCGTTAAAGCTTTGCTTTATAAATACGTCTTCAAGACGGATTTTATTTCTTGAAAGAAGGTAAACCTCTCTGAAAATACCTGACAGACGGAAATAGTCCTGATCCTCAAGATATGAGCCGTCGCACCATTTAACAACGAGAACTGCGATTCTGTTTGCACCCTCGTTTACAAGGCTCGTAATATTAAATTCGCTTGTGCAGTGGCTTACCTGACTGTAGCCGGCAAGCTCACCGTTTACGAAAAGATAAAAGCAAGAAGAAACACCCTCAAAGATGATTATTGTATCTCTTTCCATTCCTTCCTTGCTGATTTCAAAATCTCTTACGTAAAATGCACAGGGGTTTTCCTCGGGCACGTGAGGTGGGTCTGTGGGGAAAGGATACATAAGATTTGAGTAAAGAGGCTTGTCTATCCCCTCAACGTCATAAAGCTGAAAGCATCCGGGCACCTTAACCTTTGAAAGAGCAGTATAATCAAAGTCCTTACCGTAAATGCTTTCGTCGATATCCTCAAAGCTTTTAAAATATTTAAAACTCCATTCACCGCACAAATCGGTTTTGTAGTAAGAAGTGTTGCGGTCGCCTGAAAGAGCATCCTGAAGATTATCGTAGGGAATAAAATAAGCTCTCGGAGCTTCTGCTCCTACGTGTAAATGCTCAAGGCTTTTGTGGTATGCTTTAAAATTCATATTATTACCTCTCTTGTGAGAAATTTATTTTATACTGGTTAAAAATTTAAAGGTATCACCGTAAAGGCGAGTAGCATCTTCCTTTAATGCGTCAAAGCATTCCTTTGTTGCAAGGCAGTCTGAAAGTGCTCTATGGGCAGAATCGTTTCTTTTACCGTAATATTCTACCATATCGCAAAGCCTGTGGTGAGGGAAGGACGGGTGAAGCTTTCTGAAAATTTTCATAGTATCAATATACGTGTTTTTAAAGGTGCCTGCCGATGCAGTTATAAATCTTACGTCAAATAAAACGTTGTGACCTACAATGTAGCTGTTACCGACAAAGTCAAGAAAATCGGGTAAAACGCTTCTCGGGTTAGGTGAATTTCTTACCATTTCGGTTGTAATACCCGTTATGGCTTCAATTGCAGGAGGAATAGGAAAGCCGGGGTCGCAAAGGCTTTGAAAGGTATCAACAACCTGACCGCCCTCAACCTTTACCGCCGCAAATTCAATAATTAAATCTCTACCTGCACAAAGACCCGTAGTTTCAAGGTCAAGCACAACGTAATCGTCGGGAAAGGCAATTATTCCGTCGCCGTATTTATCGTTTTGCTCTGCTTTTTTTATGTAATAGGGTAAATCGTTTTTTATCTTAATCATTTCAGTTCCTCAAGAAATTTATATACTAATAAATGATACCATAAAACCCAAGTAGATACAATAAAAACCCTTGATTCTGCACATACAAAATCAAGGGTAAAATTTGGTTTATTTTACTAAATCAAGGTAGTTTTGATACTGCTTTTCGGTAGGCTTAAAATCGGGATGAGAGCAGGCGGGTAAAGAGGGAGAAACACCGTTTTTTTGATAGAAAGGCGAAAGGGTATCTTTTTCGTATTTTACTCTGTCCTCTTCCTTGCGGAAATCGGGGATATTGTAAGGCGTGCCGTTTTCTAAAATACTTCTGTGAGAGAGTATTGCAACCGAAGCGCAGGTTGTTGCAAAATATTCGTCAAATTCGGGACGTCTGTTTTCGCGAATACAGTCAAAAAATTCTTTTATTACAAAGAAATCACCGCCACCGTGACCCGCTTTTTCAATAAGCTCTTTTATATCCGTGGGCCATTCGGGGTTGTAAACTCTTGCTTCCTCTTCGCCCTCGGGAATTTCCCAATTGTTAAAGCGAAGAGAAACGTTTTCACCCTGACCTCGAAGATTTTCAATCTGACCCTTTGTACCGCAAACTCTGTAGGAGTTTTCGTGAGCACCGAAAGCGGCACAGCCTGTAACACGGAAAACAGAGTCATCATTGTTAAGAGTTGTTATAATAGCGGCTCTGTCACCAACGCAGGTGCCAACGGTTTCAAATTCATTGAAGGGAGCAAAAACGGGGAAAGCAGTCACTCTTTTAGGTAAACTCCCCGTAATGTACATTAAAGGTGCAAGTGAATGGGTAATGTAATATGAACGGGGAAGGTAGTTACGCCAATGCTCAGGGTAGGGGCGTAAAGATTTGTGAGCATCTTTATCGTCGAGGTTAAAAGGATGATTGTATTCACCCTCGCAGAATAATGCTTTGCCTAATTTACCGCTACGGTAAACACGTCGCATTTCCTGATTGAATTTCATAAACGGATAGTTTTCGGCAAGCATATAAAAGCCCTTGCTTTTTTCGGCAGCTCTTACGAGAGCAACACCCTCAGCCATAGTAACGTTAGACATACATTCCGATAAAACGTGAAGCCCTTTATTTAAGGCTTTTATTGCAAATTCGGTATGCTCATTAAAGCAGTTAGCAAGAAAAACCGCGTCCATATCGTGATTTATAAATTCATCGAAATCAGAATAATAAGCAGGCTTTTCTTCCAAACCCTTGCAGGCTTCATCATATTTGTTTTTATCACGGTCACACATAGCAACAATTTTACCGTTGTTGCCGATAATGTTATCGTTAAACCCGCCACCGCGACCTAAACCGAATATACCGATTTTGATAGTATCCATATAAAAGCACCTCGAATGAATGATAATTATAAGACTAAATTTATCGTAACACATAACAAATTGTTTTTCAATTATTTTGATTTAATAAAAAACTTGTAAAAATAAATTTAAAATTAACACTTGATTTTTACAAACGTATTAGTTATAATAGCAAGGCGTTTTGAAAGATGCATAATTTTATATGAAAATTATTTGAACACACGGAGAGTTGTCCGAGCTGGTCGAAGGAGCACGATTGGAAATCGTGTAAACGGCCAAAACCGTTTCGAGGGTTCGAATCCCTTGCTCTCCGCCAAAAATAAGAGCCACCTAAACAGGTGGTTTTTATTTTTTGCTTGAATAACTGAAATGGGATTCGAACCCCCTCGGCGAAGCCGAACACAATCGGGTGTTTGCGTAGCAAACGATGGGCAGAGCCCATCGAATCCCTTGCTCTCCGCCAAAAATAAGAGCCACCTAAATGGCTACTTCTCATAAGGATGTTTTGAATATCCTATGAAATAAGCCGATTGACGAGTGCTGAGAAGATGACAGTATGGCATAATGCCGTACTGTCTTTTCTTATTTATAATGTTGAAGGCAGTGATAAACAAATACCCATCGTTTTATATTCTGAATATTGTTCGAAAAAATGTCGGAAATTTTCTATTGCAAACGATTATTATATATGCTATAATATTTAAAACAAAATACGATATAAGAAGATACGGTTTGAAAAGTTGTTAACTGAGTAGATGTAAAAGGGAATCAGGTTCGAATCCTGAACAACCGCCATTACTGTATTTGACTGAATGGAAACACAAAGTCCATTGAAGTGTTGGGTAGCAATGCCGGCACTTTGAGAAGGATCGTTTTCGGGCAATATATATTGCCGCATCATAAGTCAGGAAACCTGCCGTGTCTTTTTAGGTTCAACACAACTTTGGTGAGAAGAGTGCAACCGATTTATCGCCGCATAGTGCGGCTTTGGGTTTGCATTCTTTTTTTGTTTGTAAAATACCAAAGCCATTTTTGCTATGCTTGTGTTTAAATCTGTTGTACTCTTTTGACCTGTTTGGTTGAAAGAGTATTTTTTTATTTTGTAAAGGAGGTTAATTACGTGACAAACGATGAGAAAAAGTCCTTGGCGGAAGAACTTTTACGGCAAAAGCACAAGGAACTCGGAAGACTTCCACGTAAGGATGATTTTGATGAACCGACTCGGTCACGAATCAAAGCCTTCTTAGGACCTTGGCCAAGAGCTTTGGAGGCGGCAGGACTGAAAGAGCCGAGACCGATTGCCCCAAAATCGGCAAAGCGCAAAAAGTCGGCAACCAAATCCAAAAAGCAAGCCATTTCAGCACATCAAAAGTTGGAACGGCGCAGAACACACTTAGAGGGTGCAAATGCAACCTCGGACAACGAAACAGAGTAAAAAACATCTAAAGGAGAATTTGTTATGAACAAGAAATTTCTCAGCATCCTGCTTGCTGTAGTAATGGTATTTACAATGATACCTCTAACGGCGTTTGCTAACGGAAATGCTTTATTGACGTTGGATGAACTTAGAGAGGAAAAAGGCGCAATTACAGTCGAGGCGTATAACATTGGGTACGGCTTCTTGGTTGAACCGTCTCTCTATGATAAGGAAGGAAAAGCAACAGGCGATATCACCGTTGATTTTCTCACAAGCAAGGGTATCAATTATCAAGGTTCCACTTCCTATTTCAGTGGATTTGAATTCGATGATACTCTAACACCTGATTATCCCAGTTATCTGGAGCCTTATTTAGGAGAGCTTGACAGTACCGGCGATGGCAATGGTTATCTTGCAGAGTTTGATTATAGTATGTATGCAGGCTGGTGCTACACTATCAATGATTGGTGGGCATCCTTAGGCGCAGATTCTTCTGTTCCCGGACAGGAGATTACCGACTATAACACAGGTGAATCGGTCGTTCTTGGTGATGTAATCCGTTGGCATTTTACCGTTTACGGTTATGGTGCCGACTGTGGTTATCCGAGTAATGTTATGGCAGAGTATGTGGGTGGAAACTTATTTACTCAGGAGGATAAATCGGATCTTATCTTTATCTTGGCGGCGATTAATGATTACTATGGCAATCTCACCACCGATAACGTCTATGAAACAGCTCTTGCGGTAGCTGCAGACCCCATTGCTACTGCCGATGATATTGCTGAACAGGAAACAACACTTACCACTTACATTGAAGAAACTTTCTTTAATGTGGAGGAAACTCCCCGTGAAGCGCAGGATGTCAGCGCGGTGCTTAACGCTACAATGGCACAGCTTGCCGCAACGGTTTCCGAACCGATATTCGGTTCTACCGGTGGTGAATGGACAATTCTTAGCCTTGCACGTGGCGAGTATTATACAAAAGATAATGCCTATTTCACCGATTATTACAGCCGTATCGTTGAAACGGTTAACACTACTGCAGCATCGGTCAATTTGAACGGTGCTCTACATTCGACCAAGTCCACCGATAATTCCCGTTTAATAGTAGCTCTTTCTTCGATCGGTAAGGATGTGACGGCTATTGGTGATTGGAATTTAATCACTCCTTTTAATGATTTTACTTGGATTAAAAAGCAAGGCATTAACGGCCCGATTTGGGCACTGATTGCTCTTGATTCCGCTGATTATGTTACCTCTGACACTACTATTCGTCAGCAGTGTGTGGATTATATTCTTGAAAAACAGCTTGATGACGGCGGTTGGGCACTTTCCGGCACAACCGGCGATCCCGATATGACCGCCATGGCGTTACAGGCATTGAGTGCATACAAAGATCAAACGGCGGTTTCTGCCGCTGCGGAGGAAGCGTTTGCTTGTCTTTCTTCCCTCCAAAATGATAACGGCGGATACGCTTCTTGGGGTACTGTGAACTCCGAAAGCTGTGCACAGGTTATCGTTGCATGTACTGCATGGGGTATTAATCCCGATACCGATTCCCGTTTTGTAAAGAACGACAACTCGGTGGTAGATGCCTTGCTTGATCACTATTTGGAAAATGAAGCAAAGTTCGAACACGTTGCCAATACCGGCTCGGATTTAATGGCAACTGAACAAGCTTGTTATGCACTTGTTGCTTATAATCGTTTTATGAACAATAAAACTGCTCTGTACGATATGTCGGATGTAGACTTTGGCAGCAAGGACGAGGTTGTTATCGGTGAACCCAAGGCAACTCTTGGTCTGCCTGCTGAAATCACCGATGATTTTGGAAAAACCTTTAACGCAACCATCAGCATCGACCAGTGGGATAACACCGCAGGCTATAAACTCATTGACTTTGTAATGAACGTACCCGAAGGGTTAAGTGTTACCGCTGTTACTGCAGGCAACCGTCTTGCTGGCGGTACGGTAAACTATAACCTTGAATCCGACACCGGCAAACTCCGTGTAGTTTACTTTGATGCAAACAACCATAGTGATATTACCGTTAGCGGAAACGCATTTCCTGCACAGCTCTTTACCGTAACATTCCGTGTAGACTCTGTAAACAAAGGCGATAAGCTCGACATCAATATCGGCGGTATGTCTATCAAGCTCAACTCCGATTCTACCGACAAAAATGCAATGATCGTTGTTGATACTGCCACCGCGACCGGTAATATCAACGTTGTAAAAGGCATTTCTTACAGCGCAGTTTGTCTTTACACCGGTGATGATATCGACCTCATTCCTTCCACAAAGAAGGCGGTAGCCGTTTCTGTAGTTGGTATTGAAAATGCAACTAAGCTTACATATAGTGACGGCACTAACGAATATGAGTTTAAGTACAGTGCAGAGATCTCCGAAAAGACCGGCGTGGCTACCTACGTTGCTTTGGTAGATGTCACCATCGAAATGACTCAGTTTGTAAACAAGGCAAACTTTACCTTCGCAGAAGAAAATGCAAGTGAGCTCACCTTCGGTGATTCCAACGGTGACGGCGTTATTAACGCACAGGATGCTCTTGCCGCCGTTGACACTTGGCTTCGCAAGACCGATGCTCCGACCGATGATGAGATCTTGGAGCTTAACGTAAACAGCGATAGCCGTATCAACACCTTCGATGCTTTGGGTATCGTTGAGGCGTTTGTTAACGATAGCGAATATCTCATTGTTACCAAAGCGGCATCCCTTAGCACAAACAATTAAGAGAATGTTTTAAGGGGTGGGAGAACACTCCCACCCCTTAAACTGCTTTTCCAAAAGGAGAACGATTATGAGCAAAAGACCAATGAACCCCAAAACTAAAAAGAAACTTTTTATCGGTATAGGCGCCGGTGTATTACTGCTTTTGCTGATACTCTTTCTTCTTTTTATGAATTGGGATAAGATTGCAACGGGCGGCACACCTACCCTTACCATTGAAACACCGCAGAAAATAAGCAAGTCCGAAACGGAAGAATTTACACTTGATGTTACGATTTCTTCTTTTGGCGACGCCATCTATCCTGCGGCAAGCATGAGCATTGCCTTCGATCCTTCACGGCTCGAATTTATTGGCATAGAAGAAGGTAACGTGTTCATTCGCAACGATGAGGGCGAGATACCGCAAAAGCTCCCCGAATGGAGTTGTAACCCCGAACAAAGCAACAAGTCCGGCAAAATCAACATTATGTATCTTGACACTACCGGCGGTAAAAACGCTTTCAGTAAAGAACTTCTTGGCACGGATGATAACGTAGTGCTTCGCTTGAAATTCCGTCTGCGTGGAAGTGTGCGAAGCGGTGATATTTGTGATTTAATTTTTGACGATGCGGTGTTTGCGGCGTCGGATGAAACGGAAAGTCTTGCAATGACGACCGAAACATTAAAGGTCAGAAACGGAAAAATTGTAGTGGGTGAATAATGATGAAACGAATTATAAGTCTGTTTTTAACGCTTATTCTTTTGCTGTCTTTCACGGCGTGTAGCGGTAACTTCGCACAAGTAGACCTAAAAGAGCCGATTGTGTTATCGGAAGACGGTATTGTTGAAAAGAATGTATTAGATAAGATTAAAAACGAAAATGCTATTGCTACCTTTACGGGTAAATCCGGCGATATAAAATATGAGTGGACGATTTTCGGCAGCGACCTTGCTGACACAAGGGATGTGAACCTATCTCTTGTATTAGAAGAAACCGAAAAAGGCATCAAAGTCAAATTCTCCGAAACCGAAGATTTGGGATTTCCTGCTCTTTTGTCAATTCATTTGAATGAAAGATGGAAGGTCGACGGTGCTACTGCATTTGACGGTGACACTGCCGTATATTCCGTTTCCATAACAGGAAGCAAAACAAGCATCTTAAACATATCAGTCAATAAGATTGTAGCCGAGTGCGAAATTCTTCCCGATAATGAAAAGGCACCGGAAAGCACACCATCCACCGAATCAAGTTTAAATGATAAAGATGATAAAAACGATACTGAAACCAACAAAACAGACGATTATCTTTCCGATGTAAAAGATAATGATGACCGTGTATATTCCGATGGTAACGCTACCGATCAAGACAAATATAAGACCGATCCCGTTCCCGAAGGCAAGCCGATGCCTGTGGAACCCGAAGATCAGGAAATAGACAAAAAGAAGTCCTACACCTGTACCTTCTCCATTGAGTGTTCAACCATACTCAATAATCTTGCCGATCTCGATCCCGATAAGCGTGAGCTTGTACCTTCAAACGGTGTGATTTTGGCACCTACAAAGGTTACTTTCTATGAAGGCGAATCGGTATTCGATGTATTACAGCGTGTTTGCAAAGAAAAGGGGATTCATTTGGAGTCCTCTTGGACACCGATTTACAACAGTGCTTATATTGAGGGAATTCACAATCTTTATGAATTTGATTGCGGTGAACTTTCGGGCTGGATGTACCGTGTAAACGGTTGGTATCCCAACTACGGCTGTTCCCGTTATCAGCTTGCAGACGGAGAAGTTGTTGAGTGGCGCTATACTTGTGACCTTGGCAACGACGTTGGCCGTGAAGGAACGTGGTAAAATGATACGAGATTCCTTTTCAGAATATCATCCATTTAATAACTTTTTATATTTTGCTTTGGTAATCGGCTTTTCCCTTGCGCTAAATCACCCTTTGGCGCAAGGGATCGCCCTTGTTTGTGCGTGTACTTATGCCATTAGCATAGATGGTAAAAAAAGCGTTTTATTTCTGCTGAAATACTGTTTACCGATGGTGATTTTAACGGCATTTATCAACCCCGCCTTTAACCACGAAGGAACCACCATTTTACTCTATTTCAGTAACGGTAATCCGCTTACTTTGGAAAGCATTTTATACGGCTTTTCGGCAGGTGTTATGCTTGTAACATTATTGCTATGGTTTTCGTCCTTTAACCGAGTGATGACATCGGATAAGTTTATCTATTTGTTTGGCAAAGTGATACCGGCATTATCCCTTGTGCTCAGTATGTCCCTGCGGTTTGTTCCCAAGTTCAAAGCGCAAATGAGTACCGTGACAGAAGCGCAACGAAGCATTGGCAGAGATGTATCCAATGGAAGTTTATGGCAAAGAACCAAGACGGCGATTCTTATTTTTTCAATTATGATTACATGGGCGCTTGAAAATGCCATTGAAACCGCCGACAGTATGAAAAGCCGTGGCTACGGACAGAAGGGCAGAACTGCTTTTTCCATTTATCGCTTTGACGAGCGTGATCAATACACGCTGATTTGGCTTGGGTTTTGCGGATTGTTTTTGCTCAGCGGTACTTTGCTTTCGGCATTCGGTTTCAGATATTTCCCAAACGTGCGTTATGCGGCACTTGATATGACGACGATACCGTTTTACTGTGTATATTTTGCCCTTTGTATTACCCCCGTTGTACTAAACATAAAGGAGGAGAGAAAATGGAAAACTTTAGTTTCAAAAATGTAAGCTTTGCATATCCCGAGCAAAAGAATAAAGCGCTCCGCAATATCTCCTTCGAGGTAAATCAGGGCGAGTTTTTAAT
>JAGBCU010000038.1 GCA_017937865.1 Clostridia bacterium | reverse complement strand
GGAAGCGAAGATTGAAAAGTTCGCTTTTGAGTTCTTTGAGCTTAGAGGTGAGTTCAGCGGAAGTCATTTTTCTGAGTTCAGTAGCTTTCACTGTATTATTCCTCCTCTGCGTCTTTTACTACGAATTTGCATTTGATGGGGAGCTTGTGAGATGCAAGACGCATAGCCTCTTTAGCAACATCAACATCAACGCCGCCCATTTCAAACATAACCTTACCGGGTTTTACAACTGCTACCCAGTATTCAGGAGAACCTTTACCGGAACCCATTCGAGTTTCAGCGGGTTTTTCTGTAATAGGTTTATCAGGGAAAATCTTAATCCAAACTTTACCGCCACGCTTGATATATCTTGTCATAGCAATACGGGCTGCTTCAATCTGGTTAGATGTAATCCATGCGGGTTCGAGAGCCTGAAGACCGAAATCACCATAGTTGACTTTAGTACCTCTGTGAGCTACGCCTTTAAGACGGCCTCTCTGAACTCTACGGTATTTAACTCTTTTAGGTAATAACATTACTTGGCTCCTCCTTCCCTTTTGGTTTTACGGGACTCATGGAGAACTTCGCCTTTGTAGATCCAAATCTTAACACCGAGACGACCGTATGTTGTTTTTGCTTCTGCAAAACCATAGTCGATATCAGCACGGATTGTCTGAAGCGGAATTGTTCCTTCGTGGTACTGCTCTGTACGAGCGATTTCAGCACCGCCGAGTCTACCGGAAACCTGAGCTTTGATACCCTTTGCGCCTGCTTTCATTGTACGGCCGATTGACTGTTTAAGAGCACGACGGAAAGATACACGTTTCTCAAGCTGAGCTGCGATGCTTTCTGCAACGAGCTGTGCATTGAGGTCAGGCTGCTTGATTTCTGTGATGTTGATGAATACATCTTTGTCACTGCCAAGCATTTTCTTAACTGTTTCTTTAAGTTTTTCAATTTCTGCACCGCCACGGCCGATTACGATACCGGGTTTTGCGCAGAAAATGTTGATGCGGATTCTCTTGGGATCACGCTCAATCTCAACCTTCGGAACGCCTGCCGGAGCAAGGAGTTCAAGAAGGAATTCACGGATCTTGTTATCTTCAACAAGGATATCACCGAACTCACCTTTCTTAGCAAACCAGCGAGATTCCCAATCTTTGATAACGCCTATTCTTAATCCGGTAGGATTGATTTTCTGGCCCATTGTATTTCCTCCTCTCGCTTATTCTGCATCCTTGAGAACAAGGGTGATGTGTGATGTCTTTTTGTTAATTCTGTTAGCGCTGCCTCTTGCGCGGGGTCTGATTCTCTTGAGAGTGGGACCCTGGCATACCCAGCACTGTGCAACGTAAAGTGAAGTTACGTCCATATTTTTGTTTTCCGCATTTGCGATAGCGGATTTAAGAAGCTTCTCAAGCGGCTCACAAGCAGCCTTAGGTGTGTGCTTGAGAATTGCCATTGCTTCATCTGCAGGCTTATTGCGTATAAGGTCAAGAACTATCTGAACCTTACGGGGAGCTATTCTTATATAAGTAGCTTTTGCTGTTGCCTCCATTGTTACACACTCCTTTCGACCAATTATTTACCGTTATTTGAAGTTTTTGATCCCGCATGACCCTTGAAGGTTCTTGTGGGAGCGAATTCACCGAGCTTATGGCCAATCATATCCTCAGTTACATAAACCGGAACATGTTTACGACCATCATGAACTGCAAAAGTATGACCAACAAAATCAGGGAAGATTGTTGAGCTTCTGCTCCATGTTTTAAGAACGATTTTTTCGCCGTTGTCATTCATTTTCTGAACTCTTTCGAGGAGCTTAGGCTGAACGAAAGGTCCTTTTTTAATGCTTCTGCTCATTGTTTATGCTCCTTTCCGGCTTATTTGCCGTTACGACGCTTCACGATAAGCTTATCGGAGCGATTCTTCTTGGCTCTTGTCTTATAACCGAGAGCGGGTTTACCCCAAGGAGTAACAGGACCGGGACGACCAATGGGTGACTTACCTTCACCACCACCGTGGGGGTGGTCATTGGGGTTCATTACAGAACCACGAACTGTAGGTCTGATACCAAGGTGACGTGTACGACCTGCTTTACCTATCTTAACGTTTTCGTGATCAAGGTTACCTACCTGACCAACTGTTGCCATACAAAGTACGGGAACGTTACGAAGCTCACCGGAGGGAAGTCTGAGAAGTGCGTAAGCACCTTCCTTAGCCATAAGCTGAGCTGCATTACCTGCTGCTCTTGCAAGCTGGCCACCCTTACCGGGATAAAGCTCAATATTGTGAATGAATGTACCAACAGGGATATTAGTAAGCGGAAGTGCGTTACCGGGCTTAATATCTGCTGAAGGACCTGCAACAACTGTATCGCCTACTTTAAGACCAACGGGAGCAAGGATATATGCTTTCTCGCCGTCTGTGTACTCGATGAGAGCGATGTGTGCTGAACGGTTGGGATCGTATTCAAGAGTTTTAACAGTTGCTTTAACGTCGAACTTGTTTCTCTTGAAGTCGATTACTCTGTACTTTCTGCGGTTTCCGCCGCCACGATGACGAACTGTGATTCTACCGTAGCTGTTACGACCTGAATTTTTCTTAAGAGGCTTTAAAAGACTCTTTTCAGGAGCAACCTTTGAAAGTTCGGAATAATCTGTAACCGACATGTCACGTCTTGCGTTTGTAGTCGGCTTATAAACTTTTATAGACATTTTATTCACACTCCTATAATGGTTTTGCGGAGAATGTCAACTCCATACTATACCATACGGGTATAAGTTATAATAGTTTAATAAGTTAACAGATTACATCATACCGTCAAAGAACTCAATTGTCTTTGAATCTTCAGTAAGAGTAACAACAGCTTTCTTCCAAGAAGCAGTATAGCCTTCGAATCTGCCGTATCTTCTCATCTTACCGTTAACGGTAACTGTGTTTACCTTTGCAACCTTAACGCCGAAAAGCTCTTCAACTGCTTTAGCAATTTCAATCTTGTTAGCATCTGTTGCAACTTTGAATGTGTATTTCTTGGAAGCAATACCCATCATAGATGCTTCTGTGATGACAGGCTTAATGATAATGTCTTGTGCGAGTTTCATTATGCATATACCTCCTCGATTTTTGTAACTGCATCCTTAAGAACTACGAGTGAATCGCAGTTGAGGATATCGTATACATTAAGAGTATTAACGGTTGAAACCTTTGCACCCTCAATGTTTCTGATGCTCTTGTAGATAACTTCGTTGTTTTCGGGAAGAACTACGAGAACCTTCTTACCTGCTTTAATAGCAGCGAACATTTCTGCCATTGCTTTTGTTTTGATTGCATCAAGCTTGATTGAATCAAGAACGAGCATCTCTTCTGCTGCAACCTTTGAAGAAAGAGCAGACTTCATAGCAAGTCTTCTAACCTTCTTGTTGATTGAGATGCCATATGTGCGAGGCTTGGGACCAAGTGCGATACCACCGTGATACCACTGGGGAGCTCTTGTTGAACCCTGTCTTGCACGACCTGTTCCTTTCTGACGCCACGGTTTCTTACCGCCGCCGCTAACTTCGGAACGAGTTTTTGTGGACTGAGTGCCCTGACGCTGATTTGCTAAATAACCAACTACAACGAGGTGCATAGCTGACATATTGGGCTCGATACCGAAAATAGAATCGTTAAGTTCAATACTGCCTGCTTTTTTACCTGCCATATCAAGTACTGATAATTTACTCATCTGTTACACTCCTTCCTTACGCTTTTTTTACACTGTCAGCGATAACAACGATGCCGCCTTTAGGACCGGGAACGGAACCTTTGATTGCGATAAGGTTGTTTTCAACGTCAACTTTGACTACGCTGAGATTCTGAACAGTAACACGCTCTGAACCGAGGTGACCTGCCATCTTTTTGCCTTTGAAAATACGAGCAGGGTCGATAACACCTAAAGAACCGCCGTGTCTTGCAACAGGACCTGTACCGTGAGACTCTCTGAGTCTACCGAAGTTCCAGCGCTTGATAACACCGGCTGTACCTTTACCCTTGCTCTTACCTACAACGTCTACATATTCGCCTGCAGCAAAAACATCTGCTTTAAGAATATCGCCTACGTTTAAGGCTGAGGTATCAGCGAGTCTGAACTCTTTGAGTACCTTCTTGGGAGCAACATCAGCTTTTTTGAAGTGACCGCCCATGGGCTTGGTTACTCTGTTAGCTTTCATGTCGCCGTAACCGATCTGAACAGCTTCATAGCCGTCATTTTCAGTTGTCTTCTTCTGGACAACTACGCAAGGACCAGCTTCGATTACTGTAACGGGAATCATATTGCCCTTTTCATCGAAAATCTGAGTCATGCCGATTTTCTTTCCGATAAGACCTTTTTTCATTTTAATTTCCTCCTGTCAGATTATTGGTTGAGTTTCCTCAACATGACCTGCAACCTACTATATATATAATAGGTATATTTAAAATTAAGCTTTCTATCGGATTAAAGCTTAATCTCAAAATCAACACCAGCGGGGAGCTCAAGACCTGTGAGAGCCTCAACAGTTTTGTTTGAGGGTCTGAGAATGTCGATGAGTCTCTTGTGAGTGTGCTGTTCGAACTGCTCACGAGAATCTTTGTACTTGTGAACTGCTCTAAGCACTGTAACTACCTCTTTTTCTGTGGGGAGCGGGATAGGACCTGAAACCTGAGCGCCTGTACGCTTTGCTGTTTCAACGATCTTTTCTGCTGCCTTGTCTACGAGGTTGTGATCGTAACCTTTAAGTCTGATTCTGATTTTTTCCTTAACTGCCATTTTTAACGCCTCCTAATAATTTTGGCGGGCTTGCGTATTTTTCAACAACTCGCCCGGGCTTATCGCATCCCCCGTTTAAAAACCGGAATGCAATTCCGGGATGAAACACACGCTCCGATACACACACGCAGCCACAGTTAAGGACGGCAAACGGGTTTGTATTCGGTATTTTAATCGCCCGGTTTTAAATCGGACATACTCCGCGGAAATTCCCTGCCTCAGAGGGCAGCCACCTCCCGCATCTACGCATATCTGCTTGCGTCAGGGCATAAAAAGATAGGGTACGCCCTTTCGCGTGCCCTATCATAATATCACAACTATTTCAATATTGCAAGAGTTTTTTGGTATTTTTTCAAGAAATTTTCAAAGAAATTTTGTAACATCTTACAATAATATTTTTTGCCTTTTTTGTGAATTTTTTACACTCCTGTAAAATAATCAGGATATTTTGGCATTAAAATTGTTTTTACCATATTAAATACAAGTATACCGTCAGCATAGGAAACACCAATATTACCTGTCATCTTTCCCTGAGTAACGGATATATCCCCCTCTTTGTCAATATGGTAAACCTTTTTCAAGGTATCGGGACTTTTTATGTAATTCCCCGATTTATCTTTTGAGCCGTCAAACTCAAGAATAAAGTTTGTTCCTACATTTTCACCTGATTCAGGCTCAGAATATAAAACAACTAATAAAGCAGGGTCAACACCGTATTTATCAGCTATTTTCCTAATATGTTTATTATTAGGATCATTCGAAGCATAAGCGTCCCCCTGCTTCTCAAGTTTTTCATAAGCAGCTATCGGGTCATACTCTGTTGTTTCAGCAGAAGTAACCTTCTCAGGTTCTTTTGTTGTTGATGTATTATTGCTATTCGTTGTAGCAACGCCTGTTTCAGATGAACTTACATTAGAAGTATCAGAGCTTGAAGGTACAAGCACGTCAGTAGATACAACAATGTTATCTATAACTGTATCATTATATTCTGTTGACGGTTGATCGCCCTGAAGAGTATATTCAGTAGTGTTGTTATTAGTTTCTTTTTTAATTGCTTTTACTATTGATATTGAGAAAATAATAACTGCAACTAAAATTGCTACTGCTAAAGCTATGATTATTCCTACAGTTTTCTTTTCATTATTTTTAGCCATAACGGAACCTCTGATATCACTATATTATAATATGTATATAAAACTTAAACTTTTAAGTATTATTGCCTTAGGAAAAGAGAGTGCGGTTACCCACACTCTCTTTGTGAAAATTATTGCAATAACTCACACAATTAACTAAGCATAACGCGTTTGAACTTAGTTAACACCGGGTGTGAAAGATGAGAAGAGCTGAAGAACTGTGCCGATAAGGGGGAAATCGCCAAGAGCAGCTAAAATTCCGCCGTATGTACCATCCTCATTAACAGTGAAAAGTGAGCTAATGCCATTTGCAATTTCTTCTACATCAAGACCGTTGTCTTTGAGAAGTTGCCAAATAGAATCTAACATGTGTGGACCTCCTTTCATATCTATTTAATTGTAATATAACATATAGTAAAACATTTATTTTTCTTTTATGAAAAAATAAAAATATTTTTTTATAAATCCGAAAAATAGGAAAGTCTTTGAACTGTTACATCTTCATTTTGTATTACCTTCAAAGGATTGAGATAGCTTGCTCTATATAAAAAACCGTTATCCGCTTCGTAAGGATAATTATCGAAGCAAAATGCCATATCAGTATTCCTTGCTCTTATATCATGAGCATCAGAGCCTATAAAATCAACAAAACCGCCTTTTATCATTTTCAATGCAAATTCGGCAGTTGTATCACCAAACATCCCTGCAGGTGACCCTGCATTGATTTGAAAAAGAATACCTTTATCGGATAATACGTCAACACATTTTCCGTCAAGCAACATAAATCTGTATCTTTCAGGGTGAGCGATAATCGGTACAAGACCGAAGGATTGGAGATACGAGCACCATGACAAAACATCTTCAAGAGTTGTTTTGAAAAAATCAAATTCAATAAGAATATATTTAGAGCCACACAACGTATAAGGATTAAAATATTTTGTCAGAAATATGTCATCATCGCAAAGTATTTCAAATCCGGTTTTTAAATCGAGCTCAATATCGTTATCCGCAAGAACTTCTTTAAGATATTCTGTTTTTTCATTTCTTATATCAAATAATTCCTCAGCTCTGTCCCAATACATAAGATGTGGGGTAAGAAACAAAGTGCCTGTACCGCTATCTTCTGCAAGAGCACACATATCAACAGATTCGTTTATGCTACGTGAGCCGTCGTCAACGCCCCATAAAACATGGGAATGTAAGTCAATAAGCTTATTCATCAGCACCACCTGTTTCTGATGCTTTTAAAGCTACTTCAATATGTTCTTTTTCAAGCTCTTTTTTTCTGCCTATTACGCCTTCGTCGTACATAAGCTTAACTATTATAACTGTAAGAGGTAAAATTATGATACCAAAGGTACCAAACGCCCTCGCACCGATAAACATAGCCATAATTGTTACAATCGCCGGAAGACCAACCTGATTTGCAACCAATTTAGGCTCAATCACCTGACGCAAAACGGTAATAACTGCATAAAGAATAATAAGAGCTATACCAAGACCTATTCTTCCCGTAACAAGATTATATATCGCCCATGGGATAATAATTGTACCTGTACCAAGAACGGGAATAATGTCAACAATACAAGTTACAAAAGCAATTATGGCAATATAGCCTCCCTTATAAACACCGATAAGCTTAAGGAAATATAAGCCAACAAACATTTCCGTAAAGGTTATAAGCATAATTGTAGCGTATGCCTTGAAGAGCTTTGATACACCTTTTGAAATACTTCTTTTTGAATTTACAAGCTTTTCACCTCTTGATTTTGAACACATGCCAAGAAGCATTTCTTTTATGTTGTCATAATCTGCAGTCATAAACACACAAGAAATAACCGTAACAAGAATAGTGAGAAATGCAGAAGGAATACCTTTAACCACACTCCAGGCGCCACTCAAAGGAGCAGAAAAAGCAGACATATTAAGCTCTAAATCTTTAGTGCCGATATTATTAAAGAAGTCATTAACGTAATCCCCTGCTGTTTCGCTGATTGACGCAGGTAATTTAACAACCAACCCCATTACAAAATCTTTCGCGATTTCAATTAATTCGTTTATGGAGGAAACCTGAGCAAATACGTAAGAGAAGAAATCTCTTAATTCGTTAACTATTGCAAAACCAACGCCTGCTAAACCGCCTACAAGAACAAGAACTATTAACAGTACAAGAAAAATTGATACGGCACCATGAGCCTTTATATGAAGCTTATTCGAAATTGCTCTGACGGGCTTTTGCAACAAAACTGCAAAGCCTGCAGCAACTATAAAAGGGAACACATATCCGAAAGCATATTTTATAACAAAATAATACAGTCCGACAAAAATACCAATATATATAAAATTGATAATAAATGATTTCCTTTTCTCAATAATATTATCCATTTCAGTTCCTCCTGACAGATAACCTATATTTTATTTCATTTTAAACTATTATTTTAAATAATACAATAAAAATCTCGCTTTTTTAAAATTTATTAAAATTTTCCGCAATTTTTATAGAAAAAATCAAAATTACTCTTTATTATCTAAAAAAAGTATGATAGAATGATTTAGTATATTTTAGTATGGGGGTATTCCATATGCAAATCGCTATTATGGGCTTCGGCACAATTGGCTCAGGTGTTGCCGAGCTTTTATTAAAAAACCAAAAAAGTATTGTCGCCAAAAGCGGACAAGCATCTCTTGAAATCAAATATATTCTTGACATAAGAGATTTTAGTAATCACGAATTAGGTAAATATTTTACCCGTGATTTCAATGATATTCTTAACGACCCTTCTGTCGGCATTGTTGTTGAATGTATGGGTGGTACTGAGCCTGCTTACGAATACGTTTCAAAAAGCCTTAAGGCAGGTAAAAGCGTTGTTTCATCAAATAAAGAGCTTGTTGCTGCAAAGGGTTATGAGCTTCTTGAGCTTGCAAAGGAAAACAACGTAAACTTCCTTTTCGAAGCAAGTGTTGGTGGCGGTATCCCGATTATCAGACCTATCAGCCAGTGCCTCGCAGCTAATGAAATTTGTGAAATTGCAGGTATTCTTAACGGAACAACGAACTTCATTCTTACAAAGATGATTACTGAGGGAATGGCTTTTGAGGATGCTCTTAAGCTCGCACAGGATAACGGCTACGCAGAAAGAGACCCTTCTGCAGATATCTTGGGTCACGACGCTGCCCGTAAGATATGTATCCTCGCTTCTCTTTGCTTTGGAAAGCACGTTTACCCCGATTACGTTGAAACTCAAGGTATAACAGAAATCACACCCGAAGACGTTGACTACGCTAAAAATTGGGGCGGTGTTATCAAGCTTATCGGTAGAGCGCAGAAGCTTGACGATAACAATATAATAGCTACTGTTGGTCCTTGTCTCATTCAGAATCATTGCCAGCTCGCATCAGTTGATGACGTTTTCAATGCAATCCTTGTAAGAGGCGATGCTATAGGCGACGTTGTATTCTACGGTAAGGGTGCAGGTAAGCTTCCCACCGCAAGTGCTGTTGTTGCAGACGTTATCGACTGCGCTAAGCACACCGCAAGAAGAAAAGCTTTCGGTTGGGGTCCCACAGAAGACAACTACGTTATTGACCCCGTTTTACAGAACATCTCTCTCTACGTAAGAGCTGAAGCAGATGATTATATTGCTGCTTTCAATGAAATCAACAAGACCTTTGATTCACCTGTTATTCTTCACAGAGAAAATGCTCCTCAGAATGAAATTGCTTTCGTAACTCCCGTTATGCGTGAAAAAGAAGCAAGAGCTGCTATCAATAATTTACCTATCAACGTTAAATCAATCCTCAGAGTGCTTGATTATTGATATATCATTTTAATAAGAAAGGATGAACATTTATGGCTTACTGCCCTAAATGCGCCCACTCTCTTAAAATCTGGAATATAAAAGCTGAATGTCCTTATTGCGGAGTTAATATTCCAAACTATAATTGGGAAGAACGTCTCGACGAAGATGCAAGAAATGCGGAAGTCGCTTGGGCTAAATTCAGAGTATTTACAGGTAATTTTAAAAGTGCATTATTTGGAAACAAATTAAGAATTGTCCGTTTTATTTTTACTTTTGTTCCTCTGATTGCTTTAATTTTACCTCTTGCTGATTACTCGGTAAATTTACCTTTTGTTTCCGCTTCGGGAAATATGAGCTTGCTCGATTTCACACTTAATACCTTGTTAAATCTGAATTGGGGTTCTCTTATAAAGCTTGTTTCTTCAAACATATTAGGAACAGAATTTCTTATGCTCTTTTTATCAATCCTGCTTTTATATCTTGCTGTAGTTTGTGGCGTGTTAAACTTCGTTTTCGTGCTTTTGAGAGCATCAAAGTTAAAAGCGGGATTCAATATGACCATGTGCATAAGCTCTGCTCTTTGTTTTGCCGTTTCCGCAGTTTTATTTACCGTTTGCGTTTCGGGAATCGGGAATACAACTGTTAACGTTTTATCAGGTTCTTTACAATACGGTATTTTTGTTGGTGTCGGTTTATTTACAGTTAATATAATCCTTAATACAATAGTAAATAAAGGCTTCAAAAAGCAACGCTTACAACAAACTAATTGATTAAACAAATGTAAATAAGCCCTTGTAGTTCATTAAACTACAAGGGCTTTTAATGTTTCTTTTTTTCACTCTGCAAAGATAATATCTTTATTAAACTCTTCAAGCCTTACTTTATAAGCCTTCATAATATCATCTTTAAAAGCGAGCTGAGGGTTCTCAACTCCGAGTAATTTCATAAGATATTCAGTAAAAAGCGGATTTTGAATAAGAAACGGTCCTAAAAGATACGTACCAAACAAATTGTTCTTTACAATACCTTCAGTTTTCCCGTCAATATAAGAGCCATATCCTTTTGTTACACTGAAAAGAGAATCCTCTTTCTTTATATCAAATGAATTTGAAAAACGGCTTGTGTAACCTACGATATCCATATCCTTAAACTTACCTAAAAACAACGAATTGTTTCTCTTTGGTATAGTTCTTTCAGAATAGAAATCAACTAAACCCAAGCCTTCGATTTTTTCACCATCAGGTTTAGCTATATAATTACCCATAATTTCGAAGCTATTGCCGGTCATAAGGAAGATTACGCCATTATCAATAAGCTCTTTTACTCTTTCCTTAAAAGGCATTAATCTTGAAAGAATTCTCTCTTGATTAGATTCACTACAAGAACCGAAATACACCATATCAACGTCCTCTGTTAAGAACAAAGGCTGTTCGCTCACCGGTGTTTTAATAAACTCAGCATCAGGTAAGCACATTTCAAAATATCGCATATTTGCCTTATCACCGAACAGGCAACAGATTTCGGGGTAAAGTACTTCTATTCTCATGCCTGCTCACCTGCTTTCTCACTATGCGCTTTTGAAAAAACGGTTTTGATTTTTTCTTCAACCTTACAAGCAAGGTCATAGGTTGAGGTGTCGTGGAGAAGATATAATTTATCTATATCCTTATCCATTATATCAACCGCTTTGAACTCATCCTGCTCGCAAAGTATTTTATCCTCAGACACGCCTGCAATCAAAAGACGAAGCTTATAGTCAAAGCAACGGGGACCTGCAAGAACAATCTGTTTAACGCCGTCAACGTTAAGAAATTCGAAATCGGCATCGTATATCCAACCCATAAACTCCGATGAATCACGGCGTTCGAAAAGGTCGTCTATCATTATAAATACAGTTCTGTCGCCTTTTTCGTTATTGCCAACAAAATCAAGAGTTCTAGAGCAAGAAACTGAATTCTGACCTTTTGCCATAGTTCTTATAACTTCCGTTTTACCTGCCTTCGTTTCGTTATAACGAGTCTGGGTAACGCTGATTTTTGACATATAATCTTTTACCATTTCGGCATCAACACCGAATTCAGACATAAGGCTTACCGCCGCAAGCTCGTTATAGATATTGTATAACGCTCTGTTTACCATAGGATAAACATCTTTTTTGCCGTTATGCTCAACGGTAATTTCTTTATTGTCATAGTCGATATTTGTTAAACGGTAATTTGCATCAAAAGATTTGAAATCACAGTTGGGGCAATATGCGTTACCTATATGATGATATCTTAAATAATTAAATTTAAGCTTTGAATCACATACGGGGCAAATAGAGAAATCGTTTATAAGATTTATACATTCAGTAACGTCAGTATCAAGCTTGTCTATACCAAAATAAACGCGGGCATTATCCTTTAAAAGCTGTGACGACTGTAAGCAATCGGCATTAAGAATAAGCTTTGTTTCTTTTGGTACGTATGTATCAAGAATACTGAAAATGTATTCAGGGTGGGCATTACGCTTTATTGAATCCCTGAAAAGATTAGTTACAATAAGATAATCAGGCTTGATAAAAGGTAAAATAAGCCTTGAAAACCTTTCGTCAACCTCAAGCACTAAAGCATCTATCTTAGGCTTACCGAAAATGTTAACGCTATGGGTTAACGCGGTAGCCACGCCTGTATTAATGTTAGAGCCGTACCTGTTAGAAACGATTTTCATACCACTTTCAGAAAGAATATCTGCTACCATATTGGTTGTTGTGGTTTTACCGTTAGTACCTGTAACGCAAAGCACGTTAGGTGATTTTTTTGTTCTTTTAAGGTAATCGGGGCAAATTTTAAGAGCTATAAAGCCCGGATACATTGTTGCATTTCTTTTAAGCAATCTTAAAAGAATATACACTGCTTTTGAAGCCCATAAGGCAAAATAATATCTTATCTGTCCCATTATAATTATTCAACCTCTGATGTACAGTGAGCGCAACGAGTTGCATCGATAGCAATTTCGCTCTTGCAGAAGGGGCAAACCTTTGTTGTGGGAGCTGCTTCAACTACCTCTTCCTCTGCCTTATTTTTGTTTCTGATTTTGTTGATGAAACGAACCATAAGGAAAATAACGAAAGCTGTGATAAGGAAGTTGATTACGCCTTCAATAAAAAGACCGTAGTTAACTGTTGATGCACCTGCTTCTGTTGCCGCTTCAAGAGTTGCATATTCTTTACCGTCAAGAGCGATAAATAAATCTGCAAATGCAATTCTGCCTGTAAGAATTGAAATAAGTGGTGTAACGATATTTGTTACAAGACTTGTAACGATACCTGAAAAAGCACCGCCTATAATAACGCCGACTGCAAGGTCGATAACGTTACCTTTAGAAATAAAATCCTTAAATTCCTTTAAAAAACCTGTACCTTTCTCAACTGTTTTGTTTTTAGCCATCTTAAAAACCTCTATTCATAAAATTTATAAGGTGATTATACCACAATACTTTAATAATGCAAACTATTTTTATACACTAAAATAAAATTTTGTTGCGTTATGAATAATTTTAATGTATAATAGCCTTGCAAAAATTCATTTTTGCTTTTGGAGGCGATTTATTTGACACTCACTGCCGATATAGGAAATACAAATATTACTTTAGGTATTTTTGAAGATGACGTTCCTGTATGCATTTCAAGACTCGCTACTCAGCGTCACAGAACATCTGAGCAATACGCCATTGAATTAAAGGCTGTTTTCGATTTAGAAAACATTGAAACTAATTTTGAAGGTGCAGTTATAAGCTCTGTTGTACCTGAGCTTACCCGTGCTTTTAAAGATGCTATCAAAAAAGTAACGGGTTGCGATGCTCTTATCGTTGCAGCAGGTATAAAAACAGGCTTAAAAATTGCTACCGATAATCCTAAAGAGGTTGGTGCAGACTTAGTTGCCGGTGCCGTAGGAGCTTTAGTACAGTATCCTCTCCCCTGTCTTGTAATGGATTTGGGAACAGCAACAAAGCTTTGTATAATAAACTCTGAAGGCGTTTTTTGCGGTTGCACAATCGCACCCGGTATAGGTATTTCGTTAGATGCTTTGGCTGCAAGAACATCTCAATTACCTACAATTGAGCTTTCAGCCCCCGAACACGTTATAGGAACGAATACTATTGAATGTATCCGTTCAGGAACTGTATTCGGCAATGCAGCTATGCTTGACGGTATGGTTTCAAGAATAGAAAAAGAGATGGGGCAAAAATTCAAATCTATTGTTGCAACAGGTGGACTTGCCAAAGATATAGTAGCTTGTTGCGAAGAAGAAATTATTTATAATAAAGACCTTATTTTACAAGGACTTTTAACAATATACAAGAAAAACAGGTAAAAACAAATAAAACGCGTTGTATCTCTTTAAGAACAGCAGCAAAGGAGTTTTTATTATGAAAGAAAAGAAAAAGCTTGTTCGTCTTGTAATGTGTGCTTTATTTGCGGCATTGATAGTCGTTATGACATTCACACCCTACCTTGGCTACATTACAGTTGGTGTCATCGAAATAACAACAATTCACATTGCAGTTATTTTCGGTGCTTGCGTATTAGGTCCGAAATACGGTGCCGTTTTAGGTGCAGTATGGGGTGCAACCTGCATTATGCGTGCATTCCAATTCGGAATAATCCCCTTCCAGAACCCGTTAGTTTCACTTTTACCCCGACTTATCGTTGGTTTAGTTGCAGGGCTTGTTTTCCGGCTCTTATCAAAAACGAAATGCAAAAAGCCGATTTCTTTAGGTCTTTCTGCATTAGCAGGTACGGTTACAAACACTGTTCTTGTTCTTAGTTCACTTCAGTTATTCGGCGGATTTACAACTCTTTTCGGTGAATCTGCAAAAGCTCTTGACGTTATTATAGGAACTCTTATCAGCACAAACGGTTTAATAGAGCTTGTAAGTGCAGTAATAGTTGTACCCACTCTTTACATGGCAACTGAAAAATATTTTAAAACAAAGATATAATTAAATAAAAATAAACTAATCAAAATCCTGTTTTTCTGTAAATAAAAAATTAAACCTTGCAGTTCACACTGCAAGGTTTTCATTTTAGTTATCAGTCTTTATCGGCTGCGGTTATATCATCGTAATACTGAAAAGCTTTAAAGGTTATTGCTTTACAGAAAATCTCGCAATCATACACACCGCTGTCAACACTTGTTGTGTTATAAAGAATCTTGTATACATTACCTGAATTCTCAAAGAACACAAGGATACTCATAGCACCGTCTTTTTCCATAATAAAACGGCATGTCTTCTCTGCTTCGGGAAGAATATCAACCTCTTCCTCCCACTTAACTGCATCCTCACCGAGTTCTTTTTTTAACGTTTCATAAGTATCTTTATTAAGCTGATAGTAATCATCATAGAAGTATTTCACAACACCGATACTTGCTTCTGCTTCTTTATCTTTATTGATAAACTTTCCTGCATCTGCTGTATCTGTTTTCCAGCCTTCAGGTAAAGTGAAAATATATCCGTAATTTTCAACAACACCATCGTTCTCCAAAGGAACAAACTGCTCAAACATAGTCTGTTCTTCTTTGTTGCTGTCTGTTACACGTTTACCTTTTTCGTCAGTGACGTAAACGATAAACTCGCCGTCATCAGAAAGAACCTTTTGACCGTTTTCATCTGTAACAAAGTCAAAATCCTTATTATCGGCATATACGTTGATTTCATCTTTACCGCAAGCGGCAAAGGTGCAAACAAAAACAATTGTTGCAACTGCCATTAACGCGATTATTCTTTTAGTCAAGGGGATTACCTCCGTTATTTACGGTTTTATTCTGCTACTGCTGTTTCAATCGGGCTTGTGGGAAGACCGCTTTCCCAATTGATTTCGTAATATGCTTTATCCTCAAGAGTAAACATAACGCTTACGTCACCGTATGCTTCAAGAGTGCCGGCACCTGTCATATCAGCAGTTACCTTTGCAGCTTTGTAGTAGTTAAGGTTAACAAGCTCATCAGTAAGACGGTTTACAGTAGCGGTAATTTTGCAGCCACTATAAACTACATCGTAATCGTTAAGGGTTAAAAAATCCTTACTCTTCTCAAATTCTTCAGAAGCAAGAAGCTCTTCCTTATCACGAAGGTCGAAAGCCTTTGTTAAAACATCCTGAACCTCTTCACTTGTAAGGTCATTGAAAGCGATTGTGATGTAATAAACGTCACCAACCTCTTTGATAGTTGCATAAGCAATGTCATCAGTAGTAAGCTTTGAAGCCCATGACTCACCTGTTACGAAAAGCATTTCTGAGTTATCATCACCGTAAGCAATATCGCCTGATTTGCCTTTGATATCTTCAAGCATTAAATCCTTGATACCCTTTGCTGCATCATTAATTGCCTTGAGAGAGTCATCAATTTCTTCTGCATCCTCCGCACCCTTTTTAGTAACCCTAAGAGTATCGTTAGGAACGTTTTTCTCTATGTTGTAGTAAATTGCGGGTTTACTGCTTTTAACACCGTTTAAAAGATGGTTGAAATATTCAAGCACTTCTACGCTTGTGTTACCAACCGGAGTTGCACTTTCTACGTAAACCGCTGCTTCTGTTGACTGGACTTCTTCTGTCTCTGACTGTGTATCAGAAGAACCGCAAGAAGTGAGTGTCATCAAAAGAGTGCTGATAAGTAAAATTGAAATCGCAACTGTAAAAATACGTTTCATTAAAAATTTTCCCCTTTCGGAAATTTAATGTATATCGGCATAAACCGACTTATTCACCAATTGATTATACCACAAAAATTACAGTAACAACAGTAATTTTTTGTATTTTTTTATATTTGTATAAAAAGCACAAAAACACGTCACTTCTTTTGTAATTAACAACTAATAATAATTAAATACTATATATAACACTCATCGCAATTGACTTTTGACTCTTCAAATTATATAATTACCTAGGAGGTGTCGTCAATGATGATAGAAAAGAAAGATAAAAAAATTATATACGTTTTATGCCTTGTTTTAGCATTAACCATCGCTTTTTCAGCAGGAATTATTTCATCAAAAAACAACGAAAATCATAATGAGCAAGGAAATAAGAACACTACATTAGAGGTTTCTGAAAAGCAAACCCAAAACACAACCCAAGCTACTGAAACAACCAATGAAACAACTAACGATATAGTTACTCAAGCAACAACCGTTTATGAATTGGGAACAATTAACAATCCTTACATCATTACCATAAACGAAAGCCAATGGCATCTTACACTTGTTAATTCATCCTACAGAATCCCCGATACATACGAGCCTGACCTTGTTGCTGTTTGCGGAAGCGAGGAAAGGCTTGACCGTAAAATTGCTTTGGAATATGAAAAGATGTATGCCGCCGCATTAAACGAGGGTGTTTACTTAACGCCCTGCTCCGGTTACCGTTCATACGAATTACAGGAAAGAAACTATAATAACAAAATCAAATTTTTCGAAAATCAAGGTTACTCAACTGAAGACGCAAAGGTTAAAGCAGCTACGATAATTATGCCACCGGGTAGCTCAGAGCATAATTTAGGCTATGCTATGGATATTGTTTGCGTTGAAGAATGGTTTGAAAACACAGATGAGTTCCGTTGGCTAACTGAAAACGCTGCAGATTACGGCTTTATTATGAGATATCCGAAGGACAAGCAACATATTACAAAAGTAATCTATGAGCCGTGGCATTGGAGATACGTCGGCATTGAGGCTGCAAAAGAAATGAAAGAAAAAAATCTTACTTTAGAAGAATATCTGGGGGTTACAGAATGATTGGTATAAAAGTAGAAAAAGCACACGGTGAATATGACCCCGGAACAAGTAAATTTTTCGGTTCACCCACTATGCCCGAAGAATGGCTTGCTGACGAAACCATCGGCGATGATGATTTTTTCTTTTGTCAATTGAAGCTTTCCGAATTCAAAGCCTTTGACAAGGATAACATCTTACCTGCAAAAAGCGGTTTCATCTACTTTTTCTTATCAGAAACTGAAAACGGCTTAAAACCTAACGTTCAGTATTTTGAAAAAGAGCCTGAAACACTTATTGATGATTTCAATGCAGGCTTCGACAGTTTAGGCGATATCGAAACCGAATTTTCTATAGACTATTTTGAAACTAAGGAAACAACCGACGGAACAGGCATTCTTGTTTCGGATAAAGATGAAATAATTCTTTTACAGTACGACCCGCTTGATGACGGAATGCCTGAATTTTTGGCAGAAACTGAAAATGTTGCTTGTTTCAAAATTAAAAAAGAAGATCTTCAAAAGCTTGATTTTTCAAAGGTTAAGCTTGAGTTGAGGTAAAGCCAAATTGCAAGTGGCAAATGGCAAGTGGCAAATTATTTTAGTCACCAGTCGCCAGATGCCAGATGCCAGTTTCCAGATGCCAGAGACCTTCGCGAGATAATAGATAAAAGATAATAGAGAAAGATAATAGAAAAGGGTCTGCGACGGCAATTGTATTTGCTATCGCAGACCTGTTGCTTTTCTACAAACCAACTTATAGCGATAGACTATCCGTCTAAACCTAATAGGTAAGAGAACTACCCACCACCGTTCCGCTTTAATAAACAAATAACAGACAGTATATTCACACGGAATATACTGTCTGTTAGCTATTAATATATCAAAGAACGGTCCCCCTCCCTATGCTTCGCACAGGGAGGCAAGGCTATCGCTAATATTCAATTTTTTTACTCCTTGCGAAGCTCTATAATCGGCACGAAGTGCCCCTTCGCTCCTCACTCCTCACTCCTCATTCCTCACTCCTCATTCCTCACTAAAAAAGAGTCAGACGATTTCGTCTGACTCTTTTTTGTTACGCTTTCATTTTCGCTAAATCTCTGTAATTTATAAGCTCTATACCGCAAGCCTTGATGTGCTGCATGGTCTGAGGGTCGGAGAAAAGCTTATGCTCCCACACTCTTCTGTGCCAAGCACCTGAAATTCCTTTAAGCTCTTCGCTTTCAAATGCCGGATGAATATAAGTTTCTGTGATACCGTTGGGGAATGATCTGTAAAGCTCGTAAATATACTCTTTAAAGTTTTCGTAGCTATCGTTCTGCGGGCCGTTCCATTCGCCGGGAATAAGATAGTCAGGCATTGCAACACCCTTTGCCTTTGCATACTGAAGAACCTTATCAAACACCATAGCGATAAGCTGTTGATCAATTTTAACATCAAGAGTATCATTCTCAAACATTTCAGGAACGAATGTGCCGGGGAAGCGGAAGGGAAGACCGTATTCCCCTGCCATATCAAGAGTGAGATTAAGAACTTCGAATCTACCGGATTCAATACCGTAAAGAGAGCCCATATGGTTATCAAGGTGAGATGGCTCAACACCAAATGAACGAAAACGCTCAACCTGCGCTCTGATTTCCTTTTCAATCTGCTCTAAATCAGCATTTGCTTCGAACTCGTCAGATTCGTAATACATAAAGCCTTCTTTATCTCTTAAAGAAGACGTATCTCCCTGAGCAATAGGGCTCCACCTGTAATTACCCCATTCGCTTGTAAAGGTAAGATGAACACCTACAGCGTATTCGGGATGTTTAGCCGCCCAAACGCCTGCTTCCTTTGCCCAACAACATGGAGTCATAATTGTTGCAGATGTGATTCCGCCTTTTTCGAATAAATCAAAAACCGCAAGGTTAGCAGAATGGCACATACCAAAATCGTCAGCATTGATAATTACATATTTATCCATTGTAATCCCCCTCTTTAATCGGATTATTTATTATCTTCATCAAAAAGTTCTTCAAGACTCTTTGTCTTTATTTCTGTTTCGTCGATATCTTTATTTTCGGTAGCTTCAGGTTTTGCTTCAGGTTTTACAGGGGCTTCAGCCTTAGCTTCTACACTCTTTCTCTTTTTAAGGAATATAACAAGAACAAGAATAGCTATAATAGCAAGAACCCATATAAGAACTAATGCAACAATAAGAATTGATGTGTTTGACTGTTTATCAACCTCACCCGTAGTCACGTCCGACTCCATTTGAGTAGGCTGAGCCAAAGGAACAGCTGTAGTTGAGCTTGTACCGAAGGAATACTCATAAAAATAAAGTTCAAGAGCATTAACAAAGTCTTTTGTCATATTACCGTCAATAGTAAGACCTTTGTCTGCCTGGAATTTTTTAATTAAATGAACTGTATCGTCATCGAGCACACCGGTAATACCGTCTTCCTTAAGACCGTAATGAGTATATATGAATATCCACTGCACCCATTTTACTGAATTGTCTTTATCTCCTGCCTTCAATTCAATTGTAGGCTTCTTATAGGGGTTTGAGGTTGCCGAATAATCAACGGTTTCACCTTCACCATCAGCAACTACTGATGCAGGTACTGTTGTATTGTTAGATACTATCGGGTTTGCAACCTGAGTGTCATATTGAGAAGCGGCAGGAACAGGGGTAATTGTGTCTAACTCTGTTGTAGCCGGTTTTGTTGTTGTAAGACCGTTTAACGCACCGCTTATACCGTCAATTGCATCACCAAGACCGCCTACAACGCCTGCAAGACCGCCACCACCGTTACCGATACCGCCTAATGCATCACCAATATTACCCGCAGCATCAGACAAATTGCCTGTAACGCCCTCTAAAGCACTGCTGATATTCTGACCTGCACTGCCTAATGCATCACCTACAACGTTACCTCCCGCAACGTTTTCGATAAGACCGCCAATTGCATTTGTAGTTGCACTTGTTTCCTTTGCGTATTGAATATTTAATTCAACCATTGTTGTATCTGCTTTAGAGCTATCGGTACCAAAGCACATAACTGTTACAATAATTGCAACGCAAACAACCAACGATGACAAAACTGTTATTTTCTTTTTCATTAAGCTACTCCTTTTTTACTTTTTCGGTGAATACCCACCGCATTTGATATCACAATTACTTATTATATCACATATTACAGATATTTTCTACTATTTTTCAACATAATCTGAAAATTGCATCTTCAGCTTCTCTATTTGTAAAACCACCGGGAGTATTTATAAAGTTTTTCACAACGCCCCAACGGGAGCACCATTTTTTGATATCAGCTTTTTCAGCTTGAATTTTAACGTCAGTTAATCCGCTTACAGTTCTCAAAAGTGTTTCTTCGTCAGTTTGTAAAACCTCTAAAAGCTCCGTTACTCTTTCCGGCATATTTACCTTTGCTTTTTCTAAAAAAACAGGGAAAAATGCTGTACAAGCCTTACCGTGAGGTATTCCGAATTCTTCTGTCAAAATATATCCTACCGTATGGGGAAAAGCCGTACCGCAAACGTTTAACGTAAGCCCTGCATAAATTGAAGCGTAATAAAGCTTTTCTCTCATTTTTTCATCAGGTAAAGTTTTTGTTTCGTACAAAAATCTAAGCCCCTCAAATATATCCGGCAAAGCCATTTCCGCATATTTTTTCGGTAACGCAGTACACTTCACCGAAAACCAACCCTCAACGGCGTGCGCAAAAGCGTCAAGCACAGTAGTTACGGTAACGTTATAAGGCATCGAGCAAGTATATTCAGGGTCAAGAAACGATACTGCTGCATAGCAATCAGCACCCGAAATACTCTTTTTCATCGTAGTTTTATCATTTGTTAATACGCTGACACCGGTAACCTCGCTACCCGTTCCGCTTGTAGTACCTATAAGGATAAGCGGAAGAGCTTTTGACGGAATATTTCTATTGTAAAGCCCGTCAATATCAAGCTCAGGATTTTCTGCACATATTGCAACCGCCTTTGAAGCATCAAGCGGTGAGCCACCGCCGATACCAACAATAAAATCCGCGTTCATTTCTCTTGCTGCTTCGCCCGCTTTAATACAGGCAGAAGCAAGTGGATTTTCGGTTATTTCATCAAAAATCCCGTAAGCAATTCCCTCTTTTTCAAAAACCGCTAAAACGTCTTTTAAAGCTCCGCTTTTAACTGCACCGCTTTTACTTGTAACTATAAGACATTTTTTACCGTAGGAAGAAAATATTTCTCCGTTATTTAAAACGCAGTCTTTTCCGCCAACAATTCTTGTCGGCATATAAATATTAAAATCCATAATATCAGCTCCGAGTTATTTATAGCCTAATTATATCACAAATAAACGTTTATTCAATTATAAAAAATGCGACTGCCTTTCGACAGCCGCAAAATATGTATGTAATTAAGCGTTGTGATTAAGAATCATTTCGGGATTTTCGAAAATCTCCTGCATTTTCGTAAGGAAGGGTCTTACCTCGCCGAAATCAAGTGCTCTGTGGTCAAAACAAACATTCATAGGAAGAATTGTTCTTATAACGATTTCCTCTTCACCGTTTTCGTTTTTAACTACAACGGGTCTTCTCTGTAAAGCACCTACACCTATAGCACAAATCTGAGGCGGAATAACCATAAGCATTGCACATTCACCTGCAAGGCCTCTTGAATCAGCACCGATATTTGAAACGGTAATTGTACCTTGTTTAAGGTCATTACGAGTAATTCTTTCTGTTTCGGGAATTGCTTCGTAAGCCTTTTTCTCAGCACCTTTAAGGAGCTTGATTTTGTGATTCGGGTTAGTATTAGCACCGTAAATTCTTTTTATAGCCTTAAGAATATGACCTTTTTTAAGCTTTTCTATCGTATCATGGAAGGACACTGAATAAAGAGCTTCTGTAAGGTTTGTTTTTTCAAGTCTACGGTTAATATCAGCCTGATACTCTGCAATTTCTTTAAGAGTTTTATTGCCCATATCCTTCATTGTGATTGTCATCATATTGCCGTCAGGAAGAGTCCACGGAACTGAAATATCGATATTATCGAAAACGGTAACCTTACCTCTTACAAGACCTCTCTCGTAATGTATGTGGGCATTTATAACGGGGTCAACCTCGATAGCCTCTGCTATTGCCTTAAGAAGAACTGCGTTAAAAGTTGGTTTAACCTCGTAACCGCACTCGTTCTGAAACTTTTTAAATTCAGCTAAAAAGTCTGTAACATCAGGCTCATATAAATAACTAACGTGAGGAATATTCTGCCAGCTTTCGGTTGTCATATTAGCAACGATTTTTCTCTGGATACCAAATCTTGTAATACTTTTTACAGCCATAAAACTTTCTTCTCCTTAAACAAAATCATATAAAGTCAAAAATATATTCATCGAAACTGCTACGTTTTGTTGTTTAAATACCTGATTATTTAGCAAAAAAACAGCTGTTTCAACTTTTTTACATATACTCCTATGATAAAATCATAGTGACATAATTATAACAAAACCGGTAGTGAATGTCAATTCACTTTTCACCATTTTTGCTTTCAAAAAGCAAAAATGTATATTTGCACAAATACAGTTCTTTTCAATTAGTCATTTTACACTTACAATGTTAACAATTTGTTAAGATAGAGATTCTTAAGACCTTGCTTTTATCAAAATATATACTCTATATTTCCCTATTAATATTGCTAATTATTATTTGCTGTGATAAAATATTTCAGTTATTCTGATTAATAGCAGGGAGATTTTATGAAAATAATAAATAAAATTCTTTACAAGCTTCATATAAAAAAGCCTCCTCAACCCGTTTTCACACCCTCGGGGCAATTACCTGAGCCTATAACGAAAATTCTTAACGAAAACGGGCTTAATACCGACAATTTAATATACACTTTCAAGGCTGATATGAACTCACCCGAAAGCTTTGGTGAGGTATACGTTTGCTTTGATGAAAAGGGTCTTTATATTGCAGAATTCAAATTGCCCGATATAAATTTAAAAAAGAAGAGCAAGAAAAAGAAAAACAAAGAGCCTGCAGAATTAACACCTACACTCTTAAAGCTTGAAAGCTTTCCTATTAATGAAATAGACGAGGTTTTTGCAGAGCAATATTTAGCAACAGGTCAGTTAACGTATAGCTTCAACGGCGAATATTATTCATTGACTTATTTTTCAATCGGCTTACTTGAAAAAGCCGACCTTTTCCGAAAAATATTCAACGCTTTTAAAGACGGTAAAGACTATAAGCAGTACATGTTGAATGTAAACGACAGAGTATGCATAAAATGCGGTTCTCCTGTTCCCCAAGGGATGCGTTTTTGTAAGGATTGCGTTGACAAGCGCTCTACGGTAAAACGTCTTTTCTCTTTCTTCGGTGAAGTTAAGTGGAAAATGATTTTTATGATATTTGCGGTGCTTGTAAGCTCCGGCTTCAATCTTTTGCTTCCTCAATTCAGCACACAAAAGCTTTACGACGAGGTTTTAAACGTTGGCAATCCCCTTGGATATGACGCACTTTTAAAAGCACTTTTCACCGTAGTAGGCACTATTGCTTTGATAAAGCTTTTCAACCAGCTTTTCACCCTCTGTTATCAATACATTGTTGCAGGAATTTTACCTAAGGTTATTTACAGCATTAAAATTAAAATATTCAAAGCAATGCAAGGGCTTTCCGTTGGTTTCTATACTCATAAGCAAACAGGCTCTCTTATGGAGCGTGTTACAAGAGACTCAAATAACATTTACTGGTTTTTCGTTGACGGCTTCCCCTATCTTATTTCGAATGCCATTACCGTAGTGGGAATTCTTGTTATTATGTTCTTAACAAGCGTAAAACTAACGTTATCGGTAATTTTAGGTGCAGCTATAATTTTAGTTTTATACCCGCTTTTCGAAAAGCTTTTCAGAAAGCTTCACCACAAGGTATGGGTGCAAAATTCTTTGCTCACCTCAAAGGTAAGCGACAACATAAACGGACACAGAATTATAAAAGCCTTTTCTAAAGAGGATGACGAGCTTAAATCTTTTGATAAAATCAGTAAAAAGCTGATGGACTCCGAAATAAAAGCGGCTAATGCTGAAAACACGGTGTTCCCTATTCTTTCAGTTGTTGTTTATATTTTAGGTGCTATTGTCTTAGGCTACGGCGGTGTGCTTTGCATTAAAACAAACGAGCTTACAGTTGGTGAGCTTCTTACGTTCGTTGTTTACCTCGGTATGCTTCAAGCGCCCATTGAATTTCTTTCCTGGGTTACAAACTGGTGGGCAAGATGCGTTGATTCTGCTCAGCGTGTATTTGAAATTATGGATACAGAGCCTGATATTAAAGACAAAGAAAATCCTGTTATTCTCGAGGACTTCAAAGGCTCAATTGAAATAAACGAATTACAGTTTGAATACGAGCCTGCACACCCGATTATAAAAAACCTTTCCTTAAAAATAGAAGCAGGCGAAATGCTCGGTATGGTAGGAAAAACGGGTGCAGGAAAAACTACCATTTCAAATCTTATAGCCCGTCTTTACGACCCTAAGGAAGGCGCTGTAAAAATAGACGGTGTTGACGTTAAGGATTTATCGTCAAAGCAATTAAGAGAAAACATCGGCATCGTTTCTCAGGATATATATCTTTTTATGGGTACTATTGCCGATAACATACGATACGCAAAGCCTGACGCTACAAACGACGAGGTTATTGCCGCTGCAAAGGCAGCTTCGGCTCATAGCTTTATAACAAAGCTCCCCGACGGCTACGAAACCTGGGTAGGCTCAGGCGGTCAGGACCTTTCCGGTGGCGAAAGACAGCGTATTTCAATTGCACGAACAATTATTCAGAATCCGAAAATACTCATTCTCGACGAAGCTACTGCCGCTATGGATACCGAAACTGAAAGAAATATTCAGAATTCACTTTCAGAGCTAAAGGAAGGCAGAACAACTATCGCTATTGCTCACAGACTTTCAACTCTTCGTGATGCTGATAAATTAGCGGTAATTGAAGACGGTGAATGCATTGAATTCGGTTCATATAATGAGCTTATGAACAAAAAAGGTGCATATTATAAGACCTTTAAGCTTCAGGAGGAAGCACTTCGTTTTATAGGAATAGGCGAAGGAAACGATACAGAAAACAAAAAAGAAACGGAGGGTGAAAGCAATGACTGATAACAGATTATCTATTGAATTTCTCAACCCCGAAGAATGTAGCTTTGAATTCAACAGCAACGGATTCTTAGTTTTTACTCTCAACAACGAATGCAAAGGCAGAGTAAAGCTTATAAGGAGCTACCCTTACACTCTCAAGGAAGAATATATTTGTGTTCAAAATCTTGAAAACGAAGAAATAGGCATTATAAGAAGCATAAAAGACCTTGACGAAAGCTCTTATTCTGCTTGTAGCAAGGAGCTGGAAAACAGATATTACTGTCCTTGTGTTACTTCCGTTAAAAGCATCAAAGAAAGAATGGGACATTTTTACTTTGAAACAATAATAGACGGCAAAGATAAAAGCTTTACCGTAAGAGATTTAACAAGAAATCTTCGTTTTTCAAGTGAAAACACCCTTTTGATTTTTGATGTTGACGGTAACAGATACATTATCCCCGAATACGAAAAAATAGAACAAAAAAGCAGACGTCTTTTGGAGCCTTATTTATATTAATTATGAATATTTCAACAGTACATTTTGATATTTCACCTGACGGAAAGGTTTGTAACGGTACCCTCACACTTTCTCAGGGTATACTTACAAAAAATCTTGACGGTAAAGAAGAAAAATTTAATATAAATGATTTTTGCGAGGCGGTACAGCTTACTGACATCGGTTGCGGTAAGCTTGAATTAAAGCCACAAAACGCAGCCTCTGACGGTAGCGAAAACGTAACGGTCTGCCGTTTTTCAATGAGCTGTGTGGGTGAAATCGGTGAGCTTGTAAAGGTGCTTAACCACTATTATGAGAGCAACGAGCTTTTAGAAATGAACACCGACGATTTACCTGTTTGCCCGAAATGCCACCGTCATTACCCAAGAGGAATAAACGTGTGTCTTTTCTGCGTAAAAAAATCTTACGTATTTTCACGTGCTTTTACTTATTTCAAGCCCTACGTGAAATCTGTTGCGTTATCAGGTATTCTTTTAACAATCGCAAACATTCTCGGGGCAATTATGCCTTTATTTAACTCGATACTTATCGACCATTATTTAGTACCGGTCGAAAACGCTGACCCTTATTTTCAATCACGCACAACGGGTGTTATTGCCATTGCACTTTTGATGGCTGTAACCTTTGCTATATCAAAAGTAATAAACATTTTCAGCTCAAGAATTTCAATAAGGGTGGGCTCACAATTTTCAAAGGATTTAAGAGAATTGGTTTACGGTAAAATCCAAGAGCTTTCCCTTTCCTCAATGTCCGGTAAAACTGCGGGCAACCTTATTCACCGAGTAACGAGAGATACGGAAAGAGTAAAAGAATTTTTCAATCAACAGGGAAGATATTTAATTGAACAGGTAATAATGTTCACAGTTATTCTTACAATTCTTTTCTGTACAAACGTTACGCTCACTCTTGCGGTAATCCTTCCTATTCCCATAGGCGTATTATTTATGACCTTATTCCGCCATTCAACAAGGGTAAGATATCATAAGCAATGGCGAGTTGATTCAAAAGCAACCTCAATTCTTCACGATATCATTAAAGGTATCAGAATCGTAAAATCCTTTGGTAACGAGGAAAGAGAAATTGAAAAATTCTCAAAGGTTTCAAAAAAATTAGCTGACATCAGCTCATCTAACGAAAAATACTGGGCTGTTACCTTCCCCCTTGTCGGTAACTTTATGGCTTTAGGTGAATTCCTCGTTCTTTTAATAGGCGGTAAAATGGTGCTTGACGGCACTCTTACCTTAGGTGAGCTTACACGCTTTAATTTATACCTTGGTTTTTTATATGCGCCTCTTCGTTGGATGTCACTTTTCCCGAGAAGAGTTGCAGACTGTGCAACAAGCCTTGTTAAGATTTATGAAATTCTTGATGAAGAGCCTCAAATGTTATCAACCGAAAAGCCCGAAAAGCTTGAAGCTTCAGGTGCAATAGATTTTAACGGTGTTACGTTCGGTTATAAATCCTACGAGCCTGTTTTAAAAAATGTCAATCTTCATATAAATTCGGGAGAAATGATTGGTCTTGTAGGTCATTCGGGAGCAGGTAAATCTACAATGATAAACCTTTGTATGCGACTTTACGACCCATCCTTAGGAAGCATTACAATTGACGGAGTTGATATACGCAATATCCCGCAAGACGAGTTAAGAAAAAATATAGGTGTAGTTTTCCAGGAAACCTATCTTTTTTCAGGCTCTGTTTTCGATAATATTGCGTATGCAAGGCCTGACGCTACTCTTGACGAGGTTATAGCGGCGGCAAAGGCTGCTAACGCTCACGAATTTATAACTAAATTACCCGACGGCTATAACACCGTTATAGGTGAAAACGGCCACTCACTTTCGGGCGGTGAAAGACAACGAGTAAGTATTGCGAGAGCAATTCTTAAAAACCCGAAAATACTTATTCTTGACGAAGCAACAAGCTCCCTTGACCCTGAAACCGAAATTAAAATTCAGGAAGCACTCGCCCGTCTTATTGAGGGCAGAACAACTATTGCTATTGCCCACAGACTTGCTACACTAAAAAACGCAAACCGTCTTGTCGTTATTGAAAAAGGCAGAATTGCAGAGGTAGGCACTCACGAAGAGCTTATTTCAATGGGCGGTATATACGCAAATCTCGTTGCTGCACAAAGGGAAACGCATTCGTTGAAAAGTGAGTAGTTTAGTCACCAGTCGCCAGATGCCAGATGCCAGTTTCCAGATGCCGGAGAGCTTCGCAAGATAATAGATAAAAGATAATAGAGAATAGATAATAGAGAATAGAAAAGGGGCTACGCCGATTGTAAAATTGCAAATGGCAAGTGGCAAGTGGCAAGTGGCAAATTGAGTGCGGAATGCGGAATGCGAAGTGCGAAATGAAGATGCCAGATGCCGGAGGCTTCGCAAAATAGTAATTAATAGAAACAGGTCTACGATTGCATTGCTATCGCAGATCTGTTGTTTTTTAATTTTATTAACTTGATGCGAAGCTTTTCCTCCCTGTGCGAAGCATAGGGAGGGGGACCGTTCTTCAATAAATCAAAGGTTAAAGGGGCTGTAAAAAAACAGCCTAAAAAATCCGAGATTCACAGAAAGTAGTGGGTCTCGGATATTTTTGTGCGATGAGTTTTAAAAATTAGTAAAAAAAGAAGAAAAAAGTAGAGTTTT
>JAGBCU010000037.1 GCA_017937865.1 Clostridia bacterium | reverse complement strand
GCTTCTGAGCAGTCTGTTATCGTTCTTGAGAGCATCTACGATGCTGTTAAGGAAGAGTTCGCTACTCGCGGATGCTACTTCCTCGATCCCAAGGAAACCGAAAAGGTTCGTAAAACCATCATCATCAACGGCGCTCTAAATGCTAAGATCGTTGGTCAGCCCGCAGCAAAGATTGCTGAGCTTGCAGGTGTAACCGTACCCGAAGGCACCAAGATCCTTATTGGTGAGGTTGAGAGCGTAGAACTCAGCGAAGAGTTTGCTCATGAGAAACTCAGCCCTGTACTTGCTATGTACAAAGCAAAAGATTTCGGCGATGCACTCGATAAGGCTGACAAACTCGTTGAAGACGGAGGTTTTGGTCATACTTCTTCTGTATATCTCAACGAAGTAACCGAAACTGAAAAGCTTAATGCTTTTGCAGCTCGTATGAAGACCTGCCGAATCTTAGTGAATACTCCTTCTTCTCACGGCGGTATCGGTGACCTTTATAACTTTAAGCTTGCTCCGTCTCTCACCTTGGGCTGTGGCTCTTGGGGCGGCAACTCGGTATCTGAAAACGTAGGTGTTAAGCACCTCTTAAATATTAAAACAGTAGCTGAAAGAAGGGAAAATATGCTTTGGTTCCGTGCACCTGAAAAGGTATATATCAAGAAAGGATGTTTGCCGGTAGCTCTTGATGAGCTGTCGACTGTACGCGGCGCTAAGAAAGCATTTATCGTAACCGACACCTTCCTTTATCAGAATGGCTATACTAAGCCGATTACAGAAAAACTCGATGAGATGGGCATCGCTCATACAACATTCTTTGATGTTCAGCCCGATCCTACTCTCAAAAACGCTCAGGATGGTGCAAAACAGATGGCAGCATTCCAGCCTGATACTATTATCGCTCTCGGCGGTGGTTCTGCAATGGACGCAGCCAAGATCATGTGGGTTCTCTATGAGCATCCCGAAGCAGACTTTATGGATATGGCAATGCGCTTTATCGACATCCGTAAGCGTGTTTACACCTTCCCCAAAATGGGTGAAAAGGCTTACTTTATTGCAATTCCTACCTCTGCAGGTACCGGTTCCGAAGTTACTCCTTTCGCAGTTATTACTGACGGTGATACCGGTGTTAAATATCCTCTTGCTGACTATGAACTTCTTCCCAATATGGCTATCATCGACACTGATTTCCATATGAGCGCTCCTAAGGGCTTAACTGCTGCATCAGGTATCGATGCTGTAACCCACGCTGTTGAAGCTTATGCCGCAATGCTCGCAACCGACTATACTGACGGTCTTGCTCTTCAGGCTCTTAAGAACATCTTCAAGTATCTGCCCCGTGCATACGACAACGGTCAGACCGACGTTGAAGCTCGTGAAAAAATGGCTAACGCCGCTACAATGGCAGGTATGGCATTTGCTAACGCATTCCTCGGTGTATGTCACTCTATGGCTCACAAGCTCGGTGCTTTCCACCATCTCCCTCACGGCGTTGCTAACGCTTTGATGATTGAAGAGGTTCTCCGTTTCAATGCAGCTGAAGCTCCTGCTAAGATGGGTACATTCTCTCAGTACGACCATCCTCACACCCTTGCTCGTTACGCCGAAATCGCTGATTACCTCGGCCTTGGCGGTAATACTGACGAAGAGAAACTTGAAAACCTCATCAAAGCTATCAATGACCTCAAGGCTCGCGTTGGTATCAAGGAAACCATTAAGGACTACGGCATTGATGAAAATGACTTCCTTGCTCGCCTTGATGATATGGCCCTGCAGGCATTCGATGACCAGTGCACCGGCGCTAACCCCCGTTATCCTCTCATGAGCGAAATCAAGCAGATGTATCTCAATGCTTACTATGGCAACCACTTTGTAGAAACCAAGAAGCCCACTGCAGCCGATGTTGCTGAACCTGCTAAGGTTGACGAAGTAAAAGTAACCTACCGCAAGGGTAAGAAAGCATAGGGTGACAAGAGTTGAATCAGTTACGATTTCACTCGACACCTTTTCCACCTTTCTTGCGTTCATTCTTGTAAGGCTATTGTATTACAAATGATGAGGCAAGAAAAAATATAAAATTATTATTTGTCAGGCGTGACAGATTTAACTCTTGTCACACTAAGGAGGAAACAGTAATGAAACTTGATAGAGTAATTGCAGTAAGAAACAATAAAACGATCTACCGTGACGGCGATAGATGCGTAAAAGTATTCAATGAGGATTATTCTAAGGCTGACGTTCTCAATGAGGCACTAAATCAGGCAAGAATTGAAGAAACAGGTCTTAACATCCCCAAGATTTTAGAAGTAACTATGGTTGATGGCAAATGGGCTATCGTATCTGAGTATATCAAGGGCAAAACTTTGGCTCAGCTTATGGAAGAAGACAGCGAAAAGAAGGATGAATATCTTGAACTGCTTGTTGATTTACAGCTTTCTGTTCACGCTAAGAAAAGTCCTCTCCTTAACAAACTGAAGGATAAAATGAGCCGCAAGATCGCTGCTACCGAGCTTGATGCTACCACCCGTTATGATCTTCATACCCGTCTTGAAGGTATGCCCAAGCATAACAAGGTTTGCCACGGTGATTTCAACCCCTCCAACATCATTATTGCTGAGGACGGTACTCCCTATATCCTTGACTGGTCTCATGCAACTCAAGGTAACGCATCTGCTGATGCAGCTCGTACCTACTTGTTGTTCTGGCTGAACGGCGATATCGATGGTGCTAAAAAGTATCTCGATTTGTTCTGTCAAAAGAGCAATACTGCTAAGCAGTATGTTCAGAAGTGGATGCCCATCGTTGCCGCTTCTCAGTCTGTTAAGGGCCAGATAAAAGAGCGCGAATTCTTGCTCTCTTGGGTTAACGTTGTAGATTACGAATAATGCGCTTGTTTTGACGCAACAAAGATAACTTTGTTGCGTCGCCAAATGAATATTGGCAGCAAATTATTGTAATAATTTGCAACAAGGCATTGAAATGAAAATTTATCCAAACTTAAAAAGTTTGGATAAGCCGATAAATCGGCTTATTTGAAACAGTGCATCTGTTTCAAATAATAATGTATCATTATAAAAAGATATAAGGAGATAAATACAATGAAAGTTACAGTATGTATTGGTAGTTCCTGCCATATTAAAGGTTCACGTCAGGTTGTAGAGCAGCTTCAATATCTTATCAGTGAAAACAAACTCGGTGATAAGGTTGAACTCGGCGGCACCTTCTGCATGGGCAAATGCCAGCAGGGTGTTTGTGTAACCGTTGACGATGCTTTCCATTCCGTAACCCCCGAAACTGTAGAAGAATTCTTTGAGAAAAACATCAAAGCGAAGGTATAAAAGATATGATTATTCAGGTTTGTGTAGGTAGTTCTTGCCATTTAAAGGGTTCTCCTGAAATTGTAGAGCTTCTGCAAAAAGCCGTAGAAGAATATCATCTTGAAGACGAGGTTACGCTTGCCGGTAGTTTTTGTATCGGCAAGTGTAACCGCGTTGGCGTAACAATACAGGTTGATGATGATATTCACGTAGGCATTACAAAGGAGAACTTCAAGGAATTCCTCCAAGAAAACATATTAAATAAACTGGAAAGGAAGTAACGGGATATGCCAAATTGTTTGACCTTAAAAAAATCAAACTGTAAAAACTGCTATAAGTGCATCCGACACTGTCCCGTTAAAGCTATTCGTTTTTCGGGAAACCAAGCACACATTATCGGTAACGAATGTATCCTTTGCGGTCAATGCTTTGTCGTTTGTCCTCAGGATGCAAAACAAATTGTCGATGAAACCGAAAAGGTAAAGGTTCTCCTTCAGAGCGGCGATCCTGTAATTGTTAGTCTTGCCCCTTCGTTTATTGCAAACTACGAAGGCGTTGGTATCAACGCCATGCGCAGAGCTTTAAAGAAGTTGGGCTTTTATGACGTTGAGGAAACCGCTGTAGGTGCTACCATTGTTAAAACAGAATATGAAAGAATGCT
>JAGBCU010000006.1 GCA_017937865.1 Clostridia bacterium | reverse complement strand
TCTAACGATTCAACTACGCTCCTTTGTCGCGTAGGGTACCACCCACCGCCCCGATTCAGTAATAAATAAAGGATAGTATATTCACACGAAATATACTATCCTTTAATTTTTAATTTATTTAAGGTCGGTCCCCCCTCCTTTTTACCTGCGGTAAAAAAGAGGGATAAATAGTTCTTCTATCTGTCTAAACTTAAGACGTAAGAGAACTACCCACCACCATTGCCGTTGGCAATGGTCCCCCTCCCTATTTGCTAACGCAAACAGGGATGAAAAGCTTCGCAAAGCCTCACCTTTTTACTCTCCGCGAAGCCTCCGGCATCTGGTATCTGGGAGCTGGCATCTATATAATTGCCAACGCAGTTCCGACACTCCTCACTCCTCACTCCTAACTCCTAACGTTTCCCCATTGTTATTCTCTCAATATTGTGGTATCATAAAAATAACATAAATTCAAATTATCAGGCGGTGCTTTAATGGATTTTTTAGAATTAGCAACAGAAAGATTTTCGGTAAGAAGCTTTAAGGATGAGCATTTACCTCAAGAGGTTATTAATGAAATTTTAAAGGCGGGACACGTTGCCCCTACAGGCTGTAACTATCAGCCACAAAGAATTCTTGTTATCAATACTGATGATGGCATTTCTAAATTACAAGGATGCACAAAGTGCCACTTTAATTGCCCTACGGCAATGCTTATCTGCTTCAACAAGGATGAATGCTGGACAAGAAAATACGATGGTAAAACCTGCGGTGTGGTTGATGCATCAATCGTTACAACCCATTTAATGCTTCGTGCATTTGAGCTAGGCGTAGGCTCAACCTGGGTTATGCATTTTGACCCATTCAAAATGAAGGAAGCCTTTAATATCCCCGATAATTTCGAGTCGGTGGCACTTCTTGTTATGGGCTACCCTGCTGACGATGCAAAACCGATTGAAATGCATTATAATACACGCCCAATTGAAGAAACGGTTTTCTACGATAAATTTTAAAATAAAAAAATTACGGTCTGCGAATTCAATTTAGTTCGCAGACCGTTTTTTATTTTATAGTTTCGCTGTTATTAAGGACCGAAGTGCTATACAAAAACAAGACGTCTTGATTATTAAACTCAATATACTGACCTAAAAAATTAGGATGTATATATCTTATATCAACAAGAGTTATTTTTTTATAGCCGTCAATAAGCAACGGAGCAATTGAGCTACCGAAGGAATCTCTGAAAATAATAAGCTCTTTATCTGTTTTAGCATTTTTATTTTCTATTGATATTAACGAAATCGGACCCGACAAGAAAAGCTCGTAAGGGTCTTTACCCATACCCTTTTCTAAATCGTAAACTGAGGTTTCTTTACCGTTTTGATAATCGTAAACAACGCAATTCTCTATAGCTTCATTTGTAAGATATTTTATCGTTTCGCTCTCAAGAGGTAAAGCAGACTGACCGTAATAAACACCGTAAAACTCTTTATCGAGAGTTTTTTCTGTATATTGCTGTGTTGAAGAAGTACCCATTCCGTTACAAAGCACCTGTGCCACGTCAACGATATTTTCTTGTTTCCAATGAGTATCGGTTTTGTAAAAATCATCAATAGACAAATTTTCTGTTATATCTATATACTCTAAAAAGCCGGTGTTTTCACGAATGAGAGATATCATTTCTTCGTAATCTATTGAAAGCACTCCGCCCTTATCGGCAAGAAAACAGTTTTTATCAGGAATTATTGCAAGATAGTTTTTCGTTTCAGTATCTTTAAGATACTCATTGTAAACATATTCAAGCTTGTCGCCTGCTTTTACAACTGATTCTTCATCTAACGGATATTCTGTTTTACTTACATAGCCGTCGTAAACGTAAATTCCGTTATTTTCTTTTGCACCGAAAAAATTCATAGCAACAAAGGCCTTGATTTTTCTGAATTCATCTCTTAAAGGAAATTGGTCAAGGGTATAATCCTCAAAATCCTTCATAAAGCTACCCGAAATAATTGAATCGAAGCTGATTTCAGGGAATTGCTCTAATCTTCTTCTTTCGGATAAGGAAAATGCATCTGCAGGTTTCAACCAAGCGAATAGAGAAACGCCTAAAAGGAAGACTGCCGTTACTATTGTTGTTACAATATATTTCTTTTTCATATCAACAGCCCCCTTAAAATCTAAAATATAAAAACGGATTAAATGAGCCGTCAACAAGATAAGCGGTCATAACTATCAGAAGAGCTATGAGAAAAATCGGCTCTATAACTGCTATTATTTTTCCGCCTATAGATTTTTCTTTTATTTTTTCTACCGTTTTCTTAACAATCGGTGTGCAACCTATAAGACCTATACAAAGAGTTACACCAAAGCTTTTAAGGTAATAGAAAAATTCGGTTGATACTAAAGGCACACCGCCTACACCAAACATTCCGCCGATATAGCTTACTGCCTCTTTCATATCCGTAGCGTTAAAGATTACAAAGCTTATACCGACTACCACAAGAAGATAAACTCTACTTAAAACCTTTGATTTTTCTAAATATTTTAAGTATAAAAGCTTTTCTGATATTAAGAATATTGCAAAGTAAAGCCCCCAGACAATAAAGGTCCAGGCGGCACCGTGCCAGAAGCCTGTTAAAAACCATACAACAAAAATATTAAAAAACCATTTGGGCTTTGAAACTCTGTTACCGCCCATTGGGATATAAACGTAATCTCTGAACCAAGTGCCTAAGGACATATGCCATCTACGCCAGAATTCCGTTGCACTTTTTGATATAAAGGGATAGTTGAAATTCTCCCAGAAATTAAAGCCGAAAATTCTGCCCAAGCCTATTGCCATATCGGAATAACCCGAAAAATCAAAATAAACGTGAAGCATAAAGGCTACCGCATATAGCCAATAGAAAAGAACGGATTTATCATCGGACTGCTTGAAAATATCGCAAAGCTCACCTAAGGTATTAGCTATGAGAATTTTCTTGCCAAGACCTAAAATAAATCTTCTCATTCCCTTTGCAAAGTTTTCAACGTTTATATTTCTGTTTTCAAGCTCTTTTGCAATGTGGGAATATCTTACTATAGGTCCCGCAATAAGCTGAGGGAACATAGTTACGTAGGCTGCAAGATTTATTAAGTTTTTTTGCGCCGGAACATCTTTTCTGTACACGTCAACAGTATAGCTGAGTATCTGAAAGGTGTAAAAGCTGATACCTATAGGAAGGGCGATTCTCAGAAGTGGTACCGAAAGCCCTGTAGCTGTATTAAAGTTTTCAATAAAGAAATCGGCATATTTGAAATAAGCAAGGAAGCCGATATTTATGCCGACACTTAGCCACAGAAACAGCTTTGATAATTTTTTCTGAGAAAAAGCCTCAATCAAGAGACCGGAAACGTAACCGATTAAGATTGAGGCTATCATTAAAACTACATATTTAGGTTCGCCCCAGCCGTAAAAAACAAGGCTTGTTAATAAAAGCACCGAGTTTTTCAGCTTTTTAGGAGCTATAAAATAAAGTATCAGAACAACCGGCAGAAAGTAATATAAAAACGGAATACTTGAAAAAAGCATTTGTTACCTCTTTCTGCTTGTGATTACTTTTAATTTTTTAGGTATAAATTATACAGCAGGTGTTTCATCAACAGGCATATCGCCGTCAAATGCTGCGGGCTGGTCCATAATATCCTCTGCAGGGATGTCTTCTGTTACTGCAAGTGATTCTTCAACGCTGAGTGTTGCATTTTCACCGTAAACTGCTGAAAGCTTTGTTTTGAAGTTTTCGATAGCTTCTGCGTTACCGAAAGCTGCTACAACGTATTCATCAGCTACTGTGTAGATAATAAGTGTATCGGGGAAACCGCACATCCACTGAGTGCTTGTAATACTTGCTTTAAGAGAATCAACAAGAGCCTGAGCATTAGCTGAGTCTGCGAGCTTATAAGATGCTGCTGTGAATGTATTTGCATTCATAGCGTGAGTAAGAGCTGCTGCTTCGCTAACGTATGAAAGACCTGTTTCATCAATATGAAGAGTTGAATTAACTGCTTCAGCATCTGCAATGCTTATTGCACCTGCTTCGCCATCAACCATATTTTCGAAGTCGCCGCCCATAACGGGGAACTTTTCTTCTTCTGCGAAGGTTGACCAAACGTCATTGATAAGTGCTGCGGGGGATTCGATTGTGATTTTGTTTTCGTCTTCCTTGTCAGTATCAGTATTGCCACCGCAAGCTGCAAGAGCAACTACCATAACTACTGCTAACAAAGCAAATAATATTCTTTTTTTCATTTTTACTTTCCTCCATTATCATTGTCGTCTTTTGACAAGGCTATTATACCATAAACTATTATTCTTGAAAAGACACAAAACAGTAATATATTTATTGTTTTTAGTATTTTCTTGTGATACAATAATATTATTCATTTAAATATTTTTTTGCAGGAGGGATTTTATGAAAAATAAAATGCTCACCCCCGAACAAGCAAAGAAAAAAGAATTGAAAAGGCAAAAGGAAATAGCAAAATGGGAAAAGGAAAAAGCACGTCCTAAAAGAAATTATTATTTCGCATATTTAGTGCTTATTATAACTCTCATTTACGCTACTGATGAAATTGCATCTCAGATAGGTACTTTAATGAAAACCGAAATTGCAAATGACCTTTTTGCAAAATTCGGTGACAGCTCTGTTGGTGCTCTTGAAATTCTTTCTATTCTCGTTGTACCGTTTCAGGCAATAGGGCTTTTATACCGCCCCTTTGCTGACCGCTTCGGTAGAAAGAAATTTCTTATAATTAACACCTTTGGTATGAGCTTTGCAATGCTCATTATATTCCTTTCAAATAACGTTGCCCTTTATTTTCTGGGGGCTTGTCTTGTGCAATTCTTTATTCCTCACGATATGCACGTAGTTTACATAATGGAGTCCTCACCGTCAAAGCACCGTGCAAGAATTTATTCGGCTATAAAATTCATTGCCAATATGGGCGTTATGCTTGTACCCGTTCTCAGAAGACTTCTTATGGAAGAGGCTTCTCAATGGCGTAATATTTACCTCATTCCCGCAATAGTTGGTATTGCTACAAGCCTTATAGCTCTTCTTACTGCGAGAGAAACCGATGCTTTTATAGATTCAAGGCTTAAGCATCTTAAAATGACAGAGGAAGAAAAGAAAGCAGAAGAGTTGAGTAAATCGAACGGTAACGCTCAAGGCGGTCTTATCCCCGCTTTGAAATTTGCTATGAAGCATAAACAGCTTCGTTGGCTTTACATTACGGCAACGTTTCTTAATTTAGGCTTTATAGCCTCTATTAACTATCAGGTAATTATGTCATACGGCTATGCAGAAAGCCTTTACGGTAAATTCACAGAAGAGGTTATGAATGCAGTAAGCATCGGACCTGTTACAACAGCTCTTTTTCTTTTCCCATTCGGTTGCTCTTGTGCTCAGGTTATTATGGGCTTTATTTCAGATTCAAAGGGAAGAAAAACTGCCGCTATAGTTACCGCCGCAAACTGTCTTGCATCGTTTATAGGCTTTTGGTTTGGTGCAAAGCTCGGTTGGGAGCCATACCTTGTAGGCTTCCTTTGCGGTGCTTGTATAGGTAGCTTCTATTCTGTAAATGACGTTATTATTATGATGGTTGGTGAGTCCGCACCTACAAACCTTCGCTCCTCGTGTATGTCGGCAGAGTTTATAGTAGTTGCAATTGGTATTGCACTTTCATACGTTATAAGCCTTCCTACAGTTACAATACTCGGAAACAATTTTATGGGTACTATCGGCTTCGCTCTTTTAGTCCCCGGCTTTATAGCAGGCCTTATTTTACTTGTTAAAAAGACAAACGAAACAAAGGGTATTGATATGGATACCGTAACAGGATTAGAATGGGATTAATTTTTTAAAAATTAAAAATAAAATTATAAAAACAGGTGACATTATGGAAAACTTTTTTGAAAATGCATTTAAAAACATGGACAGCGAAAGCAGAGAAAGCTTTTATAAAACAGTCTTTATGAATGACGACTCTGAATATGCCGCTAATTTACGCGTTGAATACTATAAAACACAGTTTAAATCAATGGGTGAAAACGTAACAATCGGTAAGGGTGTTAATATAATTAACCCTCAGTTTATTACCGTTGGTGACAACGTTTCAATCGGTGATAACTGCACTCTTATCGCTCGCGGTGAAAAGGGCATTACGCTTTCAGACGGTGTAAGACTTCAGCACAGAGTTTATCTTGATACCGAAAGACGTGAAGAGGGCTATATTCAAATCGGTAAAGGCGTTTATATCGGCACAGGCACAACTCTTTTCGGCCACAGAGGTCTTGAAATCGGCGATGACTGTCTTCTCGCTCAGAATATTACACTTACCCCCTACTCACATATTTTTGACGACCCCAACCGTATTATTTACAGTCAGGGCGGTCACTGTGAAAAGGTTACTATCGGTAAAGACGTTTATATCGGTATGAGAGCTGCTGTTATGTATTCAGGTAATATCGGCGAAGGCTCTGTTATCGGTGCAGGCTCAGTTGTAGTTAAGCCTATTCCCCCGTATTCAGTTGCAGTAGGCACTCCCGCAAAGGTTATAAAAGAAAGAAAATAATCCGTTTTTAAAACATGAAACACCTATAAATCTTTGCTTGAAGATTTATAGGTGTTATTTTTTATCTTATTAATTTCTTACTTCTCTGCTTCATAGTCAAATGTATAATCCTGAAAGCCGTCGGAATAAACAATTTCACCGTCAGGTAAAACCCACATAGCCTCTACACCATCAATAGATTTTACAAGAGCTTTTCCCTCATCAATATCCATTAAAAACAAGGCGGTTGAAAAGGCATCACCCAACCCCGAATCATCGGCAATAACAGATACCGACATAAAATTTTCACCGGGCATTAAGGTTTCGGGGTCGATTATATGATGATAATTCACGCCGTTTACTGTATAAAATCTTTGATAGCAGCCACTTGTTACAACAGCTTTACTTTCTAATTTTAAATATTCAATATACGGCTTTTCTTCGTTTTCGGTATCGGGGTTTTCTATACCCACTTTAAACGGCTCGTTTTCACCGTTAAGCCCTACCGTTCGCACGTTACCGCCCACGTTAATAATAAACGAGGTAATGCCATTTTCTTCAAGGTGTTGAGCAACCTTTTCAACGGCATACCCCTTTGCGATAGCACCTACGTCAAGAAGCATTTTGGGGTCAGAAATAAAAACTGTATTATTCTCTTCATCAATAATAAGATTATTAATATCAGTATGCTTTGAGGCTTCTTTCAGCTTTTCCATATCGGGAAGCTCTGCATTCCACGGTTCATCAATACCGTCGTTTCTGTAAATATGCCATATTTTTAAAATGCTACCCATAGCAATATTAACAGTACCGTTTGTTTTACTATACATATCCTTTGCAAATAAAAGCATATCTATAATTTTCTTATCCACTTTAACAACGCTATGCTCACCGTTTTTTACGTCATTAACAGTAACAAGGTTATTAAGACCTTCGTAGCGGTTATAAATAGTAAACAATTGATGATACTCTTTTAAAAGAGCTTCAATTTCAAGACAAATACTGTCAAACTCTTCTTTTGTTTCGGTGTAACCCGTTATAACTGTAACGGTGTCAAAATAATCAAAATAATTTGCGTTGTATTTAGTTTTTAAAGGCTTACTCTCGCAAGAGGAAAAACAGAATAATTGCAAGACAACAGTAACTATTGCCAATATAACCGCAACTGTTTTTTTCATTTTAACACCACCTTTAGCTTTACTATTAGAGTATACAATAAACGCTATAGAAATTCAATTATATTTTAGTTAGGAGTTAGGAGTGTCGGCTCTGCGTTAGCAATTATAAAGCTTTGTAAGATAATAGATAAAAGATAATACCGAATAGATAATAGAAAAGGGTCTGCGATGCAATTATAATTAATTATCGCAGACCTGTTGGTTTTTATTTAATTAGATAGAACAACCGTAGGAAACGTGGCTTTTGCCCGTTCCGTTTGGGAGCAAATCGTTTGCCACTATATGTTATTGTATGGGTGAGTTTGTTTACACGGAACACCCTGAGGGTGTTCCCTACAGTTGTTCTATCATAGTTTTTTGTAATGGTTAGTTTCTAACATTTGAATCTTACGATTCAACTACGCTCCTTTGTCGCGTAGGGTACCACCCACCGCCCCGATTCAGTAACAAATAAAGGATAGTATATTCGCACGAAATATACTAGCCTTTAATTTTTAATTTATTGAAGGTCGGTCCCCCCTCCTTTTTACCTACGGTAAAAAAGAGGGATAGGCTGTCGCAAAGCTTCAGTTTTTTACTCCCCCGCGAAGCTTTACAATCGGCGAAGCCCCTTAATTTGCCACTTGCCATTTGCAATTTGCAACTTGGTGAAGCTTCTGGCATCTGGAAACTGGCATCTGGCATCTTTACAATCGGCACGAAGTGCCCCTTCACTCCTAACTCCTAATTCCTCACTCCTAACTCAACAATAAACATCCACCCGCCAAGCGGGTGGTTTTTCATATGCGGGCATAGCCCTATGTTCTTCGCGTATGCGTAAACGCATAAGTACGGTCTGCCAGTTGCGTAAGATTGTTACTTGCTA
>JAGBCU010000005.1 GCA_017937865.1 Clostridia bacterium | reverse complement strand
CTACATTTCGCACTCCTCACTCCGCATTTCGCATTTACAGGCACAGAGCCACGTTCCTTACAGTGTACTAACTGACTTTATTTAAAAAGGTAAGTTTGTGTCAATGAAACCTACGGTTTCACGACGTTCGAGGGCTCACGTCGAGAACTCTCCACCGCCCGAAAAACTTTATTTTAACAAAAAATCATTGGCACGAATTTTACTTTTTCTTAAAAACAACAAAACCAAAGGCGGTCCCCCTCTCTTCGAAGAGAGGTACTCCGCCTTTTAAAATTTGTTCTGTTAGTAAGTTAATTGCTCCCTGCGAAGCTTCTGGCATCTGGGAGCTGGCATCTTTACAATCGGCACGAAGTGCCACTTAATTTGCCACTTGCCATTTGCCATTTACAAAACGGGTTACTTTATCTCCGCAATCGTTACGCCGTTTTCCCCTTCGCCAAACGTTCCTAATCGGAATGTTCTTATTCTCGGGTCGGATTTCAAATACTGGGTAACACCTGCTCTGAGAGCGCCTGTACCTTTACCATGGATAATTGTGCACTCTGTAAGACCTGAGCGAAGAAGGTCGTCTAAAAATCTGTCAAGGACAATTATTGCTTCATCAACCATAAGACCACGAAGGTCGCAACGGTTATTAATTTGCATAGTTGCCTTGCTTTCACCTGAAACCCTCGTTGTTGAAACGTGGGTTTTCTTTTTATTATCCTTTTCTTTAGGCTTTTCAATAAGTCTTAAAGAGTCTTCCTTAACTCTCATTTTAAGCATACCTGCCGCAATTTCAACCGTACCTTTTTTATCCTTAAGAGCTGTAACTGTAGCATTTTTGCCGATTGTTTTACAGAAAACTGTATCCCCAACCTGTAATTCTCTCGGAAGAGTATAATCCTCGTCGTCATCCATTGAATTAAACACGGGATTTACTGCATCGTTAATTGAATTAAGGTGAGCATTAACTGCACTTTTTGCTTTTCTTGCAAGCTCGGCGGCATCCTTAGTTTGCTTTGCTTCTTTTTTAAGCTTTTCAACCTCATTGAGAAGTGCGTTTGCTTCTCTTTTTGCTCGTTCAACTATTCTTAAGGCTTCACCGCGTGCATTTTCAAGCTCACGGTCAATTTTAGTCTGTGTATCGGCGAGAAGCTGTGCCGCCTTTTCTTTATCCTCTTTAGCGGCTTTTGTAATCTCCTTTGCCTTTGAATGCTCGCCCTCCATTTCAAGACGGCTTTTTTCAAGAAGGTCAACAACGTCTTCAAATCTTACGCTTTCAGAGGAAACAAGCTCCCCTGCTCTTTCTATGATGCTTTTTTCAATACCTAATCTTTCAGAAATTGCAAAAGCATTTGAGCGACCGGGAATGCCTATAAGAAGCCTATAAGTAGGTCTTAGGCTGTTAACATCAAACTCACAAGAGCCGTTTTCAACTCTCGGCGTTTGTAAAGCATAGGCTTTAAGCTCTGCATAGTGAGTTGTTGCGGCAATTTTTGCACCTTTTTTATGAAGCTCCTCAAGAATTGCCATAGCAAGTGCCGCACCCTCAACGGGGTCTGTACCTGCACCTAACTCGTCAATAAGAGCAAGTGATTTATCATTTGCAACTTTTAATATATTTACAATATTCACCATATGAGATGAGAAGGTTGAGAGTGATTGCTCAATGCTTTGCTCATCACCAATATCAACAAGAATATTGTCGTAAACGCTTACCTTGCTTTCATCCCCTGCGGGAATCATAAGTCCTGCAGCAGCCATACACGATAAAAGACCTATTGTTTTGATTGCAACAGTTTTGCCGCCCGTATTAGGACCGGTTATAACAAGAGTGTCAAAATCTGAGCCTAAACGGATATCTGTCGCAACAACTTTTTTAGGGTCAATAAGAGGGTGGCGGGCTTTATTAAGCTCAGTTATACCCTTGCTGTTGATAACAGGCACGGTTGCTTTCATTTCATAAGCAAGATGGGCTTTGCAGAAAATTATATTAAGCTCCACCGCACACTCATAGCTACCCTTTATTTCTTCAAGGAAGCCACCCGCAAGAACGGAAAGCTCATATAAAATTCTTTCAATTTCCTGAGCCTCTTTGCCTCTTAAAACTCTTATATCGTTGTTTGCTTCAACAACGCCTGCAGGCTCAATAAATACGGTAGCACCCGTTGAAGAGGTATCGTGAACAAGACCTGAAACTGCGTTTCTATGTTCATTTTTTACGGGTACAACGTACCTTCCGTTCCTTTGGGTGATAATTGCATCCTGCAAAACAGTTTTAAGACTTTGAGAGCGTATAAGCCTTTCAAGCTGTTCTCTTACGCTATTCTCTTTATTTTTTATCTGACGTCTGATAGATGCAAGCTCAGGTGAGGCATTATCGCTCATATCCTCTTCCGTAAGAATTGCACCGAAAATCCTCTCTTCAAGATATTTATTGGGCATAAGAGAACTAAAGTAAATATCTATACTTTTTTCATCCTGTCCGCTGTTCTGACGCCATTCGCTAATAGCTCTTACGGCACGCACGGTGCTACCTATATCAAGAAGCTCTTTCATTGAAAGCACACCGCCTGCGGCAGCCCTTGCAAGTGAATTATTAACGTTTTTAAGACCGCCAAAGGACGGACCGCCGTATTTAGCTAAAAGTATGTATGCATCTTCAGTTAAATTCAAAAGTCTTAAAGCCTCGGATTCTTTAGCTTCAGGGCGTAATGAAAGAATACCCTCGCGGGCATCGTCGTTACACGCCCTTTTCGAGAGTTGCTCTAAAACCTTATCAAATTCAAGTGCTTTAAGATGTTTGTTCATTGTCTTCATAGTCAATCCTCAATAACGCGGTAAAACTCAAGGGTTTTAAATTTCCTTTGAGTTTTATGTAAAAGGTAATCCTCACTTAAATCGCAAAACGCCTTAAGAGAATCACCCGTTAATGTAAAAGAAAATATCTTATTAAAATCTGATAGCGTTACGAAACGCATTGCTTGTACAACAGAGGAATTTATGCACCTGCAAAACTCGGGAGGTTTACAGCTTTCGCAGAAAAGCTTACCGCTTTCGGACGAAAAAAACATTGTATCAGTTTCATACTGACCGCATCTGTCACAAGCTACTAAAGCAGGCATATATCCGCTTAAAGACATCAATCTCATTTCGGTAACCGCCTTTATAAACGGCACCGTTTTCTTGTTGCTTTTTAAAAGCCACAGGGAATTAAGAAAAAGACGAAGAATTTCTTCTGATTCAAAATCCTCTTCGCAGAATTCATATGCTAACTCACAAAAATACTGTGCGAGTGCCATTTTACTTACGTCTTCCCTTAATTCAAAAAACACTTCTTTTACAAGGGCTTCTTCAACTGAAAAAGTATCCTTCGCTTTAGAAAACGTAAAATCGGAGTATGCTAAAAGTGAGGTTGCGGCACCCTTTTTGCTTTTTGCCTTTTTTGCACCCCTTGAAAAAGCACGAACAATACCGTGCTTTGCAGTAAGCACGGTAATAAGCTTATCGGATTCACCGATACTCTGTTCTTTTATCACAAGACCCGGTGCAGTTATTTTCAGCACTTTTCTTCATCTCCGCAGATTTTAAATTCACAAAATTACGGTATTGGAGGTAATCCTCGACCTTACCGCCTTGGCAAAACCTTTGCCAAAGTTCGTTTTCATCCATTGTAATCAACTCCGCCGAAAAACTCTCTGTAATATTTTATTCGGCAGAAAAATCTTTATACAATGAGAAAGCCGTTAAGCTATTGCCAAATCAATCCAAACCAAAATTGTGAATAAGACCCTCTCTGTTGCGCCAATCCTCTTTAACCTTTACCCAACACTGCAAATTCACTTTGCAATCAAAGAATTGCTCAAGCTCGTGACGGGCATTAGTTGAAACCTCTTTAAGCATTGCACCCTTTTTACCGATAACAATACCCTTGTGGCTTTCTCTTTCACAATAAATTGTAGCTTCAATATCGATTATAGGCTTATCCTCACGTTCTCTCATACGTTCAATTGAAACGGCAATACCGTGGGGAATTTCATCGCTTAATTTGTGAAGAAGCTTTTCTCTTATCATTTCCGCCGCTAAAACTCTTTCAGGCTGGTCTGTAAGAGTATCCTCGGGGAAGAAGAATTCTGACTCTGCAGCTAACTTAAAGAGTTCCTCTTTCAGCTCATCCATCCCGTCACCGTCTCTTGCACATACGGGCACAACAGCTTCGAAATCAAATAATTTCGTAAGCTCAACGATACGTGTCATTAAATCCTGCTTATCGGAAAGCATATCAATTTTATTAATTGCAAGAACAACGGGAATTCTTTCGCTTTTAAGCTTCTTTAATAAATCAAGCTCCGCTTCTCTTATTTCGCCCTTAGATTCGGTAACGAAAAGACAGCTGTCAACACCGCCGATGCTGTCATCAACAGCCTTTATCATCTTTTCACCTAACTTTGTTTTAGGCTTATGGAAGCCCGGGGTATCTGTAAACACAAGCTGAACATCACCCTCTGTTAAAACACCCATAATTTTTGTTCTTGTGGTCTGGGGCTTTGAAGATACAATAGCCACCTTCTGACCCAATAAGTTATTTAAAATAGAAGATTTTCCCACATTGGGACGACCTACAATAGCTATAAAAGCCGTTTTTCTTTCAGACATTTTTTTATTTCCTTTTTTATTTCTTTTTGTTAAGCTTATTCTTCTTTTTTCTTTGCATCAAATTTGAATATAAACAAGGTTGCAGCAACAACGCTTAAAGCAAACCACAAAATATTAATCGGGGCTTGTACGTAATGGTTAAATAATGCTTGGAAGGCTTCGGGCTGAAAAAGAATTGACACACCGCAAAGCACCGCAAAAACAGCAAAAACAAGCACGGCACCCGCAGAAACATCCTTCGAAATGGCGATAGTTTTTCTTTTCTCTTTAGAAACAGAATCATCCGCCTTTTCAATACCCGTATTTAACATTTCACCGCCTATTACAAGACCGCTTGCAAGAAGCAAAATTGCAAAATCCGTTCTTGTAACTGTAAAGAAATCATATCTCAGAAGATAGTAAAACATATACACAAGGCAGGTAATATGTACTCTGAAATTTCTTTCGTGGGTAAGCATCCAGAATGTACCCTTAAAAGCATAAACGAAGCTGTTAAAAAGACTTTTAAGGTCCTTCATAAATTATTCCTCCTCGGAACTCATATAGTAAGACTCGTTACGCTTAAGACCCAACTCCTGAAGCACGTGCTCTTCTTTTTCTCTCATATGAACTGCTTCAATACCGCCGTTAACGTGGTCATAACCTAAGAGATGGAGCATTGAATGAACGGTTAAAAAACCGATTTCTCTTTGAAGGCTATGCCCGTAGGTTTCAGCTTGTCTTACTGCAGTTTCAACGGAAATAACGATATCACCTAAAAGACATGCGCCTGTATCTAAATTCTTGTCATAAACGCCGTTTTCACCTAATGGGAAGGATAAAACGTCGGTAGGGTTATCAATATTACGGTGAGCTTTGTTGATTTCGTGAATTCTTTCATCATCTACAAAGGTTACGCTGATTTCAGCAGGCTCCTGAAAATTTTCAAAGGTAAGCACTGCGTTGCAGCAACGTCTTACAAGAAGGCGCACGCCCGTAGGAATCTTTATTGCTTTTTGGTCGTTTGTAATAATTACCTTAATCTTCTCTTTCATTTTCTTTTCTTTGCCTCCTCATATTTTTCGTAAGCTCTTATAATATCCTGAACAAGCTTGTGTCTTACAACGTCTTGTCCGGTAAATTTAACGATATCAATCTGCTCCATATTCTTAAGAATCTTCGTAACCTCAACAAGACCTGACCTTTTACCGTCGGGAAGGTCAATCTGAGTAACGTCGCCCGTAACAACTACCTTTGAATTAAAGCCCATTCGGGTTAAGAACATTTTCATCTGCTCGGGTGTTGTATTCTGAGCTTCATCAAGAATTATAAAGCTGTCATCAAGGGTTCTTCCTCGCATATATGCAAGAGGTGCAACCTCAATATTACCTCTTTCAAGATATTTATTAAAATTTTCTGCACCAAGCATATCAAAAAGTGCATCATAAAGCGGTCTGAGATAAGGGTCAACCTTACTTTGAAGGTCACCGGGTAAGAAGCCTAACTTTTCGCCTGCTTCAACAGCAGGTCTTGTAAGGATAATTCTGTTTACCTCTTTGGCTCTGAAAGCATTTACCGCCATAGCAACGGCAAGATAAGTTTTACCCGTACCTGCAGGGCCTACACCAATGACAATCGTATTATTTTTTATTGATTCAACGTATTTTTTCTGACCTAATGTTTTCGGCTTAACGGGTTTACCTTTGCTCGTAATACAAACACAGTCGCCCGACATCGTAACAAGCTTGTCCTCGTTGCCGTCATCCACAAGTGAAATGACGTATCTTACGTTTTGCTCGTTAAGGCTTTCACCTCTGTTAAGAAGCATTAAAAGACCGTTCACCGCCTTTACGGCTTTTGAAACGTCCTCAGGCTCACCGTTTATTTTAATATCAGAGCCTCTGCTTATTACGTCTACACCGAAAGCTTTTTCGATGAGTAAAATATTCTCGTCAAAGCTACCGAAAAGGCTGACCGCCTGCTCCATTCTGTCAACATTTATTATCTGTTCCGACTTAATTACCCTCTTTATATAATAAATTATATTTTTACAAATCATAGTATATCATATTTTTTGTAAATGTCTACTAAATTTTTTTGATTTTTTTGTGAAAAGATATCAGTTTTTTTGTAAACTTTTTTCAATTTTCTACCATTATGGGTTGCTCTACTGCAATATTTTCAACACAATTCAGAGCTTGGTTTAAAATATATTTACCGTCTACCGTTTCACCAAAATACAATTCTTCATATATTTCTGCATCCTTATACTCTCCTCTTTTCATCTCAACAAGCTGTGAAAGGCAGTAAAGCATACTCTGATTTTCTGTTAACGTAACCTCTGTTTCTTTTACAGGATAAGAATCAACCCTGAAAATTGCCAAAGGTAAATACGTGCTTTTGCTTTTCAAATGTGTATACGCCTCGGAATTAACTGTTTCATCATTAATTCTACCGAAGGGGATTTTTAAAGAAAACACTTCAACTCCATACACACTTTTGTTTCCGGTTGAAATAAAGCCTTTAAAATTTCTGTTTACAGCTTGTGTAGCTTCATTTTCAGTTTTTGCATACACTTCACCCTTGGCGTGAGTAAAATATTCGCTTCCGTCAGCGTTTTTACCCACCCCTGAAATAAGCAACGTACCCTCTGCAACGTTAACCCCCTCTTTAACTGCATTGACTCCGTAATAGCCTTTAACTAAAGTTACGACGCCGTCTTTTTTCGCAACGATATTCGTAGGCGTTTTCATATCGGTTGATTCTTTTTTATGGGTTACGGTTGTTATTTCGACCTGTGCTTTTGAGCCAAAAATATTAACTGATATCCACAGCAAATCACTATGCTTATACATCATCTCTTCCTGCACCTTAAGAATATCAATTTTTGATTTTCTTGCCCCTTTTTTTACCCCTGATTCTGCCAAAGACTCTGTAAAGGCTTCTACATTTACACCGCTTTCCGACACAATTTCAATCTCCCAAATTGAGCCGGATAAAAAAGCTATAACAAAAACTGCAATTAATGCACCCAAACACAAGCCAAACCTATATTTATAGCGGTTTATAAAGGATTTCAATCCTTTTTCCGTAACGTCTTTTATTTCCATTCCCGAATTTTCAGCGGGAAAATTTATACGTTTGAAGTCCTTAGTTGTTGTAAAGGCTTTTACCTTTACCCCATCGTTTTGGACATCCCACAAAACAATTCCGTTGCTATTACAAAGATTTATAAATCTTTCGGGAAAACCGCCCTCTGCAGTAAAGGAAATGTAGCCCTTTAAAAGCCTTAAAAGCTGTATCATAACAATCTACCCTATCCTTTCAAATTCTAAAGAAACTATATCACCCGTAATATCAGTTTGCCCGAAAGAAAATGATGAAAGCACAAGACCGTCACCCTTTATTTTGAGATTAAGCTTTCCTAAATTAAGCACAATATATTCTTCTGAATAATCCACAACGCATTGACAGTCAAACACTATCATTCTTTTATTGCCGAATAGCTCTATACCTGCACTTTCAGTTGATTCTTTTATATTTTTTAATGAATTAAACACGCTTACACCACCGCTTTTTATGATATGCCGTTATATTCTTATGCCGATACAACATAAATTTATACGGGGTGTTGACTGTGATAAGAAAAATTTTCTCAAATAAAGCCATAAAAATTCTACCGGTTGTTATGGGTATAGTTTTATCTGTTGTGGGTCTTCTCGTCTACCCAAAGGAAGCCTCCGACGGTATAAGAGCAGGTTTAAGTATTATAGGCTCAGATATTTTACCCTCTCTGTTTCCTTTTATGGTTGTAAGCTCTTACGTTGCCGATAATAGTTTTATTCAAAAGCTGGGAGCACTCACAGATAAATTCACCAAAAAGGTTTTAAGAACAAACGGTTTCTCTCTGATTGCTTTTCTTTTGGGTATTATGGGCGGATATCCCGTTGGTGCAAAAACAATTCGTGATTATTACGTAGCGGGAAAGCTTACTCAAAATGAAGCGGAAAGGTTATTTTATTGGTGTATTAACCCAAGCCCTGCTTTCACAATAACCGCAGTAGGTCTTCTGATGATGGGAAGCATACAAACGGGCGGTATTATTTACTTATCCTGCATTCTCGCTTCGATAACAATCGGTTTTTTCTGCCGTTTTTTAAACGATGATACTGTTGTAAATAAAATTGATTTCACGGTACCTGAAAAGTCGGAGAATTCATTTGTAAAATCCGTATCAAGCGGTACGGAGGCTATGCTTGGAATATGCGGTTGGGTATTGATATTTTCCGCATTTTCGTCGGTTATTTCGGCTTTACCGTTAAACGAAGCTGTTAAACTGTTTATTAAATCTGTTTGCGAGGTTACTACAGGGTGCAATACCGCAATAGAAAGCCGTTTACCCGTAGCGGTAGTTACGGCGGTAGTGGGATTTGGCGGTTTTGCAGTAATCTGCCAGATTAATTCCTTTGCATCTGTTTGTAACGTAAAGCCTTCACGCCTTATTTGCTCTCGGGTTATTAACTCATCAATTTCCGTTGTTTATTATTCTCTGATAACCAAAATCTTTCCTCAATATACTCAAGCTGCAGTCGTTATCGGTACAAATGAAAATAGCTTTATTTTGTATAAAAGCATTCCCGTAACAATATTACTGCTTATGATGTGCGTTCTTTTAATTTTAGAGGTTGATAACCGTAAAAAAGTATGGTAAAATATCACTCAATGAGATTGATTTTTCAAGGAGTGGGTGCTTTGGCTCTCAAAATTTTTAATAAGCAAACAGAGCCTCAATGTGCTCTTTGTGAATACGGTGTTGCTTCAGGCGAAAGTGTAGTCTGCCGTAAAGCCGGCGGAGTTATGACGCCTTATTCCAAATGCCGTAAATTTAAATACGATCCTTTAAAGCGTGAGCCTAAGGTGATATCCGTTTCAAAGGATTTTTCAAAAGAGGATTTTGAACTTTAACTGTATCAGCTTGCTTATTAAGGTTGCTTTTTGACAACCTGATAAGCAGGTTTTTTCTTTTAAATTTTAAAAATTGACAGTTTTTGTAACATTTCACAAAATACCGTCGATATATCGGAACAAATTCTAATACGACAAATTTCGAATATGACTTGAAAAGACTAAAAATAATTAGTACAATATAAATGTAAAAAATACAACTTACGGAGGTTAATGTCGTGGCAGATGCATTCGGTATTCCAAACACAATTCCGGTAGGTCCTTTAGGGATAATTGCTACCCCCGGTTGCGAGGAGCTCGCAAAAAAAATTGATAACTATCTCACATCGTGGAGAGAAGAAAGAGAAAGTGAGCATAAAGAAACTATAGCTTTCTACGGTTATCAGAGAGAGACTTATATCGTTGACGCAGATTTCACAAGATTCGGTTCAGGTGAAGGTAAATGCGTACTTCACGAAACAGTACGAGGTTATGATATTTTCATTATCTGCGACTGCTTCAATCACGGTTTAACTTACAATATGTATGGCTACGAATGCCACTACTCTCCCGATGAGCATTACGCAAATCTTAAGAGAGCAATCTCTGCAGTTGAAGGTAAGGCAAGAAGAATTAACGTTATTATGCCTATGCTTTACGAAGGCAGACAGCACAAGCGTTCAAGAAGAGAATCTCTTGACTGTGCTATTGCTTTACAGGAACTTTGCGTTGATATGGGCGTTGAAAACATCATCACCTTCGATGCTCACGACCCCAGAGTTCAGAACGCAATTCCGCTTAAAGGCTTTGAAAACGTTGCTCCTACATACCAGATGATTAAAGCTCTTACGAAGAACTTCAAGGATCTTAAAATTGACCACGATCACCTTATGGTTATTTCTCCCGATGAGGGCGGTATGTCACGTTGTATTTACTATTCAACAGTTCTTGGTATCGACCTCGGTATGTTCTACAAACGCCGTGACTACTCAGTAGTTGTTAACGGCAGAAACCCCATTCTTGCACACGAATTCCTCGGTGACAACGTTGAAGGTAAGGATTGCCTTATCATCGACGATATGATTTCATCAGGTGACTCAATGATTGAGGTTGCAACAAAGCTTAAAGAGCTTAAAGCAAACAGAATTTTCGTTTGTACAAGCTTCGGTCTTTTCTGCAACGGTCTTCAGGAGTTTGATAAGGCTTATGCAGCCGGTATTCTTGACGGTGTATTCACAACAAACCTTGTTTACAGAACACCCGAGCTTCTTGAAAAGCCTTGGTACTTTGAGGTTGATATGAGTAAATATTGCTCACTTATTATCGACACTCTTAACCACGATTGTTCAGTCAGCAGTCTTCTTAACCCTGCTGACAAAATCAAAGCAAGAATTGAAAAATACAAAGAAGAGCAGAAAAAAGACGAGCTTTCACTTTTCAATAGCTAACCCGCTATATTCAATGATTTTAATCCTGCAGTTTTCACTGCAGGATTATTTGTTTTTATATCAATATTCACAAAAACTTCATTGACTTTAATATGTATATATTGTATTATTTACAATAAGATAGTATATAAACGCTTCAGAACTCTGCAGAGCTCTGCTACTAACTAAGGAGGCTATGATAATGATAAAAAAGAGAAATCCTTGGGTATATATTTTACTCAATACGATTACTTTAGGTATTTACGGCTTGTTCTTCTGGTCAAAATGGACTGAAGACGTGAATAAGATTTGCGAGGGTGACGACGATGAAAGCGCCCATTATATTTTAGTTTTCATTCTCGGCATTTGCACCTGCTTTATCTACTCTTTAGTTTGGAACTATAAAATGGGCGAAAGACTATTCCAAAAAGCACGTGATTACAACGTAAATCTAAAGCACGGCGGTATCTATATAATGCTGTGGAGATTTTTACCCTTTGTAAGCAGTGTTTATAAGATTAAATACCTTAATCAGCTTGCAATCCGATACAATGCAACGGTTGTCAGCGAAGACGAATAACAGATAATAAAAAAACAAATAAACAGGTGATTCCGATGAACAAAGAACTTAAATTCAACAACGGTAAATTTACAATAATGACCTTAGGTGACCTTCATGAAAATCTTCACCTTGATACAGGCTTAAAAATAAGAAAAAGACTTGATATGCATAACCTTGTGAAAATGGGGATTCTTGCATTCAAGCCCGACCTTATCGTGCTTTTAGGTGACACTCTTAACGAAAAAGATGATTCTGAAGGTTTTACCGACTACAAAACTGCTTTAAAGGATATTTTAAAACCCATTATTGAATCAGGAATCCCCTTCTGCTACGTTCTTGGTAATCACGAGCACGACCAAGGGCAAGAGGAGCTTATAGTTAAGGCTTATGAAGAAATTGAAACCTGTATCGGTGTTAATGATACAACCGCACCGAGAGGTAATTTTAACTGTAATATTCTTGTAAAAAACACTGCAGGCACAGAGGATATTTTAAACCTTTGGTTTATTGATTCAAATAACTGCTGTGATTCAGATGCTTCCGTTTATGACTGGGTGCATAAGGACCAGATTCAATGGTACGAGGAAAAAGCCGCTAAAATTAAAGAGGAGCACGGCGGAAAAACTATCCCTGCAATTCTTTTCCAGCATACCCCCGTTATTGAAGAATACAAGCTTTTAAGAGAGGCAAAGCCTTACGAAATCCCCTTTGCTGCCAAAGGTCATTATAAATTTTCAGACAAATACTATATGAAAAAAGACGGCGTTGAGGGCTATCTCGGTGAAGGACCTTGCTCTCCATGCATTAATGAGGGGCAGTTTGAAAGCTGGAAGAAAACCGGTGACGTTGTTGCCGCATTCTTCGGTCACGACCACCTTAACGATTTCACAGGCTACGTTGACGGCATTATGCTGGGTCAGAATAAAACAAGCGGTTTTTGTTGCTATACTGACGGCTGTAACTCCTGCGTAAGAATTACAACCGTTGAAGAAAGCAATCCCCGTGACGTTAAATCAAAGGTATATCACTTTAAAGAATTAGGTCTTGACAGTATGTCTTTAGGTCCCATTCAAAAAAGAATTACCGACCGTCAAAGCATTAATATGCATATTGCATCTTATATCGCGGCAGGTGTTGCAGGCGTAGCCGGTGTTGCCGCAATAGTAAAGAAATTAAAGAAATAATTTACAACGTTTTAAGGAAGGATTGACCTAACAATGAAATTAAAGCAGGCTATTGCAATTGTTGCAGGTGCAGGAACAGGCGTTTTACTTGGTAAAAAGCTTAAAGAAAAGGAAATTTGCCCTTTATGCGTTGCTAAAAAGGCTATTGCCGCAACTCAGGTTCACGTTTGCGATAACGAAAAATATAATAACGGTGTTGCACTCACTCCCCCAATGGGTTGGAGTAGCTGGAACACCTTCCGTAATACAATAGATGAAAAGCTTATTACTGATATTGCGGTTGCAATGAAAAAAACGGGACTTCTTGACGCAGGCTATAAATACGTTAACCTTGACGACTGTTGGCAAAGCTCATTAAGAACTGCTGACGGTAAACTACAAGGCGATTTGACACGGTTCCCGAGAGGAATGAAGCCTCTTATTGATGAAATTAACGATATGGGCTTCAAGGTTGGTCTTTACACCTCAAACGGCACTCTCACCTGCGAGGATTTACCTGCAAGTCTTTATAACGAGGCTATTGATGCCGATACTTTAGCCGAATGGGGCGTTGAATATTTTAAATATGACTTTTGTCATAACGAAACAATCCCCACAGTTGCCCCCTCTTTAATCAAAATCCTTATCGGCAAGCCCGGCGAAAATGATTTTATTGATATGTATGCTTCTCACGGTATTGTGAAAAAGGGTGCGAAGGTTGTTGCCGATGAAAAGGTAGAGGGCGGATTCATAGTAAGCAGTCTTTGCGGTGGCTTAGGTGAGCTTCATTTTGATACAATTGAAGTCCCCGAAGACGGTGAATATAATCTTACTATTGTTTTCAGAAAAGGCGGAAATATAAAGAAATTCCTTGTTTGTCAGGTTAACAACGATAAAGAATACGATTGCTACTTTCCTCAGTCCAAGGGCTTTACACCCGACGGAAGATTGCAGATTGTTGTTACTCTTAAAAAAGGTGTTAACACCTTGCGTTTTTATAACCCCGTTGCTTCTCGTATGGACTCTGCTCAAAGGCAGTACGTTAAGATGGGTAATGAATTAAAACGTGCTTCAAAGGAATTTGCAGAGAAAAACGGCACACCTGAAAAGCCTATTTGCTTCTCAATTTGCGAATGGGGTATTAACCAGCCATGGAAATGGGGTATGAAAGCGGGTAACCTTTGGAGAACAACCCCCGATATCAAACCCACTTGGGCTTCAATGATTCTTATTTATGAATTCAACGTAAGGCTTTACAAGCATTCAGGTATCGGTAGCTGGAATGACCCTGATATGCTTGAGGTTGGCGTTGGTGAGCTTACAATGGAAGAAAATAAGACGCATTTTTCTCTCTGGTGTATGATGGCGGCTCCCCTTATTTTAGGTAACGATATAAGAAAATTTATAAAAGATGACGGTACAGTTGATACCGACAACAAAGTTCTCGAGATTCTTAAAAATAAAAATCTTATCGCTATCGACCAGGACAGCTTAGGCTTACAGGCAAAGAGGATTTTCACCGACGGTTTAACTGACATACTCGTCAAACCCCTTGAAAACAACGAGCTTGCCGTTTGCTTCTTAAATAAATCAAACACAGAAAAAATATTTAATTTACCAATTTACAAGCTCCACAATGACCCATATGTTACTCTTCCCTTTGCTAAAGAATTTGAAGTAACAGAGCTTTGGGACAACGTAAGCTTTACTCTTACTGATGCAATTACTGAAACCGTTGCTCCTCACGGCGTAAAGGTTTACAGAATAAAGGCAAAATAATTATCAGGAGGTTTATTATGGATAGAAAAGCTTTAAAACAACGCGGAAAAGCGTTATTCGGCGGCAACGACCTTTTTAAAGGCAAATATTGGCAAAGCGTACTTGTTACGTTATTTATGCTTTTCAGCTTCGGCACTTTTGTCGGACCTAAATTCGAGTTCAATTTTGAACCTCAAAGTGTTAGTGATGTCATCGTTGCATACAAAGATGCTACCATAACAACAGAACGTTTTCTTGATATCTTTGCTGGCGGTTTGTCACTCGCTGTTATACTCTCTTCAATTTTCTCTATACTTCTTTCAGTTCTTGTTATTTGCACCTTTAAAGCAGGCGGAATTAGGTATTTCCTTAAATCGAGAAAAAACAACCCAACTGATTTTAAAGAGGTTTTTCAGAATTTTAAAGATAAAACATTTTTAAATATCGGTAAAATTTCATTGTGCAAATTTGTTTTCACTTATCTTTGGTCTTTGCTTTTCGTTATCCCCGGTATTATTAAATCATACGAATATTGGGCTATAGATTATATTGTTGCAACAAGACCTGATATTGAAAGGCAAGAGGCTTTCAGATTATCTAAAATCCTTATGGACGGTCACAAATGGGATTTATTTGTGCTTCAGCTTTCCTTTATAGGTTGGAATATTTTAGATGGCTTTACAAGCGGTATTTTAGGAGTATTCTATGTTTCACCATACCAGCAAGCTACTTACGTTGAATTCTTTTCTGATATCAGACTCGAAGCAATGGCAAAGGGTGCAATAACCCCCTTCGATATTCCTGATTACGAATACTTTACTCCTGAATATCAGAACACACCGTACGGTCAAGGCTTTGCGCAACAGTACAATAATCCTGTAAACGCACCCCAAAACCCACAAAGCTACGGTGGATTTGCTCAGCCTAATCCCCAACCCAATACACAATATAACCCGCAACCCTTTGGACAGCCTGTACCCCCGCAACCGCCATTTACACCTCAGGCACCGGCAGAAGCACCTCAAAGCACGGTTGAAACGCCGATTGAAACTAGTTTTGAACCCGTAACACCGAATGAAACGGAAGAATAAATTATAAATATCAACTAACAAAAAAAGTCTGCGATGCATTATAAGCTTCGCAGACTTTTTATTATTTTGAAAAAATACTTTCACAAACCTTTTCAAGTTTTGTTTTTTTAGTTTTTATACTTTTTAAATATTCTTTGTCCTCCTCAAGTTCATTTATCCAATCGGTAATCTCTTCTAAAAAAGCTTCGTCTTGGGCTTCAATAGGTTTTTCTTTTTCTGTTTCTACCAACAATTCAAGTAAACCAATATAATTTTCGTTGTCGCATATTAGTTTATATATTTCGTTTTCAGGGATTTCAGCTTCTTTTTCAATATAAATTTCTTCTGTTTCGCATTGAGCTTTCTTAAGCCTTTCTTTTATTTCTTCAACCGTTTCGTATTCCAAGGCATCGGTAATACGGTTGAATAAGTATAGATACATTCTTTTGTATAAGCAACTCTCTTCAAACATTTCTGCATCCAACATAAGGAAATCCTCCAAAAAACAAAAAGTGCGCAGCCGAAGCCACGCACGAAAAACACGATGGCTTCTTTGCTGCTACACAAACTCTTATTGATTCTTAAAAAAATCACAAGACTAAAGCCCGTGTTTTTACCTAAACACAGGTTGTGATTTTTTTAAAGAATTAATCAAAAAATATTAAGTTTGTGTAGCATTATTAGTTTACCACATATTTTGTTTTTTATCAAGAGAAAATCTAAATTACGCGAAGCTTTGCCTCCTTGTCCGCTTTAGCGGATAGGGAGGGGGACCGCGACGGAGCATAGCGTAGTCGTGGTGGAGGGTAGTTCACTAACGTCTAAACCTAAGACGCAAGAGAACTACCCACCACCGTTCCGATTTAATAAACAAATAACAGACAGTATATCGCACGGAATATACAATCCTTTATCTTTTAATTTATTGAAGAACGGTCCCCCTCCCTATGCTTCGCACAGGGAGGAAAAGCTTCGCAAAATTTTAACTTATACTCCTTGCGAAGCTCTATAATCGGCACGAAGTGCCCCTTCACTCCTAACTCCTAACTCCTAACTCCTAACTAATTTGTGTGCGAAGCCTCTGGCATCTAGGAGCTGGCATCTAGCATCTGGAAACTGGCGACCGGTGACTCTCAAGAACTCATAAAATAAAATATTTTTTAAAAAACTGATGATTTTTTAAACTAATAGTATTATACTATTAGTACTTGATTTTTAAGGGGTGTTTTTTTGAACAAACGTGGAATTCTTGATATGACAACGGGGCCATTTTTCAAGAAAATACTTATATTTGCTTTTCCCTTAATGCTTACGGGCGTTTTACAGCTTATTTATAACGCAGCTGATATTATGGTTGTAGGCCGCTTTGCAGGCAGTGCAGCCTTAGCCGCCGTTGGCTCTACAAGCTCCCTTGTTAATCTTATAATCAATTTATTTATCGGTCTTTCGACGGGTGCAGGTGTTATAACCGCAAGACATATAGGAGCAAACCTTTCTGAAAGAACGCACAAATGCGTCCATACCGCAATGGCAATAAGCATTATTTCAGGCTTTGCTGTGTGCTTATTCGGTTATTTCCTTTCAGGTACTTTTCTAAAGCTTATGGGCACACCCGAAGACGTGCTTCCACTTGCTACTAAATATCTTAAAATTTATTTTTTAGGTGCTCCCGGCTCTCTTGTGTATAACTTCGGTGCTTCAATTGTAAGAGCAACGGGTGATACAAAAAGACCGTTATATATTTTAGCATCAACGGGTATCGTTAACGTTATATTAAACCTTGTGCTTGTTATAGTATTTCATTTAGACGTTGCGGGCGTTGCTATTGCTACGATAGTTGCTCAATATATTTCTGCAATCCTGATAGTTGCAAGACTTACGCATTTACCAAATGAATGCAGAGTTAATTTTAAAAAGATAAAAATATATAAACAAGAGCTTAAAGAGATTATGCGTATTGGCGTGCCTGCCGGCTTCCAAAGCAGTCTTTTCAGCTTCTCTAACGTTCTTATTCAATCTACTATAAACACCTTTGGCTCTGTTGCTATGGCGGGTAATACCGCCGCCCAGAATGCAGACGCAATCATTTATACCTGCACAAATGCCGTTGCTCAGACTGCTATGACCTTTACATCTCAAAACATCGGTGCTAAAAAGCATGAAAACTTAAGAAAGATTTTTTTCATCTGCCTTGGTACCGCCTTTTCCATCAGCGTTGTTTTAGGTGCGTTAGGACTTATATTCCCCCACCAGATTATAGGAGTATTCACTACAGAAAAAGACGTTATAGAAATAGGAACTCAAAGACTTTATATTCTTATGACAACCTACTTTATGTGTAGCCTTATGGACGTTGCAGGTTGTCAGATAAGAGGTATGGGAAAATCGGTAGAGCCTATGGTAATAACCCTTTTAGGTGCTTGCGGTATAAGAGTTTTATGGCTTTACACAGGCTTCCTGTTGCGAAAAGAGTTATGGAATTTATATCTTTCCTACCCTATTTCTTGGACAATTACTTTTATTGCATTAATGATTTGCTATTTTGTTTTTGAAAAGAAAGTAAAACAAAGCGTACAACATTGATTTTGAGAGGTGTTTTATGGATTTTAAAACGTTTTTAAAAAATGCAGCAAACGTGAAACCGAATAAGCAACAACTGTTTCTTCTTCGTGAAATGCCATTTTATGCGTTTGTTCATTTCAGCCCTAACACATATACAAATCTTGAATGGGGCGACGGTACTGAAGACCCTGCTATATTTAACCCGACTGACCTTGACTGCGAGCAATGGGCTAAAGCTATTAAGGCTGCAGGAATGAAGGGTATGGTGCTTACGGCAAAGCATCACGACGGCTTTTGCCTTTGGCAGACTAAATATACCGAGCATTCAATGAAAAACAGCCCATATAAAAACGGTAAGGGCGATATAGTAAAAGAAGCTTCAGAGGCTTGTAAAAAATACGGCTTAAAATTTGGTTTTTACCTTTCCCCTTGGGACAGAAACTCAAAATATTACGGTACTGATGAATATAATACCTATTACAAAAATCAGTTAACCGAATTACTTACAAACTACGGTGAAATTTTTCACGTTTGGTTTGACGGTGCTTGCGGTGAAGGACCCAACGGCAAAAAACAGGTTTATGATTTCGAGGGGTATTTTGAGCTTATAAAAAAATACCAACCAAATGCAACCGTATTTAACGATAAGGGTAATATCCGTTGGTGCGGTAACGAGGCCGGTAAAGCCCCTTTTGCTCAATGGGCGGTTGTACCCTATGAGCTTTGCCCGTTTTGCGAAAAGCAAACTGACGGTGCGTTAATGGAAGGCTCTATTGAAGGTATATATAACCCCGATACAACTATCGGCTCTCTTGCTAATATTATGTATTCAAAAGGGCTTGTTTTCGCTCCTGCAGAAACAGATATGTCTATTCGTCCGGGCTGGTTTTACCACGAAAACGAAGAGCCACATTCACTTGAAAGACTTTTTAATACATATCTTAACACAGTAGGTAACAACTCGACCTTTCACCTTAATATTCCGCCTATGCCAAACGGAAAATTCAATGATAAAGACATTCAAAGGCTCAAGGAATTAGGAGAAAAACTTAATAATTGCTTCGGTAAGGTTATTTCAGAGGATGCAGTTATTTCAACTGATTTCAGCAAGAGTGAAACTCAACCGACAATAAAGGTTAAGCTTCCCGAAAAGAGAAATATATCATTTGTTGAATTGGCTGAAAAAATAGAAAACGGTCAAAGGGTTGAAAGCTTTATTTTAAGAGCAAAAGATAATGACGGTCAGTTTGATGTTGAATATTACGGCACCACAATAGGTAGCCGAAAAATAATTCAGCTTGACGGAACAATCTGTACCGATGAATTTTTAATAGAAGTTACAGGTGCAAGAGACAAAGTAGAAATTGAATGGGTAAAACTTTACTGATTTTTATTGACTACAAGCCACTAAACAATTAAAATAGTATTATTAAAAATGAAAGAGGTTGTTTTATGAAAAACATTCCCGAAGTTAAACTCGGCATTGTTGCCGTATCTCGCGATTGCTTCCCCATGAGCCTTTCAGAAGGCAGAAGAAGTGCAATTGTTAATGAATACAAAAAATACGGTGATATTTACGAATGCCCCGTTTGTATTGAAAATGAAAAGGATATGCTTAACGCCGTTGACGACGTTAAAAAAGCAGGTTGTAACGCTCTTGTTATTTACCTTGGTAATTTCGGTCCCGAAAGCTCCGAAACCTTACTTGCAAGGCATTTCGGAGGACCCGTAATGTACTGTGCCGCTGCAGAAGAAAGTCAGAATGACCTTCTCGACGGCAGAGGCGATGCTTATTGCGGTGTGCTTAATTTAAGCTATAACCTTGCGCTCCGTAATATTAAAGCATATATCCCCGAATACTCTGTTGGCGATGCTAAAGAATGTGCAGATATGATTAAGGATTTCCTTCCTATCGCAAGAACCGTTCTTGCTCTTAAGAATCTTAAAATCATTTCTTTCGGTCCTCGTCCTCAGGATTTCCTCGCTTGTAATGCACCTATTAAATGTCTTCACGATTTAGGTGTTGAAATTGAAGAAAACAGCGAGCTTGACCTTTTCTCTTCATTTAATGCTCACGCAGGTGATGAAAGAATTCCCGAAGTTGTTAAGGATATGGAAAACGAGCTTGGCGCAGGCAACAAAAAGCCTGAAATCCTTGAGAAGCTTGCTCAGTATGAGCTTACTCTTCTTGATTGGGTTGAAGCTCACAAGGGTTCAAGAGAATACGTTGCTATTGCAGGTAAATGCTGGCCCGCATTCCAGACAGAATTCAAATTCGTTCCTTGCTACGTAAACAGCCGTCTTGCATCAAGAGGTATCCCCGTTTCTTGCGAGGTTGATATCTACGGCGCGCTTTCAGAATACATAGGTGCATGCATCAGCGAGGATGCAGTTACTCTTCTTGATATCAATAACAGCGTTCCTCACGATATGTTTGATGCAGAAATCAAGGGCAAAACCGATTATAGCTTTACAGATACTTTTATGGGCTTCCATTGCGGTAATACCCCCTCCTGTAAGCTTAGCTTCTGCGAAATAAAATATCAGAAAATTATGGCAAGAACTCATCCCAAGGAGTACACAAACGGTACTCTTGAGGGTGACATCGCTCCCGGTGATATTACCTTCTTCCGTCTTCAGTCTACTGCTGACAGTAAGCTTCGTGCTTACGTTGCAGAGGGTGAGGTACTTCCCGTTGCTACTCGTTCATTTGGTGGTATAGGCGTATTTGCAATTAAAGAAATGGGCAGATTCTACCGTCACGTGCTTATCCAAGGTAACTTCCCTCATCACGGAGCAGTTGCTTTCGGTCACCACGGTAAAGCAATATTCGAGGTATTCAAATACTTAGGAGTAGCTGATATCGGTTATAATCAGCCGAAATCACTTCCCTACAAAACAGAAAATCCTTTTGCATAAGAAATAAACTGTTAAACAAAAAAAGATGGTAACAAGCCGAAAACTTGTTACCATCTTTTATACTTTTATGCGGGGTTATTGCTACTTTAAGTACAGACTGTCAAGAAGCCTGCAGAATGGCGTGTTCTTTACCCCGAAGATGTACAAAGGTACCTCGAGTG
>JAGBCU010000036.1 GCA_017937865.1 Clostridia bacterium | reverse complement strand
GTATGGTAAAGTAAACTTTAATGCGACAACCTTGGTTTATTTCTGCGGCGATTGGTACTATGTAGAAAATGGTAAAGTAAACTTTAACATGACAACCTTGTTCTATTTCTACAATGAATGGTATTACGTAGAAAACGGTAAAGTAAACTTTAATGCAACAACAATAGTTGAATTCTACGATGAATGGTATTACGTAGAAAACGGTAAAGTAAACTTTAATGCAATAACATTGTGTTATTTCAACGGTGATTGGTATTATGTAGAGTATGGTAAAGTAAACTACAATGCAACAACGTTGAGCTACTTCTGCGGCGAATGGTATTATGTAGAAGATGGTATAGTGAACTTTGATGCAACAACATTATTCTATTTCTATGATGTATGGTATTATATAGTTGATGGCAAAATTGCATGGTCGTATACAGGGCTTGTAGAACATGAGGATATAATGTATTATGTTGTTAATGGTAGTTGCGATTTGACTTTTAACGGAACAATAGAAGAGGATGGCAACACCTATGACGTTGTTGACGGCATAGCAACATTGGTAGAAATAAGCGAGTGAATATATAAACATCAATGGCATATTCTTAATTCGGTGTAAAACGCGAATAAAGATGCTTTTATAGAAGTCGTATATTTGTTTTTAGTGGCTGTAAAAAACAATTGTTTTTACAGCCACTTTTTTATATCTGTCTTAGAATGTTTACAATTCTTTTTGTATAATTTCGTTGACAGTATATTCTGGTTTATGATATATTTATAATGTATAATTTTAGTTTTCTTTTAGGAGGAATTGTTTTGAAAAAAGCTGTATCTTTGCTTTTGAGTTTATTGATGATTGTATCAGTTTTCAGTGTAACCTTTGTACAGGCTTCTGCGGCAGAGGTAAGTGAATACTTCACAATCACAAATACGGGCTTTAATAATGATGAAATTACATATTACGTTTCATTGAATCCCAATCAGCCTAAGATTAATTCAATTATCTTGAATTTCGGTTACGACAGTGATGTTGTTGAGGTTGTTGAGGAAAAAAGCGGCCCGGTTGGTGTGAAGAACAACTACGGTGAATTTAATCCTAACGTTGATGGTGTTTATGAAAAAGGTGTTAATGCATCAACCGATAAATTCGTTATGGCTTTTTTCAATCCTAACGGGGTTGCTGTAGGTGATTCAGCGATTTCCTTTGTAAAGGTAACGTTTAAAGCCATAGCAGATAACCGTCCTACAACGGCTGTCAGCTTTGAATGTGTAGAATATATTTCCGATGACGGCGATGCTTCTAACGATAAAACTAAAGCAACACCCCCCGTTGTTTTTGCAGAGGATTCATTTTTAACTCTTAATGCTGTTAAGAATAAAGAGGTACTTTCAAACACAGACGGACTCAAATTCGTTTGGGATGAAGTCACCGGTGCTGAATGGTATAAGGTTTACCGTAAAGCAGAGGGTGCAACTGAATGGACGGTAATTGCTGAACAGGTTCTTGCACCCGAAACAAGCTACGTTGATAAAATTGAGGGCGATGATTTAGGCAAGGTTTTTGAATACGTTGCAGAGCCTTACAATAGCTACGGTAGCGTTCCGCATGGTGAAAGCGGTGTTAAGGGTAAGTATTTCGGTACGATTGACTTTATTGATGCAGTAATGACAGAGACAGGTGCACAGGTTTCCTGGACTGCACTTGAAAATGCCGACTCTTATAGCCTTTATCAGATGGCAGAGGGTGACGAGGAATGGTCTTTTGTAAAAACTGTAACCGAAACCACATGTCATAGTAAGACGCTTGAAAGCGGTAAAAAATATTTCTTTACCGTAAAAGCTCATAGCGATGGCTACCTTGCTGAAACATCCGCAGACCCCAAAGAACTTGTTTTCTTAGGTTCACCTGATGACGTATATGCAGCTATTTCTGATGAAGCTATCACATTAACCTGGGATGAGGTTAACGGAGCTGAAAGCTATAACGTATATAAGAAAAATGCATCTGAAGAAAGCTATGCCTTTGTTGAAAATATTACTGACGTTGAATTCGTTGATGAAGATGTTATTAACGGTGAATTATACAACTACTATATTCAGTCTGTAAATTCATTAACAGAAAGTGTTATAGGAGATAATTGCACTACAGTTAAAAAACTTGCTGTTACAAAAAATGTAACAACTGAATTAGGAAAAAACTGTGTAATTGTTAAATGGGATGCAGTTGATTTTGCAGACGGTTACAAGATTTTCAGAAAAGAAGTTGAGTCAACCGGTTGGTCTGCTATAGGTAGCTCTGATGTTACCGAATATCGCGATATGAGAGTTGCCTCAGGATTAACCTATGTTTATGCTGTTGCTACACTCAGCGACGGTGGTATTTACGAAGCAGAAAATTCAGAGCCTTCAGAAGAAATATTCTATATAGCAGCTCCCGTTATAAATAGTGCAGTTGCATACGGCGATAAGATTACTCTTTCCTGGAAAAAAGTAAACGGTGTTGAGCTTTATGATGTTTACAAATACAGTGTTGAAAACGAAGAATGGGAGCTTTTAGATTCAATCGATGTTAATACATACGATGATTTTGATGTTATCGGCGGTGAAACATACGGATATTCAGTTGTTTCCGTTATCGGAGACAAAACATCCTTGTTTGACGACGAAGGTGTTTGGGTAAAATATCTTTCTGCACCTACAGGTCTTACAGCCGAAAATGTTTTTGAAGGTATTGAGCTTTCATGGAATCAGGTTGCAGGTGCTGATGAATATGTTGTATACCACAAAGTGGGTTCAGGCTCATATCAGGAAATAGCAAGATTAAATACTGATGAAACAACCTACGTTCATACTTCGGCAACTGCAGGCCAGGATAATTACTATACTGTTTATGCTCGCGGTGGTGTTACATACAGTGAGCCTGCAGAGATTAGTATCAGATATCTTTCTGCACCTGAAATAAAAATTGCAGAGCTTTCAAGCACCAGAGGCTACGTTACTCTTACTTGGGGTAAAATTGATGGTGTGGACACATACAACATTTACAGAAAAGCTTGTAATGCTACAGAATGGGAGCTTTTAGATACAGTTGCAGGTTCAAAGAACAGTTACAACGATTCAAAGGTTTTCTATACCAATGATTATGAATATACTGTTCAGGCTTGTTACGGTGATTCTTACTCTGCATTTGACCAGGTAGGCAAAAAGGTTTCAGTTGTTGCTAAGGATGTTGCTTCACTCCGTTATGTAAACAATACTTGGAGATGTATTGTAGGTACAAGCTACAACTATGCTTACAGAGGTCTTGTTTATTACAATGGATCGTATTATTACGTAGCAAACGGGTATGTTGACTGGAACTATAACGGTTTTGTTCCTTTAAATAACGAATACTATTATGTTTCCGCCGGTTGTCTTAATTTGAACGGTGATTCACTTGCATTGATTGATGGCGAATGGTGTTATGTTAAAGGCGGTAAGCTTGATCCCACGGGCAATGATACGCTTGTAAATTATTCAGGCGATTGGTACTACGTTGAAAATGGCACTGTGAATTGGAATTATACTAACCTTGTTTATTTCTACGGCGATTGGTACTACGTGGAAAACGGTAAAGTTAATTTTGATGCGATAACCTTATTTTACTTCTATGGTGAATGGTATTATGTAGAAAACGGTAAGGTTAACTTCAATGCAACAACGTTATGCTACTTCTATGGCGACTGGTACTATGTAGAAAATGGTAAGGTTAACTTCAATGCAACAACGTTATGCTATTTCTACGGCGATTGGTACTATGTAGAGTACGGTAAGGTGAATTTCAATGTAACAACCTTATTCTATTTCTATGGCGACTGGTATTATGTAGAAAACGGTAAGGTTAACTTCAATGCAACAACCTTAGTTTACTTCTATGGCGATTGGTATTATGTAGAAAACGGTAAGGTTAATTTTAATGCAACAACCTTGGTTTACTACAACAATACTTGGTTCTATGTAGAGAACGGTAAAGTTAATTTCAATGCAACAACATTAGTTTACTATAACGGAACATGGTATTATGTAGAATATGGTTCAATAAACTGGTATAGCGATACTTTAGTTTATTTCTACGGTACATGGTATTATGTAAAAGGTGGTACGGTTGCTTGGAATTATACAGGATATGTTAATTTCTACGGTGCTAATTATTATGTTGTAAACGGTACTCTTTAATATAACCGCTATATCAATTTAAAAATTGAATAATAAAATATAAAATCTGCATCAGCAAATTGCTGATGCAGATTTTTTGTTTTTATTTCAAATAATCAAGAATAGCTTTAACTGTATTTTCTTCGACTTCTATTGTTTGCTCGGGGAGTCGCATATTTTCAAGATAGTGAGCATCTGAGTCCGAAATTATTTTTAATTTATTCAGATATGGGTGTTTTTCTTTTAGCTCCGCTTCTTTACTAATATCAAAAATTTCTGCACAGGAAAAACCGAAATACTCATCAATAGTACCTAAGTTTGACAGTATACTAAAAGAGCTTCTGTCGATATGGGCAGGGTAGCAAATGCCACCGTATTCGGCAACTGTTCTGACAACCTTTGCGGTGCTTATGTTGCTTGCTGTAACTAAAAGTGTTTCCTCTTGACCGATAACGTTATCGTTTTCATCGCAAATCAATTGCTCACCGAAAATCTTCGGTTTGTTCTTTACCGGTGGAAGTGTTGAGTGCACGTAATCAGAAAAACCAAGGGCATCCTCTAAAGTGTAAAAAAGGCATACGATATGTACTTCCTCTGATGTGCATAGCTCCATGCCGGGTATAAAGGTTATACCTGCTTTTTCAGCAGCAGCCTTTACCGCAGGGCAGTTTTTTGCTGTGTTATGGTCGGTAAGAGCGATAACATCAAAGCCCATCAGCTTTGACATATTAACAATGTTTTGCGGTGTCATATCCTCGTCGCCACATGGGCTCAAACAAGAATGCATATGAAAATCGTAGTATAATTTCATATTAATTTTGAAATCTCCGAAGCAATCTGATAAGAGTTTTTGCTTGTTGTGAGAATTATAACGTCATTTTCTAATGCTCTTTTTTTTGCATCCTCATCAAGAGAAGCGTTTTCGGTAAGCACAATACAAGCTACGTCTGCAAGCACTGCAACACCAATAGAGTTAATGTTGCCCATAACGGTAAGCCATACGTCGTTTTCGCTTGCTCTTGACATTACCCAGCTTAAAAGGTCACCGCAGTAACACCCCTCGGCTTCTCTGTTTTCGGCAATTTCTTCACCGCATAAAAAGGTGAGCTCAAGCTTTTCCTGAAGTTGTTTTACAGTCATATTATCAATCCTCTAATCTGAATGGGGCGGGAATAAGTCTTTCTAATTCCTCGTTATTATCAATTTCCTGAATTTCCTGTCTTGCTCTGAAAACGCAATCATGCTCTGTTGTAAAGCCTCTTACAACGTCTTCTGCAAGTGCACGGCAACTGGGCGTACCGCAAGTGCCACAGTCAAGACCGGGGAATACGGTGAGAAGCTCTTTCATTCTGTTCATTCTCGCCATAGCCTCAGTTACGTTATCGGCAAGCTTCATAACGTCGTCACGAGCTTCAATAGGCTCTGTGCAAAGTAATTCCTGAGGCACCTTTTTTGCAGAAAGATGATTGCAGGAAATAGGGCTGTATTTTCTTAATTTCATCAATCTCGATTTTGCAATGAATGGGTTTTCGGAGGTAAGGCTTCCGCCTACACAACCACCCTGACAAGCGTTAAGCTCAATGAAATCAACTGAATCAAGGTTTCCTCTTTCAACCTCTTCAAGAATTTTCATACAGTTTTCGATGCCGTCTGCAGCAAGGGCATTATCGTTAAGAGTACCTGATGCCTCACCACCGCTTGTTGCCCAGCTGATACCGATAACGCCTGATTCGTGAAGTGCTTTAAGCTCATCGTATTCACTATGCTTTTCCATAGCCTTTAATAAAACGGGGTAAATATCGTTGATAGCTATTGCACCGTCAACGTGTGATTTCTCAATACCGATAGGCTCTTTTATGGCAGTGATTTTTGCAGGGCAGGGTGAAATGAAGAATACGCCGATTTCTTCTGCCTTTAAGCCTGTAATTTTCATTGCTTTTTCTCTTGCTAATCTACCTGCCTCATCAACAGGTGCGGTTATGGGGAGAATGTTTTCAACAAGCTCGGGAAAACAAACTCTGATTAAACGCACTATCGCAGGACACGCGGAAGAGATAACCGGCTTTTTAGGGTTGTTTTCTGTTAAATAAATTCTTGTAGCTTCTGAAATAAGCTCAGCAGCCTTTGATACCTCAAAAACGCTGTCAAACCCTAAAGCAGGGAGAGCATTGAGAATTATGTTTACATCGTCAAGATTGTTAAATTGCCCGTAAAGAGCAGGTGCAGGAAGTGCAATTTTATATTTGTAGTTGTTAATTTGTTCTAATGAGTCGCGGTTTGCGTATTTTGCGTGATGAGGACAAACTCTTATACATTCTCCGCAATCTATACAACGCTCTTTAACAATTATTGCTTTTCCGTTACGCACACGTATAGCTTCAGTAGGGCAACGTTTTAAACAGTTAGTACAGCCTCGGCACTTGTCTTTATCAAGACGTACCGAATGAAAATATGTTTCCATAAAAACGTTCCTTTCTGTTTGTTAATTAGTGGTTTGGGAGTCAGTTTACGAAAACCTTTAATTTAATAGTAGTTCCTTTTCCGACTTCTGTTTCAATAATCATTTCGTCAGTATATTTTTTTATGTTAGGTAAACCCATACCTGCACCGAAGCCTAACTGACGCACGTTATCGGGCGCGGTGGAATAACCCTCCTGCATAGCAAGAGAAACGTCGGGTATACCGGGACCTTGGTCAGCAAGAACTATTGAGATGCAATCGGGTGAAATTTCAACATCAATAACACCGCCACCGCCGTGAATAACCATATTGATTTCGCCCTCGTAAACGGCAATTGCAACGTTTCTTACTATGTTTGTAGGAAAGCCTAATTCCTTAAGATTTTTCTTGATTTTGCCGGAAGCTTCACCGGCACAAGTGAAGTCTGTTCCGCTGACTTCGTAATGTAAAGATAAAAGCTCCATTATATGCCACTGCCTCCCTTGAGGCCGTTTTTGTAAAGAAGACCGCAAGCGGTAAACATTTCAAGCTTAGTGCCTAAAAGAACGATTTCACGTTGCTCAGCCAGGTCAATCATATCAATATCAGGTCTTTTGCCTCTTACAAAAACAATGCATTTCATATCCATCATTTCAGCAGTTCTTACTACCTGAGGGTTTACAAGACCTGAAAGAAGAACGGCCTGTTCTTTAACGTAAGCAAGAACGTCACTCATCATATCACTGCCACAGGCAGTAGACACTTCGTTTTCAAGAAATTCCTCACCGCAGATAAGCTCTGCGCCAAGAATGTTTTTGATTTCACTTATTTTCATATTAATTCCTCCAAAAGAGAATATGTTCATTTAATTATATCACGTTTTTTATATAAATACTATTAAAATGGACGGTATTTTTTCGTTCTAAAAAAATAGAAATGTAAAAAAATAACCATTGTTTTTGTGCAATACAGAAAAATGTTAAAAAAATATCAAAAAAGTCGAAAAAGTTGTTTTTTTCTATGGACACAAACGCGTTATTTGTGATATAATTCATAATGTATGTAAGGTGGTAAAATATGATTTTACCGCAAACTAACATATTCTGAATGGAGGAAAAATAATGCTCAAGAAAATCAGCACAATACCTTTTAAAGGTACACCTGAGCAGAAAGCGAAGCTTGATGCAGTTATTGCAGAATGCAAATCTGATAAGAGCCAGCTTATGCACGTTATGCAGGAGGCACAGGGTATTTACGGATACCTTCCTCGTGAAGTACAGGTTATGATTGCAGAAGGTATGGACGTACCCCTTGAAAAAGTTTACGGTGTTGCAACCTTCTACGCACAGTTTTCACTTTCACCTAAGGGCGAATATGATATCTCTGTTTGCCTTGGTACTGCTTGCTACGTTAAAGGTTCACAGCAAATCACAGAGAAAATCAGTGAAATTCTCGGTATTGAACCCGGCGAATGTACTGCAGACGGCAAGTTCTCTCTTGAAGAGTGCCGTTGTATAGGTGCTTGCGGTCTTGCTCCCGTTTTCACAATTAACGGTGAAGTTTACGGTAAAATTACAGCAGACGACGTACCCGGTATCCTTGCAAAATATATGAACTGAGTGTTATGCGTGAATTATCATTAAACATTCTTGATATTGCCCAGAATTCAATATCTGCAGGAGCTTCGTTAACGGAGATTCTCGTTAAAGAAAACACTGCAGAAAAAACCTTGCTTATCGGTATTTACGATAACGGTAAGGGAATGAGCGAAGAACAAGTCAAAAATGTTCAGGATCCGTTTTTTACAACCCGCACTACAAGAAAGGTAGGAATGGGAATTCCTCTTTTTAAGCTTGCGGCGGAGCAAACGGGTGGCTCGTTTAAAATAACCTCTGAGTTAGGCGTGGGTACAAGAGTTGATGCATTGTTTAAAACAGACAGTATCGATTTTACCCCCTTGGGCGATATAGCGGCTACGGTTTCAACCATAGTTTCAATGAATGAAGATAAAGATTTCGTTTACACTCGTTCCGTTGATGAAAAAGATTTTGTTTTCAAATCTGCTGATATTAAGAAGATTCTTGATGGCGTTCCGCTTTCAGAACCGTCTGTTATCAACTGGATTGAGGACTACATACGAGAAAACACGGAACAGTTATTTGATTGAAAGGAATGAATGATATGAAATCATTAGAAGAGTTACTTGCTATAAAAGAAAAAGCACAGGCTCAGATTGCAGCACGTGATGCAGACGGTAACGACGGTATCAGAATTGTTGTTGGTATGGCTACTTGCGGTATCGCGGCAGGTGCACGTCCCGTTCTTAAAGCTCTTACAGACGAAATTGCAAAGAGAAACGTTAAGAACGTTAGCGTTACTCAGACAGGCTGTATCGGTATGTGTCAGTACGAGCCTATCGTTGAGGTTTTTGAACCCGGTAAAGATAAAGTTACTTACGTTCAGGTTAATGCAGAAAAAGCAGTTAAAATCGTTACAGACCATATCGTTAACGGTAAGCCTGTAATTGAATATACTGTAGGCGCAGTTACAGAATAAGGAGGAAAAAAGAATGTATCGTTCTCATGTACTTGTCTGCGGCGGTACCGGATGTACCTCCAGCCATAGCGGAGAGCTTATTGAGGCACTTGAAAAGAATATTAAAGAAAAAGGCCTTGATGAAGAAATCAAAGTTGTTAGAACAGGTTGCTTCGGTCTTTGTGCTCTCGGCCCGATTATGATTGTATATCCCGAAGGTTGCTTCTACAGCGAGGTTAAGGTTGAAGATATTCCCGAAATCGTTGAAGAGCATCTTCTTAAGGGTAGAATTGTTAAAAGACTTCTTTATCAGGAGACTGTTACTGAAGAAGCAGTTAAGCCCTTGAATGAAACAAACTTCTATAAGAAGCAGCATCGTGTTGCTCTTCGTAACTGCGGTGTTATTGACCCCGAAAATATCGAAGAGTATATCGCTTACGACGGTTATAGAGCTCTTGCAAAGGCTCTTACAGAAATGACTCCCGAAGACGTTATCAAAACTGTTATTGATTCAGGTCTTCGCGGTAGAGGCGGCGGTGGATTCCCCACAGGCCGTAAATGGAGCTTTACAGCTGCTAACAAAGCAGATCAGAAATACGTTGTATGTAATGCTGACGAGGGTGACCCCGGTGCATTCATGGACCGTTCAGTTCTTGAAGGTGACCCCCACTGTCTCGTTGAAGCTATGACAATCTGCGGTTACGCAACAGGCGCAACTGAAGGTTACGTTTACGTTCGTGCAGAGTATCCTATCGCTGTTGAACGTTTACAGAAGGCTATTGACGATGCTCGTGAATACGGTCTTCTCGGTAAAAACATCTTCGGCTCAGGCTTCGATTTCGATTTATTTATCCGTCTTGGTGCAGGTGCTTTCGTTTGCGGTGAAGAAACTGCTCTTATGACATCTATCGAAGGTAACCGTGGTGAGCCCCGTCCCAGACCTCCTTATCCGGCAGTTAAGGGTCTTTTCGGCAAGCCCACTACTGAAAACAACGTTGAAACCTTCGCAAATATTCCTCAGATTATTCTTCACGGTGCTGAGTTCTTCAACTCAATGGGTACAGAAACAAGTAAGGGTACTAAGGTTTTCGCTCTTGGTGGTAAAATCAATAATACAGGTCTTGTTGAAGTTCCTATGGGTACTACACTTCGTGAAATCGTTGAAGATATCGGTGGCGGTATTCCTAACGGCAAGAAATTTAAAGCTGCTCAGACAGGTGGTCCCTCAGGCGGATGCCTTCCTGCAGACCTTCTTGATATTGAGATTGACTATGATAACCTTGTAGCTAAAGGTGCTATGATGGGTTCAGGCGGTCTTATCGTTATGGACGAAGACGATTGTATGGTTGACATCGCTAAGTTCTTCCTTAAGTTTACAGTTGATGAATCTTGCGGTAAATGTACTCCTTGCCGTGTTGGTACAAGAAGACTTCTTGAAATTCTTGAGAAGATTACAAGCGGTAAAGGTACAATGGAAGACCTTGACAGAATGGAGAAGCTTTGTAACTACATCAAAGAAAACTCTCTTTGCGGTCTTGGTCAGACAGCTCCCAACCCCGTTCTTTCTACATACCAGCGTTTCAAAGATGAATATATTGCTCACGTTGTAGATAAAAAATGCCCCGCAGGCGTATGTAAAGACCTTCTTACCTTCAAGATTGATGCAGATAAATGTATCGGTTGCGGTATTTGTGCAAGAAACTGCCCTGTTGAAGCTATCACAAGAACAGATTACATTGCTCCCGGCCATAAGCTTGCATCCTTCACAATTGACACTGAAAAGTGTGTTAAATGTGGTGTTTGTATGGGCAACTGTAAGTTTAAAGCTATAAGTAAATAAGGAGGAACTAATAATGGAAAATGCAGTAAATATTAAAATTAACGGTTTTGATTATCAGGTTCCTGCCGGTTCTACGATTCTTGAAGCCGCACATTCAGTAGGTATTGAAATTCCTACTCTTTGCTATCTTAAAGAAATCAACGCAATCGGTGCTTGCCGTATTTGTGTTGTTGAGGTTAAAGGTGCAAGAAGCCTTGTTGCAGCTTGTGTATTCCCCGTAAATGAGGGTATGGAAATCATCACAAACTCACCCAAGGTTATCGAAGCAAGAAAAACTACTCTTGAGCTTATCCTTTCAACTCATAAGAAAGAATGTCTTTCTTGTGTAAGAAGCGGTAGCTGTGAATTACAGAAGCTTTGCCATGAATACGGTATTGAGGATGAGAATAAGTTTGCAGGCGATTTTGTAAACTACGCAATCGACAACAGTGCTACTCATATGTACCGTGATAACGAAAAATGTATTCTTTGCCGTCGTTGTGTTGCAGTTTGCGACAAAACTCAGGCTGTTTCAGTTATCGGTGCAAACGCTCGTGGTTTCGATACTCACATCGGCTCAGCTTTTGAATACGGTCTTGGCGACGTTGCTTGTATCTCCTGCGGTCAGTGTATTACAGCTTGTCCCACAGGTGCTCTTGCAGAAAGAGATGATACTCAGAAGGTATTCGATGCTATCAACGACCCCTCAAAGCACGTTATCGTTCAGACTGCTCCCGCAGTTCGTGTAGGTCTTGGTGAAGAGTTCGGTTATGAAATGGGCTCTATCGTTACAGGCAAAATGGTTGCTGCTCTTAAAATGCTCGGTTTTGACCGCGTATTTGATACAAACTTTGCAGCTGACCTTACAATTATGGAAGAAGCAACAGAATTCCTTGGCAGATTCAAGGAAGGCAAAAATCTTCCTCTTATCACATCTTGCTCACCCGGTTGGGTTAAGTATTGTGAGCACTACTATCCCGAATTTATTCCTAACCTTTCTTCTTGTAAGTCACCTCAGGGTATGTTCGGTTCAGTAGCAAAAACATTCTATGCTCAGAAAATGGGTATTGACCCCAAAGATATCTTCGTTGTATCAGTTATGCCTTGTACAGCAAAGAAATTCGAAGCTGAAAGAACAGATTATTCAGCAGTTAAGGGCCTTGCAGATATCGATGCTTCAATCACTGTAAGAGAGCTTGCAAGAATGATTAAAAAAGCAGGTATCAACTTTAAATCTATTCCCGATGCTGAATTTGACGCACCCTTCGGACTTGGTTCAGGTGCAGGTACAATCTTCGGTGCTACAGGTGGCGTTATGGAAGCTGCTCTTCGTACAGCTTACGAGGTTGTTACAGGCAAAGAGCTTACAGACCTTGCAACATTCAAGGCAGTTCGTGGTGTTGAAGGCGTTAAAGAAGCTTCTTATGACCTTGACGGTGTAACAGTTAACGTTGCAGTTGCTTCAGGTCTTGCAAATGCAAAGAAGGTTCTTGAAATGGTTAAATCCGGTGAAAAGAAATATGATTTCATTGAAATTATGGCTTGTCCCGGCGGTTGTGTAAACGGTGGCGGTCAGCCTATCGTTCCCGCATCTGTTCGTAACTTTGAAGACGTCAGAGCACTTCGTGCAGCAGGTCTTTACAATGACGATGCTAACCTTCCCGTAAGAAAATCTCACAACAACCCTGATATCAAGGCAATTTATGATGATTTCTTCGGTGAACCCGGTAGCCACAAGGCACATGATATTCTTCATACAGGTTATACTGAAAGAAAAGTATATTAATTATTTCTTAACTTTTATGTAATTAAGTCGTTCCTTTACTGTGTTTTAATACAGTAAAGGGGCGATTTTTTTGAAAATAAAAGTTAAAAACAGTACAAGAAAGAAAATGGGGAAAATTGCAAAAATTCTTGTTGTATTATGGGCGTTTGTTTTTCTTATAATAGGATTTGAATTGTTTTCCAAAAATGAAATTAAATTTGTAGCAAAGGATTATTTTTTAAGAGTTTCAAGCAGGGAAATCGGGAGCATTGAAAAGGCGAAGCATTTAGATATAAAAAAAGTATCTCTTGAAGAGTTTTTATGTAATAATAATGTAACAGTAGATGAATCCTTACTTTTGGTGAACGAAAAATATAAAATAAATGAAAACTACGTACCGCAAGTTATCTATCTCGAAGAAAGAGATGTAGAGATTAATAGGTGTGCGAAAGATGCTTTCGATGAGTTGAGCAAAGCTTTATTTGAAAAAACAGGAGAAACCTTGTTTATTTCGAGTGCTTACAGAGATTATGACAAACAAAAGGAAGTAAAAGAGGAGGAGGGCAAAATCGCCCAGAATCCCGGTTGTAGTGAGCATCAGACCGGACTTGCTATTGATGTTTTTGTCAAAAATTTTGCAGGAAAAAGCTTTATTAAATCACAGTCAGGGCAATTTGTTAATGAAAAATGCGGTGATTATGGGTTTATAATAAGATACCCTGTTTTTGGTGAGGGAAAAACGGGGATTTCTTATGAACCCTGGCATTTGCGATACGTAGGCTTACCTCATTCGCAAATTATAAGTAATAGTAAAATAACCTTTGAAGATTATATAAATTTTTTTGAGTTAGGGGATTTTTATACATACGAAAACTATGTAATTACAAGGCAGAATACCAATAATATTTTTGTTCCCGAAAGTTATGAAAGTGCTGTTGTTTCTGAGGATAACACGGGTGCAATTATTATTACATTCAAGATGTAGAAAAATTGACGAAAACCGTCTTTTGTGGTATATATTTATACAGTATGTACCACGTAAGGCGGTGTTTGTTTTGGATAATGGCGATAAGCTTTTAATTGAGCCTGTAGCGTATATAAAAAACGGATATAAAGAAAAATTCGGTGTGCCCCGTCAAAGCGGGTTAGCACCGTCAGTAAAATCTGTTATTGAATTTTGCGACGGCTATAAGGATGAAAATATGCTGAGAGATATTGAGCAATATTCGCACCTTTGGCTTGTTTGGGGCTTTTCTCAAAATAACGGACAATGGTCGCCTACAGTAAGACCGCCCCGTTTAGGCGGTAATAAAAGGGTAGGGGTTTTTGCAACTCGCTCACCCTTCAGACCAAATTCCTTAGGGCTTTCCTGCGTTAAGCTTGAAGAGGTAGTTAAAGGCAAAAGCGGTAACTTACTTATAGTAAGCGGAGCTGATTTAGCGGATAACACACCCATATATGATATTAAGCCCTATCTTCCTTATGTTGACAGTATACCTGATGCAAAAGGCGGATTTTCAGACGATTTTAAGGATTATGAGCTTGAGGTTAATATTCCCGAGAATTTAAAAGAAGCTCTTACTTCTTCTCAGATAAAAAATCTTTCCGAGCTTTTAAGTCTTGACCCGCGACCTTCTTACCAAAACGACGAAGAAAGAATTTACGGTCTTAGCTTTGAGGATATGCAAGTGAGATTTAAATACACCGACACAAAAATTCAAGTTGTTGATATAACAAGAGGTTAAAAATGTTTTATATTAAACCTGATTTTTACGATAAATTCAAATGCATTGCAGAAAAATGCACCGATAACTGTTGCATCGGCTGGGAAATAGATATTGATGAAAATGCATTGGAAAAATACAATGCTATTGAAGTCGGTTTTGGTAAAGAGTTAAAGAAAAAAATAATTACATCCGATGACGGTAATAAATGCTTTAAGCTCTGCGAAAATGAAAGATGTGCATTATTGAATGAAAATAACCTTTGTAAGCTTATAATTAATTGCGGTGAAGATTATCTTTGCGATATCTGTCGCGAGCATCCCCGCTTTTACGAATGGTTTGCAGGCTTTACTGAGTGCGGACTCGGTCTTTGCTGTGAGGAGGCTTGCCGACTTTTGCTTGAAAACGAAAAGCCTTTTTCCTTACTGCAAGAAAGTGACGGCGAAGAGATTTTATCGGAAACAAAAGAAGAGGTTGCAGAGGCAGATACATATATTTTTATTTCAGCTTTCAGAGATAGTCTGTTTGATGTTATTTTCGATGAGAAAAAATCTTTCGAAGAAAAGCTTGTAAAAATTCTTTCTAAAACAGAAAGCTTTTGCAATGAAAAATGCAAGGTGAGAGATTATGAAAAAAGCCTTGCTTTCTATAAGAAAACAGAGCCTATAAACGATGAATGGGTAACATTTATTGGTGCCTTAAGCGATAACTATAAAGAAGTTTTGCAAAGTGAAATTGAGTTTGACAAAATAAAAGAAAACAATATGCTTTATTCAAAAATACTTGCGTATATTCTTTATCGCCATTTGTCAAAAGCGGTTTTTGACGGTAGTATAAAAGAGCGGGTTGAATTTTCAGTTGAAGCTGTAAGATTTATAAGGCTTTGCGATATTAAAACCTTTTCTGAAAAAGGATATCTTACCTTGACAGACAGAATAAACAATTTAAAAAATTGGTCTAAACAGATTGAATATAGCGAAGAAAACACAGATTTAATGATTTACGGAGAATGATAATATGGCAAAGCAAGAAAAAACAAACGTTATGAGGCTTCTTGACCAAAAGAAGATACCCTATGAAATGCACGATTATTCTAAAACTAATGCTATAGCAGGTGAGGACGTAGCCTCTGTTCTGGGCGAAAATCCCGATACGGTTTTTAAAACTCTTGTAACAGTAGGAAAATCAAAGCAAAATTACGTTTTTCTCGTACCCGTTAACAGAGAGTTAAACCTGAAAAAAGCGGCAAGTGCCGTAGGTGAAAAAAGTATAGAAATGATAAAATCAAAGGATTTATTAGGTCTTACAGGCTATATTCACGGTGGTTGCTCTCCTGTAGGAATGAAAAAAGCTTTTCCGACGGTGATAGATGAATCTGCAAAAAATAATGAAAAAATATTTTTTAGTGCAGGCAAAATCGGCTTTCAGGTTGAGCTTTTAGTTTCCGATGTTGAAAGAATAATTAAATACAAATTTGCAGATATTACAGAATAAATAAAAGCGTTTCAGTTTTAATAGCTGAAACGCTTTTGGCTTGTTTTATAGTATTTTTTTGATATCCGAAAGCTTCGTTACTATGTAAGTAGGTGTTATATCTTCGGGTATATCATCGTTGTTTTTATTAAACCATATAGTTTCTAACCCGTAATTATATCCGCCCTTAATGTCAGCAGAGAGGCTATCACCGATAAGAATAACCGAAGCTTTATCGGGACTTTTTAGCTTCTCAAAGCAATAGTCGAAAAACTCTGTTGCAGGCTTTGGTATTCCTATATCCTCAGATACGAAAATCTCTTTAAAATATTTTTGGAAATTACCGATTTTCAATCGGCTTTCCTGAACGAAACGGAAGCCGTTTGAAACAATATATAAATCGTATTTCGGATAAAGATAATCTAAAAGCTCGTATGCACCGTCAACAGCGAAAGCCCCTTTAGCTACACCTTTTTCAAAAAGGTCTTCAACTATATGACCGTCGAAATCAATGCCTAATTTACCCAGTATAATATTCCAACGGTTTTCTCGAAGCTCTGCTTTAGTGATTTTACCGTTTTCAAGCCTTTTCCATATTTTTACGTTTTCAGTAATAAAAGTGTGAAAAACGTTGTCGGAATAGGGTAACTGAAACTTATTGAAAATATCAATAATAGAATGTCTTGCACATTCATTGAAATCAATTAAAGTATTGTCAAGGTCAATAAGTATTATTTTTTTCATATATTATACACTCAAAGCTTTGTTTAATAATGCCTGATAGGTGGCGGGGGTTACAGAGGTTGAATATTCACCGTTTGCGGCGTGAATTTCAATTTCGGTAGGCTCTTTTGCTCCGGTTGAAAAACGCTCTGCTTCATTTGCATCTAAAACGTTGCAAACACCGTCGCCGTTGATATCACCCGAAACGATTACGGTAAGATAGGAAACCTCTTCACCGTTGTTTGAGATATTGATTTTAGTGCCTGTGCCGAAATAAACGTTGTTAGCTTCAGTCACGTTTGCCGTAGTGTTACCCGCAACGCTTATCAGATCAAAAATGTTACTGCATAAGAATAAATCGGTGAAAACATAGCAGTTTTCGTAATTTATAGTAGAGTTAGTTTTAGCAGTTACTGAAATTGCGGGGATTGTTCCTGTTTGTGAAACAAGACCGCAATTTATACATTCTTTATGCTTTGAGCCTGCTTGTGTTGTCGTAGGCCCGTTGTCAATTATCCAATCACTGTCAACGTGATGTGTAAGCGTTTTTGTGTTGGTGACTTTAGTTGTAAGCTCATAATTTGGTGAGTTGTATACATCGCAAATCAACGTACAATTTTCGAATTTGAAGCCGTAAATACTGTAATAGCTTCCTGCCGTTAAATCGGGCTCGAATATTATTTCTGAAGCACCTGTTTGAATATTGTAGGAATAAACTGCACCGGGGGTAGAGTAAAGAAGATTTTTTCCGTCAAATGCAAGTCTGCTGTAATGACCGCCCCAAAAGGAACCTACATCTGCTTGCCAAATGTATTGTAAAGATTTTAAAACGGTTGTTTCACCATTATTAATCTTTTTAAGAGCTTTTGCATCATTATCAATATAATAAAGCTCATTATTTACTAATTGGAAAGCGGTATCAGAGGCTTGCCAATAATAAGAATCATAGGTTGTATCTGTAGGAAGGGTGCTGTAATCAATATTTCCTGAAGAATTGTGACCTGTTGACGAGATACCGTTAGTTGATCTTAAAAAGTTAGTATGGTAAACTTGACCGTTTTTATCATAAACAGGGTCATCCCAGGTTACGTCTACGTGATAGGGGGTATCGTTTATGTAAACCACGTTCCAGGCGTGGTTAAGAAGCCTTGAGCTACAATAATAACTGTCAATGCCCGCTTGCAAAAGAAGATAATCGTAGGCAAGTGCATACCCCATACAAACGGCGAATTGATTTACCAATACTCCGTAGGCACTGTATGAAATGTCAGGCATTGTTCCGTTTTCTAATCTTTCGTAATCGTATTCGCACCAAATAGCGATACGGTCGTGTAATATCAATGCTTTTTCAACGTCACTCAGATAATTGTTACCTTTTACACCCTCTAAAAGCTTGTCGGCATTCTTTTTGAAATCGCTGAACATTGTTTCGTATTCGCTTGCGGTGCAACGGTAAGAAGCGTAAACTCTCGTTATATAAGTTGAATTGTAACCTATTCCAAGCTGGTCAACGTGGAAAAGCTCAGGTGTTTCATACCAGATATACGAGGTTATAGCTGTTTGATTAGTAGCGTTGTAGGGTATTTTAAAGCTTGAAATGTCAACGTATTCAGGGCATTCAGCAAATCCCTCAATAAGATGATTTCTTAAAGCATCAATATTAACAGTATCGTCAAGCACGTCAACATTGGGGCCTATTGAATTATAAAGCGTTGGTGCTTGAAAATCAGAAACTCTGTATGTAACAACTGCTGCAAAGACGTTTATAGGTGAAAGAAAAATTATGAATAAAACTAAAGCAACACACAATATTTTCTTTAAATCAGAAAACATTTAATCACTTCCCGAAAAATATTCTGATTTAATTATAAGATTTTCTCAAAATGCAGTCAATTATAAAATTACACAAAAAACCACTTGTGTTTTGCACAAGTGGTTTAAGAATTATAATAATTCGATGATTTTGTTTGAAATCTCTTCTACCCAGTCGCCTTCAAACAACTCAATAACGCCTGCATCAACTGCAGCGGCAAGCTTGTTGTTCATTGGGATTTCTGCAACTGTATCAACGTTGTACTCTTCAGCAATTTCTTTTATATTGCTTTCACCGAAGATTTTGTGCTTTGTGTTACATTCGGGGCAAAGGAAGTAAGACATATTCTCTGCAAAAGCAAGAACGGGAATGTTCATAAGCCCTGCCATTTTAACAGCCTTTTCAACAATCATTCCAACTAATTCCTGAGGAGAAGCAACGATAACAATGCCGTCAACGGGAAGACTCTGGAAAACTGTAAGAGGAACGTCACCTGTTCCGGGGGGCATATCAACAAACATAAAGTCAACGTCATCCCAGATAACGTCAGTCCAGAATTGCTTTACTGCGCCTGCAATAACGGGGCCACGCCATACAACAGGGTCTGTATCGTTTTCGAGAAGAAGGTTTACAGACATAATTTCAATACCTGTTTTTGAACGGCAGGGGAGAATGCCGTTTTCAGTACCCTGTGCTTTTTCTTTAATACCGAATGCTTTGGGGATTGAAGGACCTGTAATATCAGCGTCAAGAATAGCAGTTTTAAAGCCTTTTCTTTGGGTTGAAACTGCTAAAAGAGAGGTAACGAGAGATTTACCAACGCCACCCTTACCGCTTACAACGCCTATAACCTTTTTGATTTTTGAAAGCTCATGGGGTTTCTCATGTAAGCTTTCGGGTTCTTTTCGTGATGAGCAGTTCTGAGAGCAGGTACTGCAGTTATGAGTGCATTCACTCATTTATAATCATCTCCTAATTAATTTTCTAAAAAGATTAAGAATTCAAAACAATAAGTATAATAACACACTATTTTTCAAATATCAATGATGATTTGAAAATGTTAATATATTATAAATAGTATACAAAAAATCGGACATTATATAATTTTTTTTAAAAATGTAAAATTGTTATTAGCTATTGACTTTTTTGTCGCATTTTTATATAATGTCTTGTGCAACTGTCCCGGTATAACTATGCCTTGACGTATAAAATACAGGTTTATATTTACTTTAACACTTCTCATACTTCGTAAAAAAGCCTGAAAAATAGATAGGAGAATAAAAAATGAAAAGAACTTATCAGCCCAAGAAAAGACACAGAAAGATGGAACACGGTTTCCGCAAAAGAATGGCAGACAGAAACGGTCGTAAGGTGCTTGCTCGCCGTCGTGCAAAAGGCAGAAAGCAGCTCACATATTGATTATTCTTTCGAATTAGGAGAATAATGTGTCAGATTTCGTTACACTCAACAGTAACCCCGATTTCCGTCGGTTGTATAATAGAGGCAAGGCTGTAATTGATCCTGCGTTGGTTATTTATTACTCAAAGAACCGCGCGGGAATTTGCCGTATTGGTATAACAACGAGTAAAAAAATCGGTAATGCAGTTGAACGTAACCGTTCAAGAAGAGTTATAAGAGAAGCTTTCAGGCATTTATGTCCTGAGGTTTCCCCTTGTTATGATATAGTAATGGTAGCTCGTTCGAAAACGAAATATCTGAAAAGCACCAGAATAGAAGAAATTATGCGAGAAATGTTTATCCGCGAGGGTATGCTTAAAATTGAGAGTGAAGAAGAATGAAAGACTTTCTCATAAAATTGATTAAGTTTTATCAAAATCGCATTTCGCCGTTGTTTAGTCCGAAATGCCGTTTTTATCCTACTTGTTCTCAATATGCACTTGAAGCGATTACCGTGCACGGTGCGTTTAAAGGCTCAATTCTTGCAGTAAGGCGTCTTATGAGGTGCAATATTCTTTTCCCGGGTGGGGTAGACCCCGTACCCCCGAAGAAAGAGAAAAAATAATCTCTTTCTACAAAAACAGGAAGGAAATTTACTTCAATGGATTTTATTAGAGATATTCTTGCAATTCCCTTCGGTTTTGCACTCAGCTTGTTTTATAATCTTACGGATAGCTATATTTTAGCAATTATTTTGCTTACCGTTATTATAAGATGCGCTCTTTTACCTGCTTCAATCAGTCAGCAGAAAAACTCTGCAAAGCAGGTTCGCCTTCAGACAAAGGTTAATAAAATCAAACAGAAATATGCAGGCAATCAGCAGAAAATCCAAGAGGAAACTCAGGCTCTTTATCAGCGTGAGGGCTTCGGTGCGGCTAATATGGGTTGCGCTCCTCTTATGATTCAGATGATTGTTATGATCGGTCTTTACGGTGTTATCTATACACCTCTTTCAAGCGTGCTTCGTTTTAGCAACGGAACAATTGAAAAAATCAAAACAGCAATGAATATTGCTGCTGAAGCTACAGGTAAAAATGCTAACGAAGCAAGAATGGCTGAACTTAAAATTCTTGAAAACTTCGAGAAATTCGCAGATAAGCTCAGCGGTGTAATCAGTGCTGAGGATATGGAAGCTCTTTCAGGTCTTAAGGATAAATTTCAGATTTTTGGTCTTGACCTTGCAGAAACACCTACAACAAAGGACCCCGGTCTTATCTGGATTATTCCGATTCTTGCATTCTTAACTGCTATGATGTCTTCAGTATATATGTATATGAGACAGCGTAAGCAGAATCCCGAAATGGCAAAAAATCCCTCAATGGGTTGTATGACTTTTATGTCACCCTTTATGTCACTTGTGTTTACATTTATGTTCCCCGCAGGTGTAGGTTTCTATTGGGTAATTTCAAACGTATTATCCTTTATCCAACAGGTGATTCTTACAAATATTTACAGCCCTAAAAAAGTTATAGCTCAACAGATGGTTGACGAAACAGTTACAAGACGTTCTAAAGAGAATAATACAAAACGTCGTGTTGAGATCGAAAAGAAATAAGGTGAAATTATGATAAAAGAAGCTATTGGCGTAGCTGCAACGGTTGACGAAGCCAGAAAAATGGCTGTCGAAAACCTTCACGCACCCATTGACGCAGATGTTAAAGTAGAAATTATTACTTTCCCTAAAAAGAAAGTTTTAGGTCTTTTCGGCGGTAGTGATGCTAAGGTAAAAGCTTCCTACGATGACGGTGTTGAAGAAAAGAAAGAAACACCTAAAAAGGTTGAAAAGAAGGCTGAGCCTGTAGCAAAGGCTCCCAAAACAGAGAAAAAAGCAGAAAAGAAGCCTCAGCCTAAAAAAGAGGCAAAGAAGGAAGCTCCCAAGGCTGAGAAAAAGGCAGAGCCTAAGATAGATTTATCTGCTATTGAGCCTAAAGAAAACGAAGCAACTGAATATCTTAAATCAATTCTTGTTGGTATGGGCTTTACTGACGTTGGCGTTACAGCAAGAGAAGCTGAGGAAGATATTTATTTTGAAATTACTTGCGGTGAGGATTACGGTAACATAATCGGCAGACGCGGTGAAACACTTGATGCTTTACAGTATCTTACACGTCTTTTTGTAAACCGTGCTGATGACAACAATAAGAGAGTTGCTCTTAACGTTGGTGATTACAGAGCACGCAGAGAAGACACTCTTAAAGCACTTGCTAAAAGACAGGCTACAAGAGTTTTAAAATACAGCAAGAGCTTTGCTCTCGAGCCTATGAATCCTTACGAGAGAAGAATAATTCATACAGCTATTCAGGAAATTGAAGGCGTTACATCTCATTCAGTAGGTGAGGGTGACAGACGTAGAGTTGTTATCACTCCCGAAGGTGGCGAAAAAGGCGGTTACAGAGACAGAGGCAACCGCAGAGGTAACAGAGAGAGAAGAGCACCCTACGTTCCCGAAGCTCCTAAAGAGCCCAGAGAGCAAAAGGTAGATGCTGCTGCATCCTCCCGTTACGGCAAAATTGAGCCTAAAAAGGTAGCTACAGAAGAAGCTGCTGAATAATTTTGTTGACAAAATCAAAAAACAGGATTATTATATAACAAAGTAAAGATTTTAACTCATTGACGGAGAAAGTAAGGGCAAATTCCCTTTTCAGAGAACGTACCGGTTGGTGAAAGGTACGGAAGGCTTTACCCCCAAGACCACTCCTGAGTGCTATGCGAAGCGAAAGATAAGCGTAGCCGTTCGGTCGCGTTAAGACCTCTCGAGTGGCAACACTGTTCTTGTGTTGCAATTTGGGTGGAACCGTGGAGTTATTGCTTCATCCCAATTATTATTCAGGTAATAATTGGGATGATTTTTTTATATTCAAGAAAGGACTGATATATATGGTAAAAATTAAACTTCGTGACGACGTTAAAGAATATGAAAACGGCGTTAGTGCTGCAGACGTTTGCAAGGATATTTCAATGGGCCTTTACAGAAACGTTTGTGCATGCTTGATTAACGGAGTAGCGGCTGATATCCGCACAGAAATTAATGAAGATTGCGAGCTTGAATTCGTTACATTTGACAGTGAGGAAGGTAAACACGCTTTCTGGCATACTGCTTCTCATATTTTAGCTCAGGCTGTAAAACGTCTTTATCCTAATGCAAAGCTTGCTATAGGTCCTGCTATTGATAACGGCTTTTATTATGATATTGACAGCGAAGCTTCATTTACTCCTGAAATCCTTGAGAAAATCGAAGCAGAAATGAAAAAAATCGTTAAAGAGGATTTACCTCTTGAAAAGTTTGAGGTTGAGCCTGCAAAAGCAATTGAGCTTATGAAGGAAAACGGCGAAATCTATAAGGTTGAGCTTATCGAAGAGCATGCAGGCAAAAACGAGCCTATCAGCTTCTATAAGCAGGGTGAATTTACTGACGTTTGTGCAGGTCCTCACATCCCTTCAACAGGCAGAGTAAAAGCATTTAAGCTTACGGCTTGTACAGGTGCTTACTGGAGAGGCGACCAGAATAACAAAATGCTTCAGAGAATTTACGGTACTGCTTTCCCCAAGGCTGCAGAGCTTGAAGAGCATCTTCAGAGAGTTGAAGAGGCTAAAAAGCGTGACCACAATAAACTCGGTAGAGAGCTTGAAATCTTTACAACTGTTGATACTATCGGTCAGGGACTTCCAATTCTTCTTCCTAAGGGTACGTTTATTGTACAGACTCTTCAGAGATTCGTTGAAGACGAAGAAGCAAGAAGAGGCTGGGTACGTACAAAAACTCCCCTTATGGCAAAGAGCGACCTTTATAAAATTTCAGGTCACTGGGATCATTATAAAGACGGTATGTTCGTTTTAGGTGACGAAGAAAAGGATGATGAGGTTTTCGCACTTCGTCCTATGACTTGCCCCTTCCAGTATCAGGCATATCTCAACAGAGCACGTTCTTACCGTGACCTTCCTATGAGATTGGCTGAAACTTCAACTCTTTTCAGAAATGAATCATCAGGCGAAATGCACGGCCTTATCCGTGTTCGTCAGTTTACAATTTCAGAGGGTCACTTAATGTGCCTTCCCGAACAGCTTGCAGACGAATTCAAGCGTTGTCTTGACCTTTGCATTTTTATGCTTAAAACTTTGGGTCTTTATGAGGATGTTTCTTACCGCTTCTCACAGTGGGACCCCGACGACAGAGAAAAATACATCGGCACTCAGGAGCAGTGGGATGAAGCTCAGGGCATTATGAAAGAAATTCTTGACGATATCGGTCTTGATTATAAGGTTGGTATCGGCGAGGCTGCTTTCTACGGACCTAAGCTTGATATTCAGATTAAAAACGTTTACGGTAAAGAGGATACTCTTATTACTATTCAGATTGACCAGATGCTTGCTGAGAAATTCGGTATGGAATACGTTGACCGTGACGGTACAAAGAAGAATCCCTATATTATTCACAGAACGTCTATCGGTTGCTACGAAAGAACTCTTGCTCTTCTTATTGAAAAATACGCAGGTGCATTCCCCATGTGGCTTGCTCCCGAGCAGTTAAGAATTCTTCCTATCTCCGAAAGACATCACGACGCTTGCTTTGACCTTTGCAAGAAGCTTGAGGAAAAAGGCTTCCGCGTAACTGTTGACGACAGAGCAGAAAAAACAGGCTACAAAATCCGTGAAGCACAGCTTCAGAAGATTCCCTATATGCTTGTTTTGGGCGATAAGGAAATCGAAAACGGTGAGGTTGCAGTACGTGGCAGAAAAGCCGGCGATATGGGCACAATGAGTGTTGAAGCATTTATCGAAATGGCTCAAAAAGAGGTTGACGATAAGGTTATCAACTAAATTGCAAGTGGTAAATGGCAAGTGGCAAATTAAGGGGCACTACGTGCCGATTATAATGCTCACTTCACTCGCCACAAAATAGAGTGCAAATTAAAAACAATATAAAAATGGTCTGCGATAGCATAATGCCGTCGCAGACCATTCCACTTTTTAACTATTCAATTTTCACTATTCACTGCGAGCGTCAGTGAGCTTCATACCCTTCGTCAACTATTGCTTTAATTAAAACGTCATCAGCTACTTCTTTTGAAAGTGTAACTGTTGCTATGCTTTCTTCGTGGCTTGCGGTTGCCTCTTTAACACCGTCAATTGCGAGAAGAGCTTTTGTAACGTGTGCTTCGCAACGGGGGCACATCATACCGTCAACCTTAATTACCTTTGTCATAATATCATTTCCTTCCTTTTGATTTAAAAAAGCTTCTTCGACTTCATCTATATTGTTATCAATAATTAATTTAGATTTAAAAAAACGAAGTCTTAAAGCATTTGTTACAACTGAAACAGAGCTTAAGCTCATTGCTGCGGAGCCTATCATTGGTGTAAGCTTTATTGCAAATGCGGGGTAAAGCACGCCTGCCGCAAGAGGAATACCTAACGTATTATAAAAGAAAGCCCAGAATAAGTTCATTTTAATATTCTTCATAACGGCTTTGCTTAATTCAACTGCCTTTGCACCGTCGGAAAGTGAGCTTTTTATAAGCACAATGTCAGCCGCATCAATAGCAATATCCGTACCTGCACCGATAGCAATACCTACGTCGGCTCTTGTAAGGGCGGGCGCATCGTTTATTCCGTCACCGATAAAGGCTACCTTTTCACCGTTTTCCTGAAGCTTTCGTAAAATGCTTTCCTTATCAGCGGGCAGAAGCTCTGCAAAAACCTCATCAACTCCTGCCTTTTCAGCTATATATTGAGCGGCGTTTTTGTTGTCACCTGTCAGCATTACCGTAGTTTTACCTAATGATTTAAATGCTTTTATTGCTTCAATGCTGTCATTTCTGATTGTATCGGAAACAGCAATAATACCGATTATATTATTTTCTTCCGCAAATATCAAAGGCGTTTTGCCTTGCTTCGAAAGCTCATCAACTGTTTTTTCAATAGAGGCTATTTCAATGTTTTCTTCTGATAAAAATCTCGGATTTCCCGATAAATATTTTTTACCGTTAATAAGGCATTTTACGCCTTTTCCTTGTACTGCTTCAAAATCCCTTGACTGCGGTAGTAATAAGCCCTGTTCTTTCGCTTTTTTTCTTACCGCTTCCGCAAGGGGATGCTCGCTACCGCTTTCAATAGCGGCACATATTTTCAAAAATTCATTTTCATTATAGTTTTTATCAATGACAACGATATCACTTACAGTCATTTCACCGCTTGTAATTGTTCCCGTTTTATCAAGGACTATTTTATTCACGTTGCCAAGATTCTCTAAAGCGACTGCAGATTTAATTAGAATACCGTTTTCAGCAGCCTTACCCGTGCCAACCATAATCGCGACGGGTGTTGCAAGACCCAAAGCACAAGGGCAAGAAATCACAAGCACGGTGATACCGAAAGAAAGTGCGGTGGAGAATTCAGCACCCGTAACAAGCCATATAATAAAAGTGATTAATGAAATTGCCATTACAACGGGCACAAATATACCGCTTACCTTGTCAGCAAGTCGTGCGATTGGTGCTTTTGATGAGCCTGCCTCGTCAACAAGCTTTATTATTTGAGAAAGAGTTGTATTTTCACCGACTTTAGTTGCCGTCATTGTGAAAGTACCGTTTTTGTTAAGTGTAGCAGAAATTATCTCATCACCAACTGATTTTTCAACGGGTAAGCTCTCACCCGTTACGGCAGATTGGTCAATATAACCGTTACCGCTTTTTAAAACACCGTCAACTGCGATTCTTTCACCGGGGCGAATAATTATTTCGTCACCCGTTTTAATATCCTCCGCCGCTACCGTTATTTCTTTGCCGGCTTTTATAACGTTAGCAGTTTTCGGCGATAGCTCTACAAGCTTACCTAAAGCGTCGCCCGTTTTTCTTTTAGATTTAGTTTCTAAATATTTTCCTACGGTTACAAGGGTTAATATCATAGCACTTGATTCGAAATACAATTCGTGAGAAAAATGTGCTAAAGCTTCAAGGTCGCCTCTCGGTGCGGCGTATGCCATCATAAAAAGAGAAAATAAACCGTAAATAAATGATGCTCCCGAGCCTAAAGCAACCAGGGAATCCATATTTGCAGTTCTTTTTATAAGACCCTTAAAGCCCGAAACAAAAAACTTTTTGTTTATTATCATTACGGGGATAGTTAAAAGCATTTGCAAAAGCGCATTTACTATCGCATTTTCAGTTCCCTGAAGGAAATGGGGAAGGGGAAGACTTAACATATGCCCCATAGCAACATACATTAAAACTACAAGAAAAGCTATTGAAGAAATAAGTCTTTTTTTCATAGAATTTTCTTTTTCTTGTTCGTTTGACCGACGCTCCTGCCATTGCTCTTTTAAACCGTTTTTTATGCTTTTTTGGTTAAAAAGTGAAGCTCCGTAGCCGATATTGTTTACTGCATCTATTATATTTTGCTCGGTAAGCTTTTCATCGTCAAAGCTTACTGTAAGCTGTTCTGATAATAGGTTTACCTGAGCAGACTCTACGCCATCTAATTTGCAGGCGACTTTTTCAACGTTTGCCTGACAAGCGGCACAGGTCATACCCGTTACTCTGAATTTTTCGGTTTTCATAAAAACTCCCTTTAGTAGTTAGTCTTTGCTAACTATTATACAACTAATAATAATAAAAATCAACATTGACAAAGCTTTTTATATTATGGTACGATTTCATTATATAAAAATACATAAGCCGAAAGAGGCGGTAAAATGGAAAAATACGTAAATAACGTTCTTGCACCGAAGCTACAAGGTGACGGCGGTTGGGTTGAATTCATTTCTTTTGAAAACGGCGAATTAACTCTTCGTTTCAGAGGTGAATGCTCAAAATGCCTTATTCTTCACCGTTGCACTGATTGGATTGAACAAGAGATAAAACGAGATTTAAAGAAAACGGTTAAAGTTACGGCAATACGCAAGAAACCTTACTTTCAGGATATTTGAGGTGTATTATGGCACATATTAAAGTTGTAAGACGTTCAATGCGACCTGAGGAATGGACAGACCTTCGCTTCGGTTGGCTTAAACGTCATATATATAATGAAAAATGGGAAATTGAGAATTTAGAAATCCGTGATGCACGTCAGGTGCGTGAAATGGAGTTTGAATATTATTCAGACGAATACAGACCCTTAAAAAAAGGTGATATGTATTTTACTCCTGACGGCACTGCTTTTATAAAGGCAGAGGTTAAAATTCCAGACTGTTTAAAAGATAAAGAACTTTGGTTTTCTCTTAAAACTGCTGCAGAAATCTGTGTGAAGGTAAACGGCAAATATATAGGTGGTGTTGACCCTAACAGAGAAAGAATGTTGTTGTCACCTTATATTAACGTAAACGAAACTCTTTATTTTGATATGATGGGCTACAACAGAAGTAAGCCTGATGATGAAAGAAATCCCGAAAGCCTTTCTGTAAGAGGCTGCCGTCAGATTTTCGAGGGTGCATATATTTGCACAGTAAACGAAGATGTTCAAAGCCTTGTTTATGATTTTGAATTACTTCTTGATATTGCAAAAAGTGAGCTTTTCAATGAGGATTACAGAGCATTTCTCAACCGTGAATTAAATAACGCTATGAATTGTATTGATTTTGACAGCGAAGAGCTTACAGGCGTAGATGATGCAAAGAAGTATATTGAAGACGTAATTTACTCAAACGATACCTATAAGGGTACGGGCGACGTTGCTCTTGTTGCTCACTCGCATCTTGACGTTGCATATTATTGGCGAAGAATTCACGCTGTACAGAAAAATCTTCGTACCGTTCTTATTCAGCTTCGTCTTATGGATAGATATCCTCATTTTAAATATGCTCATACTCAGCCTTATACTTATGAAACACTTGAAAAATATTATCCCGATGTATTCCAAGAATTAAAAGAAAAGGTTAAAAACGGTCAGTTTGAGCCCGTAGGTGCTATGTATGTTGAGCCTGATTGTAACGTGCCTAATGCAGAAAGCCTTATCAGACAGTGCCTTTACGGTCAAAAAACGTATGAGAGAATGTTTGGTAAAAGGGTAAACAATGCCTGGCTTCCCGATGTTTTCGGTAACAGCTGGATTTTACCCCAGATTCTCAAAAAAAGCGGAGTAGATTATTTCGTTTCAAATAAAATGTCTACGTGGAATGATACAAACCGATTCCCTCATAACAACTTTATCTGGCGCGGTATTGACGGTAGCGACGTTTATGCCTGCGTTCCGCCTACTCACTTTATAACCTGGAATATGCCTTCTCAGATTCAAGAAAATTGGGAAGCATATATTGATAAAGATAAAGGCGGTCAAACGCTTAATATGTTTGGCTACGGTGACGGTGGCTCGGGCTGTACCGAAGAAATGATAGAGCTTATGAATAGATTTGATAAGCTTTCTATAATGCCCAAATGCACTCACACAAGCGGTGCAGAGTTCCTTGAAAAAAATCTTAAGGATAATAAAGCTCTTGAGGTGTGGGACGGGGAATTGTATCTTGAAATGCACCGCGGTACCTTTACTACAAAGAGTGATATTAAAAAGGCTAACCGCAAGCTTGAAGAAAAGTTCAGAACGGCAGAAATGCTTTCTGTAATGAGGAACGAAGATAACTCAAAAGAAATCACAGAGCTTTACAAAAAATTCCTCATTAATCAATTTCACGATATTCTTCCCGGCTCTCATATTCACCCTGTGTATGAAGATGCTATGAAGGATTATGCAGAAATTGAAGCAGGTCTTGACGGGATTATCGGAAAGGGTAGTAAATATTTCAACACCCTTAATTTCAAGAGAAATGCTATTGAATTTATTGAAAATAAAAATGGTACTGCTACAAAATACGGCAAAAAGGGTAATTGGCTTATTACGGGTATGGATGCTCTTTCCTCGGGAAGTTTGAGAAAGACAAGCTACGACAAAGAGTGGATTTCTGTTGACGGCTTAAGAGTAGAAACTCCATATTATGAAATCATTTTCAATCCCGATGGCTCAATTAAATCTCTTTACGATAAAAATCTTTTAAGAGAATGGGCAAAGGGCGATTTTAATAAGCTTAAATTTTACGTTGATTGCCCCGGTAACTACGATGCTTGGGATATTCTTCCCAATTACCGCGAAAAAGAGGTCGAGTTATCAGTAGAAAGTCCCGTAGTCCTTGTTGAAAAGGATGGCGAAAGTGCAACCTTCAGGGCTTTACTTAATACTGAAAAATCCCAATGGGAAATGAGAATAAGAGTTTTCAGAAGAAGCAGAGCAATTGAGGTTGAGAATAACGTTAATTGGAATGAAAAGCATAAGCTTGCAAAAGTGGAATTCCAATGTAATATTCTTACAAGAAAAGCTCTTTGCGACACCTCTGCCGGCTTTATTGAAAGGGAAACTCACCGTAACACAACATGGCAGCAAGCTCGTTTTGAAGTCTGCCATCATAAGTGGTGCGATATGTCTGAAACAGGGGGCGGTGTCGCAATAATAAACGACGGCAAATACGGTGTTGGCTTTCTTGAAAATACAATGAGCCTTTCACTTTTAAGGGCAACCGAAAGACCCGACGTTACCTCTGATATAGGAAAGCATAGCTTTTCATATATGATTATGCCTCACGAAAAGGATGCGGTAACAGCTGAAATAAATAAGCTTGCTCTTCAATATAACACGCCTCTTATTAAGGCGGATTGCAGTTGGAATATGCCCACATTTGAGCCCTTATATTTACAAGCGGTTAAAATGAGTGAAGATGGCAAAATGACCGTAATAAGACTTTCAGAGCAAAACGGCACAAGAGGAAAAATTAAATTAAATCAAAAGGTTAAAATTCTTAATATGCTTGAGGACATTTTATCTGAAACAGACGTTATTGAATTTAAGCCCTTTGAAATTATTACAATAGGTATATAAAAATAAGCAAAGACAAGGTTTTTAGTGTTAGTAAAAACCTTGTCTTTTTATATTTAAATCAGATTATTGATCGTTTTTGTTTTTTATGTGTTCCTTTAAAATTAAGTTGATGTATTGTGAAAGAGAACGATCGTCATCTTCAGCTTCGATTCTTAATAACTGAAGAATATCGGCATCTATTGTGATGCTAATTTTTTCTTTTAATGGTTTCATAACAACACCTACTTTTCAAATCTAATTATACATCATATTATTTAAAAGTATTGACAAGTAGTATAAAGTAGGATAAAATAAGATAAAAACGGTATGATAAATATGATACATAAAAAACAAGGGAAGCGAATAATTTATATTTTTTTGAATGTTTTTTTCCCTCTTTTTATTGGATTCCAGTTTTATATTTATTTTAAACCTGATACATACGTTTACGATTTTGTTCATAAATTTTTGTTTTTGCCTACATATGATACATTAAATTTTTTTGTGAAGTGTTTTTATAATTGGGGTTGCGATTTTTTATGGGCGTATTCGTTTAATAGCTTATTGTTTCTTGTTTTATATCAGTTAAAAAGAAATTTATTAATATCGATATTGTTAACAGGAACTATTGGAGTTGCTTTAGAAACTTTTCAATTCATAGGAGTTTTGAGTGGTACATTTGATTTTATTGATATTATATCCGAAGTTTTAGCGATAATAATTTCGGGTTTAATAATAAAAAATTTGAAGGTGATTTAAAATGAAAAAAATTATTTCCTTGGTTTTATCCGTAGTAGTTGTTTTAACTTTTGCTATGTTTGCCATTGGTAGTGGCAGTAGTGATGAGCCAACAGTAACACCGGGTGAAGAAAACACTGAACAGGTTGAAAATATTGTTTCTAACAAGGATACAATTGTAAAAGTCGGAGAAATACTTACTGCTAACGACTTAAGCATTACATATGTAAGCTGTGAAGAATATACTGGTTATAACCAATACTTTGGTCCTAAAGACGGTAACAAAATTATTAGATTATATTTCAATGTTGAAAATAAAGGTCAAACAGATAGAATGATTTCAACATTTGAATTCAATTGTTATGCCGATGATGTTGCGATGGATTCTTATTATGAAGATGATAGTATAAGTGCGACACTCTCTGCCGGAAGAAAAGCGGATGGAGCAGTTTATTTTGAAGTTCCTATAGATGCAGAGGTAATTGAGGTGGAATACGAAACTGACTTTTGGTCAGATGGAAAAGCTACTTTTGAAGTTGTTTTATAATAATTAATCAACAAAAAGCAACTGCCGACCGTTTGAAATTGGTCGACAGTTGCTTTTTATAGTGATTTCAATTACTAGTAAATTAATTACTTAACAAATTCACTGTAGATAGCGTTAAGAGTTTTTACGTAATCATCTTCGCTAACACCTACAATGATGTTAAGTTCGCTTGAGCCTTGGTCAATCATTCTGATATTGATATCGTTTTCGGCAATAGCCTTGAAAAGTCTGCCTGCAGTACCTTTAACGCCTGCCATACCTCTGCCAACAACAGCAACAAGAGCAATTCCACCGCTTACTGTTACGGAGTCTGCTTTTGTTCTTCTCTGAATATCGTTGAGAATAGCGTCTTTATGAGGTAAGAAATCAGCATCGTTTACAACGATTGACATTGTATCAATACCTGAGGGAAGATGCTCAAAGCAAAGGTTGTAGTTTTCAAGAACCTCAAGAACAGTTCTGCCGAAGCCAACCTCTGAGTTCATCATATCCTTCTCGATAGCAATAACAGAGAAGCCTTTTTTACCTGCAACACCTGTGATAACGGTGTCAACCTTGTTGTCTTCAACTGAAGAAACAATCATTGTACCTGCATCCTGAGGTGCGTTTGTGTTTCTGATGTTAATTGGGATGCCCATTTCGCGAACGGGGAAAATAGCATCCTCATGCATAACGGTAGCACCCATATATGAAAGCTCGCGAAGCTCTGAATAAGTGATAGTTGAAATAACCTGAGGATTTTCAACGCATCTGGGGTCTGCCATAAGCATACCTGAAACGTCAGTCCAGTTTTCGTAAATATCTGCTTTAATAGCACGTGCTACGATTGAGCCTGTAATATCACTACCGCCACGGGAGAAGGTCTTAATTGTGCCGTTAGGCATTACACCGTAGAAGCCGGGGATAACCGCATGCTCATGCTTTGCAAGAATTGCGGTAAGCTCTTCGTTTGTTTTTTCAGTATCAAGAGTACCGTTTTCTTTAAAGAAAATACCGTCTTCAGCGTCAATGAAATCATAACCGAGGTAGCTTGCAAGCACCATTGAGTTAAGATACTCGCCACGGGAAGCAATATAGTCACGACCTGCGTGATGAACGATAGCGTTTTTGATTCTGTCAAATTCGGGTTGAAGCCAAAGCTTCATACCTAAATCCTTGATGATACCGTTGTAACGCTCTTCTATAAGAGCAAAAGCATCGTCAATAGGCTGATTTGCTTTTACAAGCTTGTAGCAATCGTAAAGCATATCGGTAACTTTTATGTCCTCAGAATATCTTTTACCGGGAGCTGAAGCAACAACGTATCTGCGTTCGGGCTCAGCTTTAATTATAGCGGCAACCTTTTTAAACTGCTCTGCATCTGCGAGAGAGCTTCCGCCGAATTTAAGAACTTTAATCATAATACATTCTCCTGATTATAAATATTTGGGGAATTTTCTGTTCAATACCATAATATATTAGCATTTACAAAACAAGTTCGCAAGAAAAATAATTTGTTTTGAAAAAGTTCTATTTATCATATAAAATTTACAAAACTTGAGTGCTTCACTTGTGCAAAAACACAATAAAATAAGTAGTTTTATAATGAAAAAGAGTTTTGGTGAAGAATTATAAAGCAGAATGAGAATGTAAAAATTTTCTTGAAATATTCGTTGATAAAACAACCATAATAACAATGCAAACGCAATTACAACGTAGAGAAGGAGTGTAATGGAAATGGCATCAAAGAATAGCGGTATGCCCGCAGATACAAAGGCAAGCGCAAAGCAGATTCTTAATCAGATTAAGATGGAAGCTGCTTCTGAAGTAGGCGTTGATCTTAAGCAGGGTTACAACGGCGACCTCACATCTCGTCAGGCTGGTTCAATCGGCGGTCAGATGGTTAAAAAGATGATTCAGGCTTACGAAGAAGGCAACAAATAAGGCGACAAAGAAAATTGAGCCTTACTGACTTTAACAGTCACTTAAAGGAGGAACACCTTAAAGGTGAGCCTCCTTTTTGGTAGTGATGAAAATGTGATTGTATTGATGAGTTTTTTGCTTAAAAAGTAAAAAAACATAAGACGTAGTTTTTATTTGATGTTGCAAATCGAAAGTTACGGTGTTAAAATGAAAGTTATGCACAATGTTAATTTGGGAGAAAGGATTCGTTAGAATTAGAAGTATTTATGAAAAAGAGTAAAATTATGAGAGCTTTAAGTTTGATACTGGCGTTGCTGTTGGTTTCGTACATAGGGATACCGGTTTTAGGTGCTGATGATATTGAAAGCGGTATTTCAGTAGCGACAGACGGTACAATAACTGCTACGTCTGAAGACGGAGTTCAGTACGTGGTATTTATGGTTACAAACATACACTACAATTCTTTAGAACCTTATGTTTCTGAAATGGTAGCTCTTCACGGGGAAATAGATTCTTCTTCGGACCGAATGTATGCATTCGGTGTTGTAGGTCCTATGTGTCTTACACAGTCTATTGAGCAGATGAATGAAGAGGTTAATACTGTTTTTGCTCTTGCAGAAAAATATAATGTACCCGTATTCTTTCAAATGGATGATTGCACGAATTACGCCACAGAATTTGGACATGATGCAACCATCGATGATGAAGGTAATAAATTTTATGATGACCCTGAAATGTGCGAATGGATAGCTTTTCCAGAAGAGGGCGAAGAATGGGGCGGACAAAGCTACGGTATGCTGCCAAGATGGCATTGTAACTGGAGCGGTACTCCTTTTGCTACTGCAGGTGGTTTCCCATGCTTCAATTCTCCCAAATATCTCGCTTGGTATGAAAAGCAGGTAACAGAAGGCTTCATAGAACCGTTGCTTGAAAATTACGAAAGGCTCAAAGCTGAGGGGAAAGCTTATCTTCTTGCAGGTATCAATACCGGTTGGGAAACACAGATACCCGATTATACAGATAAAACCTACGCTTCTCTTGAGGAGTTTGAAAAAGCTCAATACGGTATGCATGCGTTACATAATCTTGGTTACGATGCTGAATCAATTTTTGATGAAGCAGTAACTCGTATGCTTAGTGAAACTGAGGTTATAAGAGAGCTTCTCTATGAAGTGATTGCGGATTATATTGAGTTCACGTGTAAGATGTTCTATGATGCAGGCATAGAAAAATCCAAAATATTTTCGCATATAGTATCTGTTTCGTCATCTTTGGGTGGTTGTTCAACAGAATATCCTCCTACGGATGTATGCATTAACGATTATTGCACTCCCGGTTGGACAATGAGCCCCAAAACCTGTAATTATAACTTGGCACAGCTCGAAAAAGAGCTTGGAGAAAATGGCAGAAATGAATATGTTAATGCAGAGGGTTATGCGCATTATGATGATGTTGCAACCTGCACAGCGTATTTTGAGGAAAGTCTTTGCGGTAACGCAAAGCTCATAACGGTTTTCGGCTACGACCAGTCATCAGGAACTTACGGGTATGAAAAAAGCGAAAACTTCTATTTTGTTAAAGTGGTAAAATCCTGGCTTGCACGTGAAATAGGCTCTGATTATACTTGGGCAAACCGTCCAAGCTTAGTTGCAAAGCTTAATATCTGTAAAACCTGCGGTGGCACATTATCAAACGGCTTTTGTCTTACGGATAACAGTCACTACGACGTTCCTTTTAAAGATGCAAGTGGCTTTTATACAATAAAAAATGCTGGTAATCTGTATTGGTTCCGAGATCAGGTTAATAACGGGAATAACGGAATTTTCTGCAGGCTTGCTTGTGATATAAGTGACAATATAGATATTTATAATTCTGACGGCTCGCTTAAGTCAGAAAATTTCCGTGCTTGGACCCCCATCGGAGTAAAAGGTTCTACCAGCAGTAGAAGTGTTGCATTTAACGGAGTTTTTGACGGGCGCGGATATACACTCAGGAATTTTTATAATGTAAATGGTGACGATTATACCGCATTTATAGGTTATCTGGGTAGTAGCGGTGTTGTAAGAAATGCAAATATCAGTTCCTCGTATTTTAAAGGAGCCCAATATGTTTCCGGACTTGTTGCTCTTAACGAGGGCACAATTCAGAATTCTTATAGCAGCGGTGCTGTTGCAGGTACAAGGTATTTAGGCGGTATTGCAGGTCAGAATGAAGGTACTATAATTAATTGTTATTCTATCGGCGGCGTTACGGGAACAGGAACAAGCTCTTTTTTTAATCCTGCTTATTATGTAGGTGCTATATGCGGTGATAATGGCGGTACAGTTTCAAACTGTTATTATTTAACCGGCTCTGCAACTGCTGATGGAACAACTCAGCTTGGCATAGGTGCATCAAGATGGGGCAGTTCATCAGATTCGGGTACTACATCTAAAGAGCTTGCTCAGTTCAGTAGCGGTGAGGTTGCATACTTGCTTCAGTCCGGTAACGGTTATCGTATTTGGGGACAGAAAAGCAATAATTACGGTTCTCTTCCTGTAATATCGGGTAAACCAATGCACGCAGTTGCAAAGTATGATTCCGATGAGGGATATTCTGTTGGCAGTATATGTGATTTGAACAACGATAGAAGTATAGGTGCATCGGATTATCAGATATTTGTAAATATGGCTTTAGGCGATAGCAATACGGAAGCAACGGCTGAAGATAGTGTAACCTTCGCAAGAGCCGATATTACAGGCGATAGGGTAGTAAACGTTTTAGACGTATTCGACGCTCTGAGGCTTTATTACGGTCACCAAAAATTAGATGTGTTTGGTGCAGGTGATTTTAACGGTGACGGTGTTTGTACCGATGAAGATACTGCCAATATAAAACAAACCGTAACCAATAAGAATTTTGTGGGTAAATCCGCATTAATGGCTTGTGATTTCAATGGTGACGGTAATGCAGACGGCTATGATTTAGAAGAGGCATTCGGCATTTCTGCTGTTGATAACTATGTTTATTTTGACACAAAATACGGTGATAATGAAAGACATTATTTTGATTTGTACATACCCAAGGATAAGAAAACTGTGGGCATAGTTCTTATGCTCCACGGTGGTGCATGGATGTTCGGAGATGAAAATGAATTTGCAGGCAGACTTGAACAACTCGCTAAAGAAGGCTATGCCGGAGTGGCGGTAAGGTACAGATATATTGATGAGAATGTGAATCTTGACGACTTAATGGATGACATCGAGCAGGCAATGGGTCTTGTAAAGACAATCGGCGAATCTCATGGGGTTGAAATTTCGGGATTTCTCTCAACAGGTGGTTCAGCAGGTGGTCATTTAGCTCTACATTATGCTTATTCCCGTGCAGACAGTTCACCAATTCCGCCGAAAGCTGTTGTTAGCTATTGCGGTCCTGCAGATTTAGCAGATGAGTATTATTATTACAATGAAGATCTTCAATCTAATAACGGTCTTGGTGATGAAGAGTATGTTTCTATGGTGCTTGGGTATGCAAGCGGATTCCCTCATACCTATGAAACACGAGCACAAGCAAAGGATGCTTTGAAATTCGTTTCACCTATTTACTATATTGATGAAAATACAGTTCCTACTGTTATAAACCACGGTGTAATGGATAATATCGTACCGTATAGAAATGCTGTTTCGTTGGATGCCAAGCTTACGGAATACGGAGTAACGCACGTGCTCAATTCATATCCTACTTCGGGTCACGGATTAGAGCTGGATGCGGAAAATATGGCTATTGCAGAACAACTTTTTTGGGAATATATTAAAAAATATCTCGATTCGGTTAATGCATAAAAATTACCTCCTATGGTAGAGTTAATAACTACCGTAGGAGGTATTCTTTTAATTTTCGTTTTTTGGGTAATAATAAAATCAAAATATTTGAATGAAAATTTTCTTTTTCTAAAGAATTAAAACAATGTGTAAATCAGTTGTAATAGCAAAAATCTTGTGGTAAAATTATACATAGCTTACGGAGGCGATTTTATGACAAAAACAATGCAGAAAAAGTATGCCCGCCTTATTGCAAGAGTGGGTGCAAATATAAAAAAAGGTCAGCCTGTAAGAATATATTGTGAGGCAGACCAACATGAATTTATCACAATTCTTGTAAATGAATGCTACAAAGCAGGGGCTTCCAGAGTAGAGGTTGACTGGGGCTTTCAAGCTGTAACAAAATTAAATTATAAATACCGTTCTCTTAAATCATTAAGTGAGGTGCCTGCTTGGCAGGAAGAAAGACTTAAACTTATGGTTGAAGAGGTTCCTTGCAGAATTTACATTGAAAGCGAAGATCCTGACGGGCTTGCAGGCGTAGACCGTGAAAAAATGCAGAAATCACAAATGGCAAGGTATAAAATCACTAAAAAATACAGTGACGCCCTTGAGAATAAAGATCAGTGGTGTATTGCGGCAGTGCCGTCATACGCTTGGGCAAAAAAGGTTTTCCCAAATGAAACGAAAACAAAGGCATATAATATGCTTTGGGATGCCATTCTTAAAACCGTTTACGTTTCAAAGGATAACGACCCTATAGAAGAATGGCAAAATCATAATGCTGATTTGAAGAAAAGAACAGCTTATCTCAACGAGAAAAAATTTGATTATTTAGAATATAAAAGTTCAAACGGTACTGATTTTAAAGCCTCACTTATCCCCGAAAGTCATTGGTGCGGTGGCGGTGAAAACACTCTTTCAGGTAATTTCTTCAACCCGAATTTACCAACAGAGGAAGTTTTTATTTCACCTAAAAAGGGCTTTGCTGAGGGTAAGCTTGTTTCAACAAAGCCTCTTTCATATCAGGGACAAATTATCAATAATTTCTATATCACCTTTAAAGATGGTAAGGCAGTAGAATGGAAAGCAGAAGAGGGTCAAGACCTTTTAGATAAAATGCTTTCTATGGATGAGGGTGCAAAGTATTTAGGCGAATTAGCTCTTATTCCATACAACAGCCCTATTGCAAATACGGGTATTCTTTTCTATAACACCTTATTTGATGAAAATGCAAGTTGTCACGTTGCTCTCGGCAGAGGCTTCTGCGATACTATTGACGGCTTTGAGGATAAATCTCTTGAAGAATGTCAGGCGCTTGGTGTCAACGACAGTATGATTCACGTTGACTTTATGATAGGTGCCCCTGACCTTGAGATTACAGGCTATAAAGATGGGAAAGCTTATCCAATCTTTAAAAATGGCAACTGGGCGTTTTAGTGCTTGATAAATCGGCGAACTTCGGCTTGTGTCAACCTTGCAGTATCCGTATACAGCTTCGGTTTACACGAAACCGAATTTCATCCGATTTCTCTGCGCAGGGAAGCAAATCAAAGAATAGTGCTTGATAAATCGGCGAACTTCGGCTTGTGTCAACCTTGCAGTATCAATCTTTAAAAATGGCAACTGGGCGTTTTAGTGCTTGATAAATCGGCGAACTTCGGCTTGTGTCAACCTTGCAGTATCTGTATACAGCTTCGGTTTACACGAAACCGAATTTCATCCGATTTCTCTGCGCAGGGAAGCAAATCGAAGAATAGTGCTTGATAAATCGGCGAACTTCGGCTTGCATAGCTAATAAATATTCACTAATTTACGGAGGGAATTATTATGTCAACAGGAATGCCTAAAAAATGGAAAGTAGACAGATTTAAAAGACCTGAGCCTGCACCGTTAAAGTTCGGTGCAGACGGTAAATTTAAAATTTTACATATAACCGATATCCACGATGTCGAGCCTATAATGGATGATGACGAAATCAGAGAAATTCCTGACAATAAGGATAAAGAAACTATAAACGTTATTGAAAAGCTCGTTGAAAAAACTAACCCTGATTTAGTTGTTTTCGGTGGCGATAACGTAAGCGGTTATTGGGAAGAATTTAATTATGATTACATTCAAAGCACAATTCAGAAAATAACTGCCCCAATAAGATCAAGAAATATCCCTCTTTGCGTAGTTTTCGGTAATCACGACGGCGAGCTTGGTTTCCACACCGAGTTTCAGATGATGCAATATATGGAATACGATAACTGCCGTTCAAATCTTAACGATGAAAACGTTTACGGTTGCGGTAACTGTCTTGTTACAATTAAAGATAGTAAGGGCGAGAAGGATGCGGTTGCAATCTGGCTTTTCGATTCTAACGATTATGAAACAAACTCTGAAGGCGGAAATTCCTACGACCACGTTCACGATGACCAGATTGAATGGTATGAAAGAAAAGCGGAAGAGCTTAAAAAAACTAACGGCGGTATTCCGCTTCCTGCAATTCTTTTCCAACATATTCCCGTACAGCAAGAGCTTAACGGCTTTAAGGTAGTAACGAAGGATGATGAATATACCTTTGAAAGAGACGGTAATTACTACTACCTCGGCAACGAAATATTAGAGGGTAGAGTAAGAGAAGTGCCTTGCCCGCCTAATATGGAAAAGGATTATTCAAATCAGTTTGAAAGCTGGAAGAAAACGGGAGATATTTTTGCCGCATTCTTCGGTCACGACCACGTTAACGATTTCAGAATGAATATTGATGGAATTGACCTTTACCAGACCTTAGGTGCAGGCTATTTTACTTACGGTCTTGAAAGAGGCGGACGACTTATAATTCTCGATGAAAATACACCGAGAAGGCTTGAGACTCAATCAATTGAAATTGAAAGAATCACAGACACAAAATTCAGATAAAATTGTATAAAACGGGTGGTTTTATGGGCGATAAAAAGTTGTACATACTTACGTATGAGCACGGTGGTTACGTGCTTTGGAAAAATGAAGTTAAACCAAGATTAAACACTCTTTTCGAATGGATGAAAAAATATCCTAAATTGAGAATAGGTCTTGATTATGAATCCTTCACCTTTGACGAGTTTTCTAAAGAAGACAACGAGGTTGTTGAGCTTATCGGGAAGCTTTTGAAAGAATATCCTGATAGAGTGGGGCTTGGTGCTACAACCTACGGGCAGCCCTTGGCTCTTACTGTTTCCGAGGAGTCAAATGCACGTCAGCTTATTTACGCAGTAAGAACAAACCTTTCTTATTACGGAAAAACACCGTCTGTATATTCTATTTCGGAGTTTGCTTTGCATAACCAGACCCCTCAGCTTATAAAGCTTTGCGGGTATGAAGCGGCAATACTTCGTTCTCACGTTATGGGCTACGGCTACCCTCGCACCTTTGATTCTGCCTGGGGTAGGTGGATAGGTAAGGATTTAACAGAAATTCCGGCAGTGCCTACCTACGATAAACAAGGTAGAGGTTATAACTGTACAACCGTTGATAACTGGATTCTTTCAAGATTACCTGAAACAACGGGTATTGCTCTTGAAGAATTTGAAGAGATGTTCGAGAAATATACCCCTCTTTTAGCTTCAAGATACGATGACCTTACCCAAGAAATTGAGCCGATTACCGCTCATATTGAAGAAAAAGATAACTATGAGTACATTCTTTTAGAGGATATACCCGAGCTTTTCGGTGAGGCAAAGGATGAATTAAAAACAACCGATAATGATTTCCATGTTCAGATGCCTTGGGGCTATTGCGGAAATGAGATTTTTAACGGTGTCAGAAAATCTGAAATTGATGTTGTTATAGCTGAAAGGCTTAACGCTTTTTCGGTAGCCATGGGCAATAAATGGGAAAAAGACTTATTAGATACTTCTTGGAAATATGCTCTTGCTGCCCAACATCACGACGTAACAATTTGTGGCCTTTTAGACCTTGCAAGAAGATTTATCCCAACGTCGTTAAAAGCATCTGAAGAGGTTAAAGAAAAATCCTTGAAATCAATTAAAGAATCTCTTAAAGCAAATGATAATAACGAAGGCTCAAAGCTTGTTGTTAATACAAATTCATTCGCTATTGATGAATGGATTGATGACGGTGATAACGTTTTACACATTCAATTACCGCCGTTTACAGCTAAAGTTAAAAGTTGCAATGAATTATCAAAAGATACGTTTGATTATACTTGGGATGAAAACAATGGCTTGCTTACTACACCTTGTTATGAAATTAAGTTGAACAAAAACGGCATTGAGTATATAAAGGATGTAAAAACCGATAAGCTTATTTCAGATAACAAGAATATCCCGTCTTTTACCGCTTGTATAGATGACGCAGACGTTTCTTCTTGTGGTGAATGGGAAGTAGTTTTAAAGGATAACGTAGCTGTTGCAAGCTATAACGGCGTAATAGGTGACGTACCTTTATTCTGTGAAATGAAATTCAGAGGCAATTCACCTCGTATTGACTGTAAAACTAAATTTGAAGTTCATAATCAGCGTATAGGCAAAATAGGTGATAAAGCAGGGCTTGAAAAATCGCTTACAGTTAACGGTCATACCCACGAAAGTAAGCTTTGCTTTAACCTTAATCTTTGTCTTGATAAGAACAGAAAAATGTTCAGAGATTTGCCTTATTCAATTTCTGAATGGGACGGACAAGTAAGAAAAACCGAAGATTACTGGTATAAAAAAGACCGTATTATTATTGATACACCCGTTTCTGCGGAAGAATCTTTCGAATCTTCAACATACATTAACGGTATATATTGGGTAAGCCTTAAGGATAGTAATCAGGGCTTGGCGATTATGAATAAGGGTTGTATGGGCTCAGCTGTAAGAGGTAACTTGCTTTCAGTTCCGTTAGTGTATTCAAATGAATATATGTGCGGTACAGTTATTCTTGACGGTATTTATGAAGATGAATTTGCAATTTTACCCTTTGATTCTGATTTAACAGAAAACGAGCTTCACAAAAAAGCCTTTTCATACGAGTATTCTCCCGTTTCAGTTGCTTGCGGTTATTCGGAAGCTACCGAAAGAGAATTTGCGTTTGCAGAATTTGATTCGGTAGATAAAACTGTTATAGCTACGGCAGTTTATCCCGAAGATGACGGTATTTTAGTTCGTTTTTGCAATTACTCTGATAATGAAACCGAAGCTGTTCTTAAATCGAAAACGGGAACTGTTTCCAATGAGGTTGATTTGTTAGGAAACGTGCTTTGTGACGTAACGGACGGCAAGTTGAAATTCAGACCTTGGGAAATAAAAACTGTTAAAATTACAAAGTGATTAAATAAAAATACGCCCTGATTCTTTGATTAAAAAGAATCAGGGCATTGTATTTCACTTTTGTTTAGAAATCTGCAAGGTCGTAATAATGATGCTCTGTAACAGTGTTACCTGTTGAATCAATTGTAAGAGTTGTACCGCCGATAAGATCTTCGTCATAATAGCAGCCTTCACCTAATTTAAGACCGTAAGTTAGTCTTATACCTTCGTAAAGGATAGATGAACTGTTGACGTGGTCGTGACCGCAGATAATGTTCTTTGTGCCATTTGCTTTGAATACGTCGAAGCAACCGTTATTTACGGGGTCACCGCAAACCCATTCGTTGTTAATACCAAATGAGGTGTCTGCATATTCGGGACGGTAACACTGATTATCTTCATCCCAAGCAGCTGCCCAGGCTTCTCTGTATTCGTAAACAGGAATATGGATGAAAACAGAATTGTCAACAACTTTTCCCTCGATTTCAGAAATACCGTTTACAGCCCATTTGAACCATTTAATTTGGTTAGGCCAGAGATGGTCATATTCATCTTCAAGAACAACACCGTCGTTAAGGTAGTAGTCTCTGTTTGAGTGGGTATCCATCATAAAGAGCGAATGGATGATGCTACCGTTATCCATAATGTTTATAATGTAGTTACCGTAACCCATATCTTTAGGACCGTAGCGGAAAAGACAGTTTTCAGCTTCCATAAAGAGCTCGCAACACCAGAATTCACTTACGCAACCCTGACCGTCATGGTTACCCATAACAGGAGCCCACGGAATACCGAAGGAGTCAATAATATTTACAAGCTCGATATAAGCCATTGTATCCCAAGCATTGTCACCGGTAAGAGTGATTAAGTCGGGCTGAGTGTCTTCAACAAGTTTTGTGATAAGTGCGTTTGAACGAGCACCCATATCGCCGTAAACCTCGCCGTCACTAAGCTGAACGTCTGCGAGATTAAGAATAACGAAATCTTTTTCGGGATTTTTAACGAGAACCTCGTAATCCTCTTCTGTAAACTGTTTGTCTTGTGACCATTCAGTAAAGAAAGAATCTTCGCCACCTGCAGAGATAACTGTGTTTATAGGTGCAAGAATCTGGCTGAATGCAAGAAGAAATGAAATAATAAGCTGGATTATTGCCATTTTGCCTACCTCCTAATGATTTTTTATAATTGTACCACTATTTGATATGTAATTCAAGTTGAAAAAGAAAAGATTTCCAAGTCCTTGAGGTGTGTGCTTTTGATAAAAGATGGTTGCTTTTTAATGCTTTGTATAGTAATATTTATAAAGAAATACTCCTTAATTATGACGGTGATAATATGAGCAAAGCAAAATATGTAAATACTATGATTGGTACTGTGGGTGACGGGCAGATAGAAGAGTCTCACGGTGGCGGAAAAACTTACCCCGGAGTATGTCTTCCCGGAGGGATGGTGCAGTTGTCGCCTGATACGGTAACCGGTGGCGATAACGGTAGCGGTTACAATTACTGCCACGACACTATTGAGGGCTTTAGCTTTAACCATATGAGTGGAATAGGCTGGTACGGTGATTTAGGTAATCTTCAGATAATGCCTGTTACAAATTGCGAAAGTCTCAGAAGCGGAAGCAATTTATATCAGCCCTTTAAAAAAGGCGGAAAAGGTTGGAAATCAGAATTTTCTCACGAAACTGAAGTAACTAAAGCGGGCTATTATTCTGTTGAGCTTGACAGATACAATATTTCAACAGAGCTGACCGCAACTGAGCATACCGGTCTTTTACGTTTCACGTATCCCGAAAACGAAGAAGCAAAGCTTATTTTGAACTTTTCCAGAAGAATAGGCGGAAAAGCAGATTTTCAAAAAATAAATATCGTTAGTGATAGTCGTATTGAAGGCACTATTGTTTGTACACCAAAAGGTGGAGGCTTCGGCCACGGTCACGGTAAAATAACGTATAACTATCATTTCGTATGTGAATTCTCTGTGCCTGCTAAAGAAATGAGATTTTTCAGCGACGAAGAATTTCTTTCTGAAGGCTTGAATACTCTTGAGGGCGAAGATTTAGGCATAGTGGCTTGCTTCGGTGATTTATCCGAAAAGCTTGTTGTAAGATGTGCGGTTTCTTACGTTGATTTAGACGGAGCAAAAAACAATCTTCAAAAAGAGGATTTTGGCTTTGATTTTGATAAGGTAAGGGAAACGGCGGTATCGAAATGGGAAAATGCATTCGGAATACTTGACGTTACGGGTGATAATCAAAAGGATTTAGAGGTTTTTTATACCTGCCTTTATCACGTGCTTTTAGACCCGAGAATTTCAAGCGACGTTGACGGCAGATTTGCTATTAAAGACAATGTTTATACTGCTGACGGCTACAAGCAAAGAACGGTTTTCAGCGGTTGGGATGTTTATAGAAGCGAGTTTCCGCTTTTAGCAATAATAAAGCCCGATATGGTCCACGATGAGATTAACTCGCTTTTAAGAATTGCTGATATTAATAATTCATCGTTCCCCCGTTGGGAGCTTTTGGGTATAGATGCTTCCTGTATGGTAGGTGACCCCGGACTTATTGTTATTGCAGACGCAATTTTAAAGGGCTTTAATACATATGATATTAAAAGAACTTATGAAATTGCAAAAGCATCAATTTTTTCTCAAAAAGAGCTTAACGGTAAGGCTTTTCATTCTATAAGACCCAACTGTGAAGAGTATTTTAAAGATGCTTTTATTCCCGAAGAATTAAGTGACACTTTAGAATATTTATTAGCAGATTATACTATGGCAAAGCTTGCTGAAAAGCTAGGCAAAAAAGAGGATGCCGAATATTTTTACAGTAGAGTAGAAAGATACAAGGACAACTACGATAAAAAGCAAGGCTTTATGATACCCCGTAATAAAAACGGCGAATTCGACACTATTGAAGACAGATATTACGATGACGGTTGCGTTGAAAGTAATATTTTTCAGCAGGGTTGGTTTGCCCCTTACGACGTAAAGGGGTTAAGTGAGCTTTTCGGTGAAAAACGAACACTTGAGCTTTTAGAGGAGTTTTTTGACAGAGCTGAGCTTCGTGCTCTTTGGAATGACGATTATAACCATTCAAACGAGCCCTGCCACAATATTACTCATTATTTCAGTATTTTAGGCTATCCCGAAAGGACACAGTATTGGACAAGGCGAGTGCAAAAGGAAAGCTATAATACCGATGCCTACGGTTTTTGCGGTAACGAGGATGTCGGTCAGCTTTCTGCGTGGTTTGTGTTATCTGCGATTGGTTTTGCCCAGGTTTGTCCCGCCGACAACAAGTATTATATAAATACACCTCTTTTCAAAAAGAGTGAGTTAAAGCTCAACAAGAGCTATCATAGCTGTAAGAATTTAGAAAGCTTTTCTGTTGAGTGCGATAAAGATCCGTTGGAATATCCGTATATTAAAGAAGCTTTTTACAACGGCAAAAAAGTTGATAAGGCTTATCTTACATACGAGGAAATTACTGACGGTGGCGTTTTGAAGATTAATCTTTCAAAGGAGCCTGTAAAGTCTTTTTAAAGCTTTGTAAAAATCTTTCAGTTATATAAAACAATTATTGAGGAGGGTTACTGTGAAATATCGTTTAGATAAATACGGTAATGAATTATCTGTTTTAGGCTTTGGATGTATGCGTTTCCAAAAGAAAATGGGCAGAATCGTAATGAGTGAAGCGGAAAAGCAGATAATGAATGCATACAATAACGGCGTTAATTATTTTGATACAGCCTTTATTTACCCCGGTAGTGAAAGTGCGATAGGTGAAATATTCGAGAAAAACGGTATTCGCGACAATATTTATATTGCAACAAAGCTTCCACCTCAGGTTATAGTCAGCTTAGACGTTCTTGATAAGCTTTTTAACGAACAGCTTAAAAGGTTGAGAACGGACCATATCGATTTTTATCTTATGCATATGATGAGCGATATCAAGGTATGGGAGCGTTTAAAGGGCATAGGAATTGAAAAATGGATTGAGGATAAAAAGGCAAGCGGAGCAATTCGTCAGATTGGTTTTTCATATCACGGTAATTCTGAAATGTTTTGTAAGATAATAGATGCATATGATTGGGATATGTGTCTTATTCAATATAACTATATGGATGAGCATACCCAAGCGGGTAGAAAAGGTCTTTATCATGCTCACGAAAAAGGCATACCCGTAATGATAATGGAGCCCTTAAGAGGTGGCAGATTAGTAAACGATTTACCTGCTGATGCGAAGAAGATTATTGCTGAGCATCCCGTTCAGCATACACCTGCTCAATGGGCATTCCGTTGGTTATGGAATCAGCCTGAGGTAACAGTTGTGCTTTCGGGTATGAATTCCGAAGAAATGGTAAAAGACAATATTGAAACTGCATCAACTACTGAAATCGGTGAGCTTACAGAGCTTGACGAATCAATGCTTAAAAAAGTAGTTTCTGCTATAAATTATAAATTAAAGGTCGGTTGTACGGGTTGTGGTTACTGTATGCCTTGTCCTCAGAATATCAATATAAGCGGTACTTTTTCTGCATATAACAGAAAGTATACTGACGGAAGCTTTAATGCTTTTACGGAGTACGTTCAGAATACTTCTATGCAAAACAGTGCAGGTGCTTCAAAATGTATCGGTTGCGGTAAATGCGAAAAGCATTGTCCTCAAAATATTGAAATACGAAAAGAACTAAAAAACGCAGAAAAAGAGCTTGAAAATTCGGTGTATAAGTTAACCGATAAATTGATAAGCACATTTTCAAAGAAAAAATAAGTTGAAATGAAAAATTTAAAGCTTTTAAATTCAAACGCACTAAAATTCATTGCGATTTTTGCTATGACTTTAGATCATATTGCGTGGGCGGCTTTTCCGGGCTATCCAACAGAAGCTTTGCCCTTGATTTTACATATTATCGGTAGAATAACCTGCCCCATTATGTGCTTTTTTATTGCGGAGGGATTTTATTACACAAAGGATATAAAAAAATATACGGCACGGCTTTTTGTTTTTGCTGTAATATCTCATTTTGCATATATTTTTGCATCAAACAGCTTCGTTGATTGGAAATCCTTTATTCCGTTTTATTACGGTGAAATTCTCAATCAAACTAGTGTAATGTGGCCTCTTGCTTGGGGACTTGTTATGCTTCGCATTGAAAAGAGTCAAAAGATTAAAAACGTGTGGTTAAAAATGCTTTTAGTTCTTTTGATATGTATTGTAAGCTTTCCCAGTGACTGGAGTTGTATTGCAAGCCTTTGCGTGTTAGCTATCGGCTCAAACAGAGATAATTTTAAAAAACAAATGATATGGATGACGGGGTTTGTTGCAATATATTCCATCGTATATCTTTTTAGCTTTGATTTAGTTTACGGTGTGATTCAAATGGGTGTGGTGCTTTCAGTTCCTCTTTTGATGATGTATAACGGGAAAAGAGGTAAAAATCCCAAGGTTAATAAAATAATGAAATGGTTTTTCTATGTTTACTATCCGCTTCATCTCTTTATTATTGGTATTATTAAATATATGTTTTGATTATTAAATAAAAAATGTCGCAGTTCTGATTTTTCAGAACTGCGATTTTTTTACATTTGGTCTAATATATATTTTTTAATATCCTCAAGCTTGCTTTTTTGCCATTCACCCTTTTCGGCTTCTTCGGCTAACGGGCAAAGGATGAAGAAATCTAAGGTTTCACCGGGGACTCTGCCGGTTCTTAATTCTTCTGAGAAATGCTCTTTCCATTTCTCTTCAGTAGCACCCTTGAATTCTTCGGGCTTAAGATAGGTCATCTGACGCTTTGTTGCTTCAATATGCATTTTAGCGGAAAGAGGGGAAAGTATCTTGTAATCGTCCTCTTGTACGTCTTGAAAAATAGGGGGTAAAGCGTGTTTTACAACGTGCTCATCACCGCGTAATATTTTCAGACCCATCGGTTCGTATGAAAACTCATTTTCTGTGAAATTGAGCTTCACAAGAATACCGTATTCGGTGTTAAACTGTGAACGCTGATAATCGGTGTCAAAAATAAAGTTTCCTAAGGAATAAAAGATTATTTTATCACCGACTGTTTCGTAATTCATAGGCACATGAGGATGATGTGCTACAACGATATCAGCACCCATTTCTAAATATTTATGATATCTTTCTCTTGTATACGGTGAGGGGAGCGGGGTGAATTCTTCGCCTGCGTGAGCAACAACAATGCACCAACGGCACTTTGCTTTTATTTCATTAATAGTGCTTTGAATTGCGTCTAAATCGCTCCAGCTATAGCACCCTGCCTTGTTTTCGTCGGCTTTACGGCAGGCACGCTGATAGCCTACACCGAAAAGACCGATTCCGCCTGCTTCATCAAGTATTACGGGCTTTCTTGCTTCGTGAATATCCATACCTGCACCGATAGTTTTTGCACCGTTTTCTTTTGCGTATTCCAAGGTGCATTTTATACCGTATTCTCCTGCATCCATAATATGATTGTTGCAGATATTCCATATATCCGCCCTCATATTTTTGAAAACCTTGATTGCGGCAGGGTCTATTGTATGAAGTAATTGCTGTACACCGCTTTGAGTTGTGTTTTGAGGTGCTTCTGCAACGGGCCCCTCAACGTTTGCAATTACGTGGTCAGCACTGTGAAGAAAACGAAGCACGTCATCTGATAAAAGCTTTTCGTCATCCCACTTGCCGTACATATAACGGTCAAAGCCGATATCACCCGTGAAAACTAAAGATGTTTTATCCTTCATAGGTTATCCTTTCAGATTTTTAATCGTAATTTGTATCATCAAGAAAAATGTTTTAATTAAATAATTATGCAGTAAATTCAACACACTCGTTTTCATTAAGCTCTATTTTGAGAATACCGTTTTCAATCACAGCATTTTTATTTGCTTTCAATGAGCTTGTGCGGTCGTTAAGCTTCAACTGTAACACACCTTTATTTGCAGAGTGTGCAACCGCTTTTGTAAGCTTTCCGTTTGCCCATTCTAAATCAAAGGTGAAGTTACCTCTTGCTTTAACACCCTTAATTGAGCCGTCGCCCCATTGTTCAGGCAAAGCAGGTAAAAGCTCAACAATTCTGTTGTCGGGTGAGCCTAAATGGCTTTGAATAAACATTTCTGTAATACCCGCAACACCGCCGAAGTTACCGTCAATCTGGAATGGGGGATGAATATCGAAAAGGTTGTAGGCTGTGCATTCATTAACAAGGTAGTGTAAATGCTTCATAGTGTTTTCGCCGTCTTTAAGACGGGTGTAGAAGCAAACGGTCCAAGCTCTTGACCATCCTGTTGAGCCACCGCCGTTTTCGATTCTTCTTGCAATTGTTTTCTTTGCTGCCTCGTAAATTTCAGGGTCGGTTTCGTTAATCTGGTCAGCAGGGAAAAGACCGAAAAGCTGAGAAATATGACGGTGACCGGGTTCTGTTTCCTCGTAGTCCTTTATCCATTCCTGAATATTGCCGTATCTTTCGCTTACCTTCATAGGCGGTAACTTTTCCAAAACATCCTTTAACTCCACAACAAAATCTTTATCAACATTTAATTTATTGCAAGCAAATATTGTACGGGTGAAAAGTGCATAAATGATTTGGAAATCAATCGTAGCACCGTGAGTCATCATACTTTCTTTTTTGTTTCCGTCAGAATCTATGTAGTAAAATTCATTTTCGGGTGAGTTTGAGGGTGAGGTCACAAGCTGACCGTTACTGTCTTCAATAAGGTAATCGCATACGAACTCGCAAGAGCCTTTTAAAATCGGATAGATTTCTTTTAAATAATCTACGTCGTTTGTGTATTCGTAATGCTCCCAAAGGTTAAGGCAAAGCCAAGGACCTGCCATAGGGAAGAAACCACAGTCAACACTATCGTGAACGCCTGTTCTACCGAAAGCGTCGGAGGTATGGTTAATAACCCAGCCTCTTGCGCCGAAAAGCTCTTTTGCAGTAGCCTTACCGAAATTGCTTACCGTTTTCATAAAGTTTATAAAGGGAAGAGCAGTTTTTGAAAGGTTTGCAGATTCAGAGGGCCAATAGTTCATCTGTAAATTGATGTTCGTGTGGAAATCACTGCCCCATGGGGGAAGAAAATCGTGACACCAGATACCCTGAAGATTTGCGGGAAGCTTTGCGTTTTTACCGGAGCTTTCAATAAGCAAATATCTGCCGAAGTTATAATATAAAGTGTAAAAATCGGGGTCGTATTTACCTTCGTATAAATCGTCCATACGCTCATCGCAGGAAATATCTGAATAATCGGGTGATTTTAACTCAAATTTTACACCGTCAAACCATTTTTTATGGGTAGCAATATGCTGAGCTTTAACATCGTCATAATTTGCTTTTGAAACTTTTTCAATATCCTCGTTAAGCTTTTTGCGATAGTCTATATTTTCGTCAATATCAAATTTGTCAATATTATAGTTGGTTGCAAAAGCACCGTAAACGGTAACGTAGGTAGCGTTTGCTACGGTGATACTTGAATGCTCACAAGAAAGCTCACCGTCAGTATCAATACGGATTTTTGCACCGAAGGACATACCCTCACCGCCTTCGCCATGATGAGCATCAGTAGCAAAGGTCGTTCTGCCGTTCATTATTATTGTGCTGTTATCAATACAACCCGAATAAGCATCCTGCTTTCTGATGTAGCTTATTTTACAAGAGAATATTTTGTTGTCTGTCGTAACCTTGTAAACAAGAGAATCATAATCGGGGCTCACAAAAGCTTCACTTTTGTAGCTTATTCCGCTTTTTTTCCAATAAACGCGGGCAATAGCCTCGCTTAACTCTAATTCCTTGCGATAATCTGTGTAAGGTGACTTATCAAGAAAATCAATGAAAAGCTCACCGAAGCTTTCGTAAGAACGAACAACGGGCGGGTCTGACAAAAAGGTTTTTCTTGCAAGCGCTGCAGCCTCATCAAGCTTTTCTTCAAAAATAAGAGTTCTTATTTCGTGAAGAGCCTCGGGGGAAGCGTGATATTTTTCTTGAATCTGTTTTCCGGTCCATAAGGATTCTTCATTAATTTCTATTTGCTCACAGTCAGGGTTTCCGTAAAGCATAGCACCTACTCTGCCGTTGCCTAAAGGAAAAGCCCACATCCAATCATTTTTAAATTCATTGTGCCAAAGATTCGTTGACATAGTAACACCCTGTTTCTTATGCTTTGTATTTCGTTCATTATATCATTGTAATACAGTTTTTTCAACAGTATAAAGCGTTGATAAATACAAGTTATAGCTTAAAAATATTTACAATCGTTTGAAAATATGTTATAATTTTAACAGATGAATTTGGTATGATACAGTCAAATCAGCATTTAATGGGTATGCTTCAATGCTTTTGCTCGATTTTACTTGGATAGACAGGCAGGTGACGGTATGAAAAAAGATAAGATATTAACTTATATGAAAATCAACAGGCTTGTTTTGATATCAGGTACGGTTATTATATTGGCTTTTACCTTCATAATGCTTTTTGAATATAACTTTTTTAAAGAATTTGGGTTGATGAACCCAAGGGTTTCAGGCTCTTTGTTTCTTTCTTTCATCATAATCACTCTTCTTACTCTGCTTGTTACTGCAATTAACCTGAGAGCATCAAGGATAAAAGAAAAAGAAACTGAAAAGAAATTACAAATTTCTGATACGCTTATTAATTGCATTACCTTACTTGCTGCTGAACGTGATATTGATAAAGCTATTGATAGCCTTTTAATAATTCTTAATAATTATTTTGACGGTGACAGAGCATATCTTTTTGAATTTGACTACGAAAAGAAAACCACCTCTAATTCATACGAATATGTTGCAACGGGTGTAAGTAAGCAAATTGACGTTTTGCAGGACGTTCCCCTTGAGGTTATAGATACTTGGATAAAAAAATTCACAGAAACCGGAACGTTTTATATTTCGAACATTGCTAAAGACGTGGATAAAAACAGCGATACTTACAAAATTCTTGAAATGCAGGAAATTGAGAGTCTTATTGCCGTGCCTTTAGTTGAAGATGAGGTTATAATAGGATTTTTAGGAATTGATAACCCGAAAATAAATTATGAGGATTTGTCACTTTTATCATCAGCATCGTTTTTTATTCTTGATAGTATCGAAAGAAGAGAAAGTAACACGAAGCTTCAAAAATTAAGCTTTGAGGATACCTTAACCTCAGTTTATAACAGAAATAAATTCAACAGCGTTGTTGATGAAATGCATCATAGATTTGAAGATAACGTTGGAGTTGCTTATTTTGATATCAACGGTCTTAAAACTGTTAACGATAACCAGGGCCATCAGGCAGGGGACAAGCTTATTAAAAATGCTGCCGACGGAATTAACAGTATCTTTATCGGTGATACTTACCGTATAGGCGGTGACGAGTTCGTTGTTATTTCTTGCCACGTAAAGAAAGACGATTTTGAAAAGAACGTTAATAATGCTATTGAAAAGCTGAAAAATAACGGTATCAGCGTATCCTTCGGTACAGCTTGGACGGAGAACAGCCAAAATATTGATGAACAGCTTTCTATTGCAGACCATCTTATGTATGAAAACAAAATGATTCATTATAAGAAAATGGAAGAGGAAAGCGAAGAAGTTACTACTGTTGAATGATTATTATCAAATAGAGGAAAAACAAATAAAAAATGCCGAAGAATTCGTTTTTTTGAATCCTTCGGCATTAATTATTTGTCAAATAAAAGCTTGTATAGGGTAGGTTGGACGTTGAATTCTTCAACAGCATTTTTTACTTCGTTCAAGGCTTTTTCCTTTGTAGCTTTCGGGGTGGTATTTCTTAAAACTGCTCTTATCAGAATGTTTTTCGGTGTATGAGAAAAATCAATGAATTCAAGAAGCTGAGTTTTATAGCCGCAATATTCTAAAAGGTTTCCTCTTATTGAGTCCGTAAGAAGTGCGGAAAATCTTTCTTGAATAATACCATAACGGGTTAAAAGAGATAAATTGTCGGTTTTTATCTGACTGTTTAACTCGTGTTGACAGCAGGGAACAGAGAAAATCATTTTTGCACCCCAGTTGATTGCATTGTATAGCGCATAATCCGTTGCGGTGTCGCAGGCGTGAAGAGTTATAACCATATCAACCTCAAAAGGACATTTAAAGCCGTTTATATCACCAAGGCAGAATTTTAGGTTTTTATAACCGTATTTCTCGGCGGCTTTATTGCATTTTTCAATGACGTCTTTTTTAAGATCCAGACCGATTATCGTAGCATCTATTTTTTTGATTTCAGTAAGGTAATAGTAAACAATAAAGGTCAGATATGATTTACCGCAACCGAAATCAATAACGTTAAGCTTTTTAGTATTCATTTGCTTTACTGAATCATCAATAATTTCAATAAGACGGTTAATCTGCTTGTATTTATCGTACATTGAATTAATAATCTTACCGTCTTTTGTGAAAATACCCATATCAATAAGAGGCTCTATTATTTCACCCTCTGCTAAAATATATTGCTTTTTTCGGTTGTGTTCATTTACTGCAATATCGGTTTTAGTGTCAGGTGAAAGATTTTTAGTTTTATAAAGAACTTTGCCGTCTTTGCCGATTTTTACGTTGTATTCTTTATCTTGTGAACGGGCATAAATCTGAGTGAAACCGTTTCCGAAAAGCTCGATACAACGTTCTGCGATATTATCAAAATCAATATTTTCGTGAAAAACCTGTTTTTCTGTAAATTTAGTAATCTGATAAAACTTGGGTATACGGCTGATTGTAATTTTTTTGAACTCGGCATCATTTTCAGTAGGGTTACTGAAAACTGCTTTTTGAATTGCATCTTCAAATATATTTAATATCAAATCTTTTAATTGGGGCATAGTATCCTCCATGGTGAGTGTCGTTGTATTTAAGTATATCAATTAACGAAAGAAAAATCAATAAACTAATTTGTTGACAGTTATGTTCGCTAAAAAGTATAATAAGAATATCAATTGATTTCTTTATTGGGGTGAATGTATGGCGAACAAGACGAATATTATAGGTAAAGCTAAAAATTTGATTTTTACAGTTAAAGAATATTGGCATGAGCCTGCAAAAGGTAATTATATACCGTACAAAGAGGTTGCGAGTCTTAGTGGTGCAGGCTTTGGCGTTTATTGGACGATATTACTCGCTTCAGCAATAGGTCTTGACGCATCTAACTTTCTTGTTGGTGCGAGTATAGGTTTAAAGCCTATGGATTTATCCGTAATGCTTATCGCTGCAAATCTTGTGGGTATTCCTCTTGGTATTTTCCGTGGATGGTATTACGATAACCACAACTTAAAGGGCGGTAAATTTTTACCGTTTATAAGGAAAACGGGTTTGCCTATTGTTCTTATAACAACTATTTTCGTTTGGCTTCCTTATGAACATATGGAGTACATTACCAAAGCAGTAGTTGTTTGGTTTATGTATATGCTTTTAAATGTTTTCTTGTGTTTCTACAACGAAAGCTATATGTATTTTCAGCAGATTATAACCCCGAATGCTCAGGAAAGAGCAACCGTAATGAGCATTTCTCAGGTTATATATTCGCTTGCTCCGACGATTACGGGCTTTGCCGTTCCTTTTATTGCAGGTATTACGTGGGGTCTTAACAATATCTGGACTTATCGAGTTATTTATCCGATTTTTACAATAATCGGTCTTATAATCGGTACAATTTTCTTCAGTAAGGTTAAAGAAAGATTGATTTTACCTAAGAAAAAGCCTGAACCGGTAAGAATGCTTGATGCAATAAGAGAGGTAGCAAAGAATAAATATTACTGGATTATTCAAGTGGCGGCATGGGTTGTTTTCCTTGAGTCAGGTTACGTTGTTGTGCTCGGTTGGTCATTTGTTTACGGTAACGGTGGCGAATATCAGGAGATGTTAGGCGTTGCAAATACCGTTATAGGTAATGCGGCGTTATGGTCTATGCTCCTATGCCCTATAGCAATAAAAGTAATGGGTAAAAGAAATCTTCTTATTACCGCGAACTCAATCAATATAGTTATTTTGATTGTGCTTTACTTTACATATAAAAATCTTATTATGATTTGTGTTCTCTGGTACATAAATAGCTTTATAAACACCTTCTGGAACATTGTTCAGCACAATATAAGCGCCGATATGAGAGATTATCACCAATGGAAAACAGGTGTCAGGGTTGACGGACTTTTCGGTCCTTTAGGTATGATAGGTACTTTTATCGGTTTCTTTACAGGCTTGTTTTACCCTGCAGTATATGAAAAAATGGGATTGCTTGACGATTATAACGTGCTTTACGATGACAATATCAGAAACAATCTTTTCGAAGTTTTGATTATATGCTCAGCCGTTGGTGCTCTTCTTAACCTTATTCCGTTCTGTTTCTATGATTTAACCGAAAACAAGCATAAAGCTTACGTAGGTGTTTTGAAAATCCGTGCTATGTTTGAAAATTATTCTTTGGGTGAGCTTGAGGACGGCGAACTTCAGGAGGCAATGGAAATTATCGAAGAAGCTAAAGAGTTTTCTAATAAGACAAAAGAAACTGCTTCTAAAAATATGGATAAGGCGGAAAGAAAAAGAATTAAAGAAAACAATCTTGCTATTGAGAGAGCAGCTATAATTATGGAGGATATCAATAAATTCTCAACTTTAGCAGGTAAAGCAAGGCTTTCACAAGCAAAGCTTGATGCTTCAAAATCTTCTGTTTACTTATATGAAAACGCAGCTGATTTATTAAAGAGTGCAAAAGCTATGCCTAAAAACACTAAAGACGAAAAGGAAATGCGTTCTGATGCTATTAAGAATGCAAGAATTAAGAAAAGGTCTGCAAAGCTTATAAGAAAATACGGAATTGACAATATCAAAGCACCAAATGAAGCTGTGAAAGAAGAGATTATGAACAGAGATGCCGGTAGCTTTTTGGAAAGCATAAAAATAAAAAGAGAGCTTAGCGCATATCTTAAAGCGGTTTCCATTTATAATGACATTGTAAAGCCTTTTAAAGATGCCGAAAATCTTATAACACAGGCTGAAAACTATACTCACTACGATGAGCTTGAAAAAAGATATTTTTGTTTAGTAAAAAAAGAGTCCGACTAAGGACTCTTTTTTCTTTCAGTCTTTGTTTAAATCATCTGTTGCAGGGTTGTCAATAAGCTCGCCTTTTTGGGTAAATCTGGAGCCGTGGCAAGGACAGTCCCAGGAATGCTCTTCTTTATTGTATTTCAAAGCACAGCCCATATGAGGACATCGCGGAGCAGTCGGGGTAATAAGTCCCACTACTGAATGAAATATATTTTCAAAAAGCTTTAAGTGAAGACTTGAACGAGACGGGGAAAATACATCGGCATAAGGATTTTTTACTCCCGTTATTATATCACTTAAAATATCGGCACAAACCATTGACGAGGTCATTCCCCATTTATTAAAGCCGGTTGCTACGTAAAGATTTTCGCTTCCTTTAGAATATTCACCAATATATGGGATACCGTCAAGGCTCATACAGTCCTGTGTTGCGAAGCGATATTCAATTCGTGCATCAGGAAAATTCTTTTTGCAGAAATCTTCCGAAGCTTTATATCCTGCGCTTTTTTTACCTGTTCTGTGACTACCCGAGCCGATGAGAAGATAGTTTTTATAATTTCTGAATGAAAAACTGTTCCCTTGGTCCTCAAGATACATTCCCTCAACATCGGGACCGTTTTTTACAGCGATAACGTAAGAGCGGTCCTGATATAATTTAAGCGAATAACCGCCGTGCTTGTTTATTATCGGGAAATGGGTTGCAACGATTATTCTTTTTGCAGTTACAGTACCACCCGAGCAAACAACCTTTTCAGGCATAAATTCTAAAACCTTCGTGTTTTCATATATCCTTAAACCTTTTGCAACGGAAAATAAAAATTCAAGAGGGTTAAACTGTGCTTGGTTTTTAACCTTTACAGCTCCTATACATTCTACAGGTAAGGGGATAGACGGAACAAATTCAGCCGAAAAACCCAGTTTTTCATAAGCTTTTATTTCATTTTCAATTTTTATGCGGTCTGTTGCAGAATAAACGAAAGCATCTTTTTCTTCGAAATCGCAAGGAAACTCTTCAGCCATTTTCTTGAATTTTTCAAGAGCGTTTTTATTTGCGGTTAGATATTGCTTTGCTTTTTCTAATCCGACGTTTTTAATAAGTTTATCGTAAATAAGTCCGTGTTGAAAGGTTATTTTTGCGGTTGTGTTTTTAGTTATACCCGAGCCAATGCTTTTAGCTTCAAGAAGAACACAGTCAACACCTCTGTCAGTTAATTCTTTTAAGCATAAAACACCGGCAAGACCGCCACCGACAATTACAACGTCAGTTTTTACGTCACCCCTGAGCTGAGGAAAACCATCGTTTTTTGATGCTTCACTCCATATTGAATTCAAATAAATCACCTCCAAATCAGTATGTGTATTTTTCTTAAGAAAATGAGGATGTGATTTTGAATGTGTAGTTAGTATTTTTTATTGCAAAGAAGCGGAATAGTTGATATAATAATCTGCAATTAAAAAAAGATTGTTGGTGATTAGGTTGAAAGAAATAGTAAACAAAATTTGCTCTCTTGTAAGAGAGTGCGGTAAGGTAATGCTTAATGCCGATAGAGAGAAAATGGCTATTGACATTAAGTCAGGTGTTGCAGATTTAGTTACTGAATATGACAAAGGTATTCAGGAGCAATTAAAGTTTGGCTTAAAAAATATTTTACCCGAGGCAAAATTTATCGGTGAGGAAGGCTCGAGCGATAAATTGACCGATGAGGGCTATGCTTTTATCGTTGACCCTATTGACGGTACAACTAATTTTGTTAAAGATTATCATATGAGTGCAATATCCGTTGCTTTATTAAACGGTAAAGAGGTTGTTGCCGGTGTTGTTTATAACCCCTATCTTGATGAAGCCTTTTATGCAATAAAAGGTGAAGGCGCTTTTTGCAATGGTAAGAGAATAAGCGTTTCTTCTCAACCGATAGATAAAGCTCTTGTTATTTTCGGGTCATCACCTTATGACAAAAGTCTTTTCCCTAAAACTATAGAAGTGCTTTCAGAATATTTTTACAAGGTTTTAGATATAAGAAGAAGCGGTTCTGCTGCTTTGGATTTATGTTGTATAGCTTCCGGCAGAGCAGATCTCTTTTTTGAATTACAGATTTCCCCCTGGGATTTTGCAGCAGGTAAACTTCTTGTTGAGGAAGCAGGTGGAGTTGTAACAACTCTTGACGGTGAACCTCTTTCATTTGAGGGTAAAACATCTATCCTTGCGAAAAACGGCGTGATTTGATTTTAAAAAGATGATTAATAATGAAAATGCACGAGGCATATTTGATGAAATATGTCTCGTGCATTTTTTGTTTTTAATACATATACCATTTTTTAGAATATGCTTGCCATTCTTTAACTTTTTCAGCTTCTCGGTTTATAAAAGCTTCAACGTCAAAATCGGGTTTTAGTATTTCATCCGTACCTAAAAGCTCTGTTATGAATGGGTTCATTTCAAATTCATCGTGAGTTTTTCTTATGGTGTCTGATAATCTTATTCCAACCTCAAAGGGTGAGAATAAACTGCGATCGGTAATATGAAGCTGAATACCGTGACAAAAGGTATCTTTATAATCTGAAAACGTTGGTGTAAACGAACATTCCCGAAGAATAACACCGTTTTGATTTCCTAATTTTTCAATGATTTTTTTACTGTCAAGCCAAGGTGCACCTATTGTTTCAAAGGGCTTTGTTGTGCCTCTGCCCTCAGAGAGATTCGTACCCTCAAAAATGCAAGTGCCAATATAAGAAAAAACCGTATCAACCGTAGGAATGTTAGGAGAGGGTTGTATGAAAACGAGGTCGGTATCATCATAGTATAACTCTCTTGTCCACCCATCCATTTTTATAACGGCAAGGTCACAGTTAATTTTTTCTGTTTCGTTCATCATAGATGCAAATTCGCCTATAGTAAGTGCTGAGCGGGTAGGGGTAGGAAATCTACCGACAAAGGAAGAAAACTCTCTGTTGAGTATAGTGCCTTCTGCTGTTATGCCACCTAAAGGGTTAGGTCGGTCAAGAACAATGAATTTTATCCCGTGATTTTTGCAGAAAATCATAGTATCTGTCATTGTGTATTGATAAGTGTAAAACCTTGCTCCAACGTCTTGGATATCAAAAATTACTGTATCGAGAGCAGAAAGAGCTTTTTGTGCTTCGGTTGTATCTTCACAGTATAAGCTATAAACGGGAAGATTAGTTGCATCATCAACGTAAGAGGCTACGTCTGTTCCGGCTTGCTTGTCACCTCGAACACCGTGCTCGGGAGCAAAAAGAACAGTGAGGTCACATAAGCCTTTTAATAAATCTATTGTTGAAGTGAGGTCGCGAAGTACCCCTGTTTGATTTGTAATAAGACCGCATTTGCCTTTGAAATCAAAGCCGTCACGGGCGATTATATCCGCTCCGCATAAAACCTTTTGCTTCATAACTCACCATTATTCCTTAAATCGTTCTTCTTGATTATTATATCATAAAATTATTTAAAAAGCTAAGGTTTTGTTTTTACTGAAAAACTTCAACAATGGGGATTAAGCAAGGTGAGCTTGATAATATATTCAGAACTGCATTAAGCATTGACTAAAAATGCACAAGAAACCTCCTTGGCGATAAACTCGTGGTAGTAATACCGTAAAAAATCGGCAGATGCATAACATTAAGTTGTGCATCTGCTTTTCTTTTTGTGAATAGTATTGACAAACTAACTCTAATGTGTTAGAGTGTAATTGCATACAAACTCTAACAAGTTAGAGCAAAGGAGTAATTATAATGGATACACCAAAAGTATTTGAAAGTGAATACCGCTTTTGTTTGATTTTGTGGGAGCACGAACCAATCAAAAGCAGTGAGCTTGTTAATCTTTGCAAAGAGCAGTTGGGTTGGAAACCTACCACTACATACACCGTTATCAAGCGTTTGTCTGAAAGAGGTGTTTTGAAAAATGAAAACACCATAGTTTCTTCTTTAGTTTCAAAAGATGAAATTCAGGCATCTGAAATCAATGAAATGGTAGAAAAAACCTTTGAAGGTTCTCTGCCTGCATTTATTGCAGCATTTACCAAGCATCAAAAAATCTCTGAAAAGGAAATCGATGAAGTTCAAAAGATGATTGACAGATTTAGGAAAGGAGAATAGTGATGGCTGATATATTCTTAAAAATAGTCAATATGAGCATTTCTGCTTGTTGGATTGTTCTTGCTATTGTGCTGTTAAGAATTATATTGAAAAAAGCACCTAAATGGGTGAATTGCGTTCTTTGGGGAATTGCAGGATTGCGCCTTATTATACCTTTTTCTTTTGAAAGTGTATTCAGTCTTATTCCAAGTGCTGAAACTATAAGTAAGCCTGTTGATTCTCCAAGACCTCAGATTGAATCAGGTGTTACGATTATAGATAATCAGGTTAACAGTTATCTCAAAGGCAACTACTTTGAGGGCGTTACAAGACCTGCAGGAAATTTTGTGGATATAACAACAATATTGGCTGTTATATGGGTTATAGGAATCGTAGCTCTTTTAATTTATACAGCTATAAGCTTTATAAGATTAAAGAGCAAAATCGGAACGGCAGTTCTGCTTCGTGACAATATTTATCAGAGTGAAGCTGTGGTATCTCCTTTCGTTCTCGGTATAATCAAACCTAAAATATTTTTACCTTTTAATATGAACGAACAAGATATTGAACATGTTATCTCCCATGAACAAGCCCATATTCGCAGAAAAGACCATTTATGGAAACCACTTGGTTTCTTGATTCTTACTCTCCATTGGTTCAATCCTATGGTTTGGCTCGGTTATATTCTTCTTTGCCGTGATATTGAGCTTGCCTGCGATGAAAAGGTTGTAAAAGAGCTTAACAATGAGCAGCGTGCTGATTATTCACAAGCTCTACTCACTTGCAGTATAAACAGACGAATGATTGCTGCTTGTCCTGTTGCCTTCGGTGAGGTTGGTGTGAAGAACAGAGTTAAATCTGTATTGAACTATAAGAAGCCTGCTTTTTGGCTTATCATTGTTGCGATTGTTATAAGTATAGTCGTTGCGGTTTGTTTCTTGACAAATCCAAAGAACACTTCCGTATTTAACAGTAAATATGAAACCGGTAAATGTTTATACAGTGATGTAGTAAGCGCTGAAAAAGAAACTAAAACCAATAATGTAGTTTACAGTATCACATCAAATGGTATTGTGTATAGAACCTTTGAGGATGGAACAACAGACGAAATTGGAGAACTTTCAGAAACAGACTATACAACAGATGCCTTAAAAGAGATGATTAACAAGCAAGGTAAAAAAGTAGATTTAGGGAAAACAAAAAATGCTTATGAAATTTTAAACGAAGATGGGAAATATGTGGTATTTCAAAAATCTAACGGTATGGTTTATTTAGTATCATTCTTTTCAGATGGTAATATTATGGATGTATTTAAATTGAAAAGAATAGGTGATTATGAAGAAATAATTCCGTATGTTGAAAATGAATACACCGCCATAATAAGTTATGCAACATTTGATGTTGATGGTGATGGAAAGGATGAGAATTGTGCACTGACTTACGGACCAACATCAGGAATCTTTACTATTGTATTCACAGCAATTGAGGTTGGTGAGGAAGAACCTGAATATATAAATACCTTCAATTTAAGATATACTGGCGGACGTCCTGAGTTTTTCAAATCTCAAAACGGAGAGATTAAGTTAAAATGTTATGATAGTATTTGGGAAAACGGCTCTGACCGAACCGAGGAAGTATTTCTTGATATTGAAATTGAAAATGACAATATAGTTCTCAAAGATGGCAATGAAGCTATTGCATATTGGGGTGAACAAGGCGTAGAACCGTCAGAGTTTCTAAAAAAAATTAATGCTATAGAAACTGCAGTTGGTGAAGCTATTTTAAAAGAAAACAATGGTAAATACTTTATCAAAGAAAGAAACAAAAAAGAATATCCATCTGCAAAAGGCTTTGAAGCTCACGAAATCTTACACTTCATAAAAGATGAAGAAAAACAGACGATTACTGTATATGCAATTGCTTTATATGAAGAATTCAACCTTGAAAGTGGTAAGGTTGTGTCAGTTGGGTCAGGTGCAACACCTGTGGAAATAGTATTCAATATAAAAGATGATGCAAAATACACATTGAGAAAATATCGACCACTTCCAAAAGAGGAAAATATTGAAGACTATATTTCGGATGACACCCATTATGATGATGAAGAAACCATGGAAGCTCTTATGCAGAATATACGTGTTGCAGTGCATAATCATTACGGTATTGAGATAGAAACCAAGTAAAAAAATGGCAGATGCATAGTTTTAGGCTGTGCATCTGCTTTTTTGCTGTGATTGTTTTTTCTTTGACAATAAAAATGCCTGAAGTCTTGATATATAAGGCTTTGGGCAATGGTGCGGGTAGCAGGGGCAAACCTGTACACCTCTCGGCACAAGAACCTAACGGTAACAGCACCTTGATGATAAGCCGTAAACCCAGTAGAATCAAGGGTTTTCGGCTTGTCGGTTTTTCAGGTTTTCCAACTATTTGCATAATAGTATAGAAAAATGGGGTTGTCAAGATAAAATTGCAGATTAGATTCATTCTTAGATAACTTGCTTATTGTCTTGCGCATGTTAACAATATCAGTCAAAAGGAAAGTGTGTTATATTGAAATTGCCACCTACAACTAAAAGTTGTAAGTGGCGTTTTTCTAAAATTTTTTAGCAATGTTCGGTTATCTTTATAACGTTCCAATTTCCGTCCGCAGTCTTTTCTATTTCCCAAAGAGATACAATATCCCAAGCGCCTGAAACTGTCTCGCCATTTTCACCAATAGCTTGTTGAGAATATTTAACAAACATATATCCATGTTCTTTGTCTATATGCGCAGATAAAAGTTCTAAAGAATGTGTTTCGTAAAATGCTTGTTGTTCATATCCTTCTTCAAAGTAATGTTTATCCCAAGCATATTGACCCAATTCTCCGTAGAGTTTCAAATTTTCTTCGTAAGTATGCGTAGTATCTGAAAAAGCGGTAAGACTTGCCATATTAAGAATATCTATTGCTATTTTTCTGTCACCCGGAGTACCTATATATGCTAACATCCACCTTTGCTCAGTAGTAAATGAATCATCCCACTTGCGTTGGTAAACCCTGTAAACAGGAAAAACCTGAAGAGAAACAACAACTGCTAAAACAGCAAGACATATCGATATTGTGGCAACACATATTCTTTTTATAAGTTTTTTTCTGAGTTTCTTTATAACCTTAACAATAGCTTCTTCATTGATTTCTTTTCTTTCGGCAGAAAAGTTAGTTGCTTTCTGCATACTCTGATAATCAGAAGAACAAGCCGGACAATTTTTCAAATGTTCTTCAATAAAATCAACTGTATCCTCACTGACCATTTTTTCAGCATAAAGAGGTAAAATATCTTTTATAATGTTGCATTCATTTTTCATAGATTTGTTTCCTCCAATTTTTCTTTAATCATATTTCTTGCTCGGTGATAGGTAACGCATGCCCAATTATCGGATTTATCAAAAATCTGTCCTATTTCTTTGAAATTTAGTTCAGCAAACACTCTCCACATAAACACTTCTTTATATGGTTCGGGAATCGTATGAAGAGCATTCTGAATAAGTTTGGATTGCTCTTGATTACTGATTATTTCATTAATATCACAAGTGAAATCTTGTATATTTAATACTTCAAGATTATCTATGTTTTCGGTTTTCGAATTTTTCTTCAAGTAAGTAAAATAACAATTTTTTGCTATCTGGCATAACCAAACACGAACATCACATTCGCCTTTGAACTTATTAATTGAACTCAAAGCTTTGAAAAAAGTCTGGCTTGTTATTTCTTCAGCAATATTTTCATCTCCGGAGAGCTTACGAATATAAACAAACACATCATTGAAATAAGTTCTGTAAATTTCTTCAAAATCCATATCGTTACCACCACCTTTCACTTATATGACTGCAGAAAAAAGAAAATCTTACAAATTATTTTAAATTTATGCTAACATATTACTTTGTAAAAGTAAAATGGAAATGTGTTCAGTGTTTACCTATGTTCAAAATTTTTACTGCATAATAAAAAGAATAAGAGTAGCTGCACTTTGTAATTATTGCTTTTTAAAAAGCTTAGTGATATAATCAAGAAAAATACCGGTGGTGATGTGGTTGAATTTATTACATATGAAATATGCCGTTGAGGTTGCAAGGCTCGGTTCTTTGGGTAAAGCATCTGAAACCTTGCTTATTGCAACGCCAAACATAAGCCGTTCAATTAAAGAGCTTGAAGCAGATCTTGGTATATCTATTTTTGAACGAACCACCAAAGGCATGGAGCTTACTCCTGACGGAGAGCAGTTCATAAACTTTGCCAAAAGAATTCTCGGTCAGATTGAGCAGGTTGAGGATTTCTATAAAAAAGGTACAGCTAAAAAACAGGAGTTTTCTATTTCTGTTCCCAGAGCTTGTTATATTTCTGAAGCATTTGCAGAATTCTCAAAAACACTTTCAGGTGATGCGGCGGAAATATTTTATAAAGAAACCAACTCCCAGCGAACAATCCGCAATATGCTTGAGCATGATTATAAATTAGGTATAATACGTTATGCTGAAAACTATGATAAATATTTTAAATCAATGCTTGAAGAAAAAGGATTTCAGTATGAGTTAGTAACGGAATTTACATATTCTCTTATTATGAGTGCAGATAATCCGTTGGCAAAAAAAGAAAACATATCGTATGACGACTTAAAGGATTACATAGAAATTGCCCACGCAGACCCTTATGTTCCCTCAATGCCACTTTCGAAGGTTGTTAAAGAAGAATTGCCTGATAATATCAACCGAAGAATTTTTATTTTTGAAAGAGCAAGTCAGTTTGATTTGCTGTCAATGAATCCTGAAACATTTATGTGGGTTTCTCCTGCACCCCAAAGTCTTCTTGAACGATATAATTTAGTTCAAAAGGAATGTGGCGATAATAAGAAGGTATACAAAGACGTTTTAATTTATAAAAACGGATATAAGCTTACAAAGCTTGACCGTCAGTTTATTACCGCCCTGTGTGAATCCAAGAGAAAACATTTAAAAAAATAAATATTATAACGAATATTTTGAAACCGATTTGAGTGTATTCTCAAGTCGGTTTTTTCGTGCTTTTTTGGTGTTATCATTTTTGATAATACCGCTTATATGTTTTAAGAATTCCATAATCCTACAAAGGTTGTTAAAATAATAACAAAGTTAGCGAGGGCGAAGTGCGAACTAAGCCCATCCAAACAATGTAATTATTATTAGGAGGATATAATGGACATGAACTACGAAATTGTTGATTGCGTTGAAAAGCTTCAGGAAGCTATTGAACGCACAAGAGAGGCGCAGAAGAAATTTGCTACCTACACTCAGGAGCAGGTAGATAAAATTTTCCTTGCTGCTGCATCCGCTGCAAATAAAGCAAGAATTCCTCTTGCTAAAATGGCTGTTGAAGAAACAGGTATGGGTATTGTAGAAGATAAGGTTATTAAAAATAACTATGCTTCCGAATACATCTACAATGCATATAAAGATGCAAAGACCTGCGGTATTATTGAAGAAGATAAAGCGTTCGGTACAAAAAAGATTGCAGAGCCTATCGGTGTTGTTGCTGCGGTTATTCCCACAACTAACCCTACATCAACTGCAATTTTTAAATGTCTTCTTGCTCTTAAGACAAGAAATGCAATTATAATCTCTCCTCATCCAAGAGCAAAGAACTGCACAATCGCTGCTGCAAAGCTTGTTCTTGAAGCTGCAGTTCAGGCAGGTGCTCCCGAAGGAATTATCGACTGGATTGATGTTCCTTCTCTTGAAATGACAAACACAGTAATGAAAGAAGCAGATATCATCCTCGCAACAGGTGGTCCCGGTATGGTTAAGGCTGCATATTCAAGTGGTAAGCCTGCTCTCGGTGTTGGTGCAGGTAACACACCTGCAATCATTGATGAGAGTGCAGATATTCTTCTTGCTGTTAACTCAATCATTCACTCAAAGACATTCGACAATGGTATGATTTGTGCTTCAGAGCAGTCAGTTATCGTTCTTGAAAACATCTATGACGCAGTTAAGACAGAGTTCGCAAGTCGTGGTTGTTACTTCCTTAATGACACAGAAACAGAAAAGGTAAGAAAAACAATCATTATCAACGGTGCTCTTAATGCGAAAATCGTTGGTCAGCCTGCTGCAAAAATTGCAGAGCTTTCAGGTGTAACAGTTCCCGAAGGAACAAAAATCCTTATCGGTGAAGTTGAAAGCGTTGATATTAGTGAGGAATTCGCTCACGAAAAGCTTTCTCCCGTTCTTGCAATGTACAAAGCAACATCTTTTGCAGATGCACTTGATAAAGCAGAACAGCTTGTTGCAGACGGCGGTTACGGTCATACCTCTTCTGTATACCTTAACGAAGTTACTGAAACAGAAAAGCTCAACGAATTTGCTGCAAGAATGAAAACCTGCCGTATTCTTGTTAACACACCTTCATCACACGGCGGTATCGGTGACCTTTACAATTTCAAACTCGCTCCCTCACTTACTCTCGGTTGCGGTTCCTGGGGCGGTAACTCAGTTTCCGAAAACGTTGGTGTTAAACACCTTTTAAATATTAAAACAGTTGCAGAAAGAAGGGAAAATATGCTTTGGTTCCGTGCACCCGAAAAGGTTTATATCAAGAAAGGTTGTCTTCCTGTTGCTCTTGACGAGCTTCGCACAGTTCGTGGTGCAAAGAAAGCATTCATCGTAACAGATACCTTCCTTTATGAAAATGGTTATACAAAACCCATTACAGACAAGCTTGACGAAATGGGTATAGCTCACACAACATTCTTTGATGTTCAGCCCGACCCCACTCTCAAAAATGCAAAGAGCGGTGCAGAACAGATGGCAGCATTCAAGCCTGATACAATTATCGCTCTCGGCGGTGGTTCTGCAATGGATGCCGCAAAGATTATGTGGGTTCTTTATGAGCATCCCGAAGCAGACTTTATGGATATGGCAATGCGTTTCATTGATATCCGTAAGAGAGTTTATACATTCCC
>JAGBCU010000035.1 GCA_017937865.1 Clostridia bacterium | reverse complement strand
GGTAAACGAATCCCACCCATAGCGGAACGGGCAAGAGCCACGTTCCTTACAGTGTACTAAATGACTTTATTTAAATAGATAAGTTTGTGTCAATGAAACCTACGGTTTCACGACGTTCGGGGGCTCACGTCGCGTACCACCCACCGCCCCGATTCAGTAATAAATAAAGGATAGTATATTCGCACGAAATATACTATCCTCTAAATTTAAGTCTATCGAAGGTCGGTCCCCCCTCCTTTTTTACTGCGTAAAAAAAGAGGGATAGGCTGTCGCAAATCTTCAATTTTTTACTCCTTGCGATGCTTTACAATCGGCACAAAGTGCCCCGACACTCCTCACTCCTCACTCCTCACTCCTAACTAAATCGTGTGCGAAGCCTCTGGTGACTGGCATCCGGCAAATTCATTCCGCACTTCGCATTTGATTTGCCACTTGCCATTTGCCATTTTCAATTTGCAATAACTACCATCTGATGAATATCAACCTTCGGAACGGTGAATCTGACTCTGCCGTTTTCGTATTCGAAGGGAATTTCTTTTCCCTCGGGCTCGAGAGTGATTTTTGAAGGCTTACTGTCGCATTTTACGCTACAAAGCACGTTGTAGAGGGGTACTGTATCCTCAACAACCTCTGTATTCTGACCTCTTAAGGTGGTGTGAGCAAAGAGAAGATGAAGAACGAGTCTGTTTTCCTTTTCCTGCTTTGTAAGAGTTACAACTGCTTTATCGGGAAGATTTGTAAGCACTGTTGCTTCTTTACCTAAAAGAGCTTCTGCAAAATGGTTGAAAAGCTCTTTAAAGCAGATGTGACCGAGCTTTGCGTAGCCTGAGAAAATATCCCAACCGATATAAGCCACGTTCCCCTTGATAACTGCTGCGGGGAAGGTTTCCTCGGGGTTATTCGGGGCGTGCATATGTGAACAGAAATGCTCTAAGGTTCTGTTGTAATAGGGGTTTTGTAAGAATGCCTCAACCTTGCCGTCAGTAACGTCAAAACGGAAGGAGTTACACCTCATAACGTATTCGGTAACACCGTTTGCGGTTTCGTATTGAGGTATAAGGTAGGTGGGGTTATATTCATTTTCGCCCTTGAATTTTGCACCTACGTCAAGGAAAAATTCACCGTCTTTAACTAAAGCCTCACCCGTTGCTAAAACCTTACCGCCGTTTTCAACGTAATTTTTGATTTTTTCTATTACTTCATAACAAGGGATTTTAACGTCGGGTAAAATGAGCATTTTATATTTAGAAAAATCCGCTGTCGTATCAATGAAATTGTATAAATAGTTACCCTCTAAAAGCATTCTGTTAGCACCAACGTCGGCTTTTTCGTCACGGCTACCTAAAATAGCTTCTGCACTTAAAACGCCGATGTCGGCAATATGCTCCGCACCGTCAAGCCAAGGCTCTTTTTCCTCAATAAGCGAATAAGCCTTGCCGATAAGACCGTAGGTCGCCATATTCATTTCGCATAAGGGGTGCATCTGGTCACCGATAGAGCAACCCGCACCGCTTGCGATGCTTAAAGAGGTTTCGTAAATAAGGGCGTTAGGGTGCTTGAAGCCACCGAATTCACCCCAGCTATGATGGAATTTTCCTGTCATACCTAAAAACTCAACGTTAGGAAGAGAACGCACGTAAGCGGCTGAAAGAGGGAAATGGTCATAGCCCCAGCCACCCGTTGGTAAGCTTTCAACCTCAAGATGAGTGTTAGCGTTTATAAAGCCGTAATCGCCTCTTGGGATATGGCTGTTATTATGGAAAATTGTTGCAGTTTGGCTATGCTTTCTTACCGCATTATTAGTTTCGGTAAGATATTTTTTAAATACGATATCGCCCATTTTTATACGGTCCTCTTCGCTGTTTACGTCAAGACCCAGCTTTTTCATATCCTCAAGACATTTTTCGCAATAGCAAACTCTCGGTGCAATAATATCAAGGAAAATACCGCAGGGGTTATATTTCACCATAACCTCTTCAATTTGACTGCAAAGGGCATCAAGGTAGCCTGTATTGAAGCACATAAGGTGAAAATGCACCTCTTGAGTGTATTCATACTGCTTTTGCTTGTCGGGTGTATATTGATAACGCCATTCGGGTCTTCTCAGATATTCTTTTTCATCGTAGCCCGCTGAAATATAAACAGGAGCGTTAACGTCAATCTCCTTACAAGCCTCAAGCTGAGATCCTAACAAGTCGAAATCCAATTCGGGATGCATTTCGTTTGCTTCGGTAGGATGATAAGACCAACCGTGGTGGCATTTTGAGAAAATAGTAATAGAATTAACGTGACCTAATTTTAAAGCATTCTGAAATTGCTCTTTTGAAAATTTTTTACCAACGGGCATAGTATCGCCCGTGTGAAAATCGAGATGTACCTGACGGCGTCTTAACATAAATAATCCCCCAAATTTCTGTGAAAATTGCTTTTAAAACATTATACAATAGAGCTATAACGAATTCAATTATCACCTTGCATAAAATTTGAGGGGAGGAGTTGGCAATTGTAAAGCTCACGTTGTTCGCTAAATTGCAAATTGAAAATGGCAAGTGGCAAATTAAGTGCGGAATGCGAAATGCGAAGTGCGAAATGTAGACACCGGTTGCCAGAAAGCTTTGCTTTTGGTGGTGGGTAGTTCTTCTTTCCGTCTAAACCTAAGACGTAAGAGAACTACCCACCACCGTTCCGATTTAATAAACGAATAACAGACAGTATATCGCACGGAATATACAATCCTTTATCTTTTAATTTATTGAAGAACGGTCCCCCTCCCTATGCTTCGCACAGGGAGGAAAAGCTGCGCAAAATTTTAACTTATACTCCTTGCGAAGCTCTATAATCGGCACGAAGTGCCCCTTCACTCCTAACTCCACACTCCACACTCCTCACTTAATCGTGAACGAAGCTCTCCGGCATCTACACTTCGCACTTAATTTTTCCTTGCAAATAACTAAAATCTGTGCTACCCTAAAACTACAATAATTACAGAGGGTGATTATATGAAATTAGGCATAATAAACGGCTGGGAAGAGGGCAATATCAAATACGTTAGCGATAAAGGGCTCGAAGCAGTTGAATTTTGCGTAAACCATAACTATAATTCCGCTGAATTTCTCAAAAAAGCCGAGGATATTAAAGGCTATTGCGAAAAATACGGCGTAGTTGTAGGCTCAATGGGCAGATGGGGTCAGACACGAATTGATGATAACGGCGAAATTATCCCCGAAGCACTTCAGGATGATAAAAACATAATTGATGCCGCTTCAATTATCGGTTGCCCCGTTTTCAATACCGGCGTAAATTACACCGAAAGCAAAAGCTTTTACGAAAACTGCCGGATAGCAATTGATTATCTCTCTCAGCTTATTGAATATGCTAAAGAGAAAAACGTTAAAATTTCGGTATATAACTGTAGCTGGGAAAATTTCGTTGTAGAGCCTAAGGCATGGCACCCCGTTTTATCGGCACTCCCCGAGTTAGGCATTAAATACGATGCTTCTCATTGCCTTAGCAGAGGTGGCGATTATCTTTCGGAAATAATGGATTGGGGCGAAAGATTTTACCATTTCCACCTTAAAGGTGCAGTTTACGTAAACGGTGAGCATTACGACGATGCCCCCGCAGGTCTTGATATGATAGACTGGAAATCTGTTATGGATTTACTTTATACAAAAGATTACGACGGTATGCTTTCAATAGAGCCTCATTCACATTTCTGGACAGGCAAAAAGGGTCAATGGGCTATTGATTATACAATTAATTATTTCAGACCGATGATTATGCCTGAAAATTACGAATACGAGGATAATCCGTATATGCCGTAAAAACACTAACACCGCAGCTCCTTTAATCAGGAATTGCGGTGTTTTATTATAGCTTATGTAATTTTTATCCCCAATTATAAGGTCTTTGCATAAAGCTTATATCCTCTTTCTTGGGTATTTCCTGAAAGCCTGAAACCTTTGTTATACCGTGCTCAAGCATTGAATCATATAGCTCTTCTATTCGCTTGTGTCTGAAGGGGTTAAGGATAGTATATTTATCTAAAAATTGATTAGCCTTGAAATACTCCCAGCTTAAATTTGCAGTTTCAACGTTGAAAAGCTGTTTCTCTGTAATATCGGCAGTTAAAGCCTTTTCCCAAAGTCCGTCAAGGGCAACTGCAACGTTCATAGGATAAAAGCCCGCCTGATAATGCCAGTCAAAGTCAAAGGCGTGAGCCGAAACCTTGGTTTGTGCTGTTTGAATGTCAATAATCTGCTTTATATACGGTGCGGCTTCCTCACCGTAATAAGCCTTGAGGAAATCAACCATATGATATTCTACGTCACAGTTTACGTCCCATTGAAGCTTGCATAAAAGATAGTTTCTAAGCTCGTTAAAGGCGGCGATATGACCGTCACCGCAGTTGTAAACGTAGCCCGTAATACCGATATCGTGCATATATTTCATAGTTGACTGCATATATTCAAAATTTGAGAAAAATTGAGCAGTGTTTATGAAATTAATTGTGTAATCGTAAATATAAGTTCTGTCGGCAATTTTAGTCCAGTTTTCAAAATCCTTGTGAATGGTGGGCTCGGGGCTTCCGAAAAGGTTTTCAAAGGTTTCGTTACCGTCCTTTGAGCCGCATTCCGTAAGGGGATGGCTTCTGCAAGCCTTGTGAAGTCCGCAAAGCACGGGAATTACGTTGCTGTTACAACGAAGTGACAAATCCGTAGGGGGTCTGTCGGTTTCGTTATAGGCGTAAAAGGTAAAGGTGAAATCGGGAAATTCATCGTCAAGAGCATCTGCAAATGCATTTGTAAAAAGAATTGTAGGTGCTGAAACGCTACCGTATTTTTCGTAAAGCTCCTCGCATTTATCGCATTTACAGTAGTTTGTATTGTCCTTTTGACCTATATGAATATATTTCGCACCCGTTTCACATTCAAGAATGGCTTTTCTTGCGTTTTTAACCGCAACCTCTAAAACCTCGGGATTTGAAAGGCAAACGTGATCTCGCGTTTTAGTGCCCTCGGCAGTTGTGGCAAAGTAGTCGGGATGCTCTTTTATAAGGTCGTCGGGGACTAATTTATCAAGAGTTACGTCCCATAAAACGTATGTAAGAGCACCGCCGTATTCAGTAGCCTCGCTCCAGAAGGAAACGTTCATTTTCGTTCTTGCTCTGTGGGCATCGTTTGTGCCGATACAATCGTTTCGGCGTATAGAAAATGACGGCTCAACAACTCTGTTAATGCTACTGTCAATAACTATATTCTTGTTTTCGGGTACAACCTCAAGCTGGGGGGTAAACCAACGCACGCCTAAATACTCTTCAAGGAAGGTGTAAACGCCGTAAAGAGTGCCTCGGCTGTTGGCACCGGAAATAAAAAGGTGATTTCCGTCGGAAAAGAGCATAAAGCCGTCAGCGAAAATGCTTTCACGGTCAATTTCTACAACACCATTTTCTAAAGCGGTTTCACCGATAATAATAGCCTTATTTTCGGGTGTAGCTTCACTTTCAGAAACAATTTTTAATTTAGCGCCACTTATTTTTTCAATATAAGTCTGAAGTTCATTTACCGCGGTTAAAATAGTTTCGTCGGCATTGTCGGGGCTTACAATTACAAAATCGGAAGCACCGTTTTCAACGATAGCCATAGGAGAGAAAATCTCCTGTTGAACGTATTTTCCACCGCCGTAATTAATATTAACGTCAGCAGTAAAAACACCTGTAATGTATAAAATAACTTGAATAAATGCAAGGGAAGCTTTCAAAAAAGCAGACATTTTTTCACCACCAAGAGTTTTAATATTTCAAATAATCTTATAAAAAATTTAATTAAACCAATCTAACGGAATGTTATCCGCAACTAATTTACCGCCCTTTTTGTTGGGGTGAACGTTATCACCGCCAAGGTACTCTTTTTTAGAGCAGGTCGGCTTTTCGGGGTTAACGCATAATGACGCCTGGTCATAAAATCCGTGAAAATGCGTTCTGTTTTCAAAGAGAAGCTGATTTGTTTTTGTAACAAGCGCTTCTTTTTCAGGTCGGGAATCTACACTTTCGCCGAAATTAAGAATATTAAAAACAATAGGCTTAATACCGTTCTTTTTAAGAGTATCGGTTAAAGTAATCATACCCTCAACGAAATCCTCTGCAGAGCAACGTTCAGTTTTTGGAGCCTGAATAGTAGCAGGCTGTAAAAAGTCGTTTGTACCTAAAGCGATAATAACATATTCAACGTCGGGATAATTTAAAATATCTCTCTGTATACGGTTAAGACCGCTTTTTCCGAAAAGACCCTTACAGAAGAATCGGGTGCTGAAATCTCTTAAAAGGCGAGTGCCCATAATAGATTTATTAATCACCGAATATTTACCCGGGAAGTCTTTATAAATTCTTTCGGCAAAGGCATTTGTCCAATAGCCCTGCTGACTTATTGAGTCACCGTAAACTACAATGGTTTTAGCACCTGTTGAATTCAGCACCTGAACGGATTGAATAAGGGGAATAGGCTTGTGAAAATACATTTTAAGAAGCGAAGAAGCAACCTCTCGCACCGTATCACGCTTGCGACGTTGGTTTTCAATATTTTTTTCGTGAGAAACGTCACCCTTAACGGTTAAAAGAAGAGCATTATCAAGAAGGTTACCGCTGCGAAGAGCACCTTTTTCAACGAAAATGCTGATGCAGAAATATTCGCCCACTTCAATATCCATAGGAATTTCGTCGCTTGTAGCAGACTGACCTATACTAAGGCAAAATGCTTTTTTCGAATCAACCGTTGCGGTTTTACATTCGCCGATAAAGCTGCCGTTTTCATCGCATTTTGCAACGGACATAGCTCCGATATACACTTCGTTTTTCGCACATTCATTAGAAAGCTCAAAACGAATGCTTTTACCTGATAATGCAGATTTTATAACAAGCCTGTAGGTTTTCGGGCATGACGGGTAATAAAAATATGAAAAAGCCGAATGAGCCTGACCCCATACCTGCACCCATTTATTTTCCATAATAATCCCTCGTTTCAAAAGTGGTTTTAATTGTAATTTCAACAGGAAAGTAATTTATATCGACCAGAAGCTATCTATAAAAAGAGTTGCACGGTGAGGAAAAGCTCTGAAAAAGTCATCTGCATTGTTTTTTAGCTCAACTCCGTCTATGAATGAGGCGGTGTGGGCGGTGTGACCTTCACCTGCAAGAAGAAGCCTTGCAGCCGCAGGGGGAGTGAGAGAAATATCGTAATCGCCCTCATCCCTTTTAGTGACGGTAGCCTTGCCGTTTTCATATTCAACTTCAAATATACCCTTGTTTTGCTGAAGGTTATCAAGGCTTAAAATACTGAATTTTCCGTATTTTTCAGGGTAAATGTTATTTTCAAGAAGCTTTTTAAGGTTGTATATTCTTCCTGCATATCCGCCGTCGGATGAGTAGGTTACGCCGTCAATTCTGTCAAAAAGGCATGAGGTGGGCATGGAAGGATATTGTTTTTTTATAACGAGAGCTTTAACGATGCCGTCGTAGTTTCTTAAAAAGCCTATAATTCCTTTGAGAGCGTCGGGGGAAAGTACAAATAATTCCTCTGCAACAAGCTCGTCAGGACGCTTCACCTTAAAACGCACGTAGCCGTCTGCTTCACCGAGAGAATTGCGGTGAATGTACGTGTAATCCGCTTCTTCAAGGGGAGTGTTACAGAAATGCTTTTTATCTTCTCGCAGGGTTAAAAGATTTTGAGTGAATGCACATTTGTTGTGTAATTCGCACAGCTCGTTAAGCTGTTCACCTGTGTAAAGCTCAACGTCGTTACCGCGGGGAATGTGGCAAAGCTTTTCAAAAGGCACCTTTATTGTAAAATAACGGTTAAGAATAGCGTAACCGAATTTCTCATAGTAAGAAATTGAAAAGGGTGAAAGAAAGCCTGCAACGATATCGTTTTCAACGGCAAGCTTGCCGAATTCGTCAAAAATAGTCCTCACGCCACCCATTCTGCGGTATTCAGGCTGACTGCATATTCCGCTGAGAACAACGGTGTTTATAAGATTATCGCAGTAGTTGCATTTGAAGTCGAAAACCTCAACACCTGCAATAAGCTTTCCGTTATGAAAAGCACCAAGAACAGGTATTTCAACCTCTTTGTCAACCTCTTTATCAAATTTCCAAATAAATGAAGCAGCAGAGATTTTATTATAAGCTATTGCTTCTTCGGGTTTTATGAATCTTACTTCCATATTTTGTTCTCCTGAAATATTGTTTTATTTTTATAATTGTTATGAGTGTACTTTATTTTGTGGGGCTTGAGCTCATATTAAAGCAAAGCTCTCCGCCTGACATAAGCTGTTGATGAATACCGTAATAGCCGGGACTGCACAATATTCTATCCATAATTAAGCTCAAAAACTGAAGCTCTGTTGATATTCTGCTTTTACTTATAATCTATATAATCAATATAAAGCCTTTGGAAGGGAAAGTCAATTAACAATACGAAAAATAGGTGTTATATAAATTAAAGGTCTAAGAAAACAAATTGAATTTATTGATTAAATCGTTCGAATTTATATATATTTAATTTTCAGTAGTCTATTTACTTTTTTTACTTCTCAGTTATAATGAAATCAGGTGATAAATTTGCCTGATATTATTGTGACAGGAGTAAAAAATTATGTCAAAATTAAAAATTGCACTTATCGGTAACGGTGGCATCTGCCGCGGTAACCACGTTAATAATTATTATGAAGATGACAGGGTAGAGGTTGTAGCCTTCTGCGATATTATTGAAGAAAGAGCCGTTGCTCTCAGGGATAAATACTACCCCAATGCAGCAGTTTATACAGATTACAAGGAGCTTTTAAAGGATGATAGCATTGATGCGGTTGATATCTGCACACCTAACTATCTTCATTCTATAATCGCCGTTGATGCATTCAAGGCAGGTAAGCACGTTTTATGTGAAAAGCCAGATGCTATTGACGTTACAGAGGTACTTAAAATGAAAAATGCTGCCGACGAGGCAGGGAAGGTACTTATGGTTATAAGAAACAACCGTTTTGCTACCGCTTCTCAATATGCAAAGAAATTTGTTGAAGAAGGCAAAATGGGTGAAATTTATTGCGGTCGTTGCGGTTGGCAAAGAAGACGAGGCATCCCCGGTAAAGGCGGTTGGTTTACAACAAAGGCTCAGTCAGGCGGCGGTCCTCTTATTGACCTTGGCGTTCATATGATTGACCTTGCAGTATGGCTTATGGGTAACCCAACTCCCGTTGCAGTCAGTGCGAATACATATACAAAATTTGCTGATAACGATACAAGCGACAGCGAAAATTCAAAATTCGGTGACAAAAACAATCAGGGTACATTTGACGTTGAAGATCTTGCAATGGGTATGATTCGTTTTGATAACGGTGCCGTGCTTCAGATAGAATTCAGCTGGGCATCAAACATCAAAAACGAAAACCGCTTCGTTGAGCTCAGAGGTACGAAAGCAGGTCTTAAATGGGAAGATAATGAGGTGGAATTCTTCACAGAGGACGACGGTCAGCTTCTCGATATTGCCCCCAAAGGCAAAATGGACTCAAACGGTCACAAGCATAATATCAAAAACTTTATTGACGTTATCACCGAGGGCGCAGAGCCCGTATTCAAACCCTCTCAGGGCGTTGATATGATAAAGATCCTCTGTGCAATATACGAATCAGCAGAAAAAGGCAGAGAAATTGTGCTTTGATTTGTAATAAATATTGCTGAATAAAACAACACCCGCAAATCCTTTTCATCAAGGAGATGCGGGTGTTTTTCGTAGGAAAGCCCTGCCGAAAAGTAAAATAAATATTCTCACAACCACTAAAAACCCAAAAACCAATTCCCTAAAAAAGCCCGAATTTCAAGAGAAAATTTTGGTTTTTTACTTGTATTTTATGGGCTTTCGATTTGAGAGATGGGATTGGGGAACGTGAGGGAATATGGGCAGAAAAAGACCTAACTTGTTGTTTGCTAAGCGTTTTTCGTTTATCTGTATTAATTTCTACAGATAATACTACAATCAACATCTAAAACCTGACACAATGGTTTCAATGAATTACAACAACATTTCATAATTAGCGGTATATCGAGTTTAGATATAAATCCCTCTATTTTTGAACCCTTAACATAAACTTTGTTTGCATTTTTAAATAGTTTTTTTAGGGCATCTTGTCCATTTGTTGTGGGCTTTTTGGTAGATTTAGGTAAATGCAAAAAATTCAATACACCGGCGAAATCACAAAGGAACCAATCCTCAATTGAGTGTTTAGCCTCTATATAACATACTTGCTTAGCTTCAAGGCTTTCAAATATATGTTTTAAATGAGCTTTATCTATTGGAGGTTTTTTTGCTAACTCAAAAACATCAGTATCAATACACATAAAAACATATATATCTGCATCTGGATTATCTTTTTTTATTTTTAAGTATTTCCTTTGTGCATCATTTTTGTAATTACCAACACCACGCATATTAATCCATTCGAAAGAGCAAGAAAAAGGTTTGTTTGTTTTTTGACGAATTTGTTGAACAACAGCTTTGTAAAACTCTATTTCTGTATCTCCCTCAACAAAAATCGCAACAATTTTATTCGACATCGTTTTCCACATACTCCTTTAAATATTCCTCTGCATCAGAAGAAGAAAGAATGGAGAAAATGTAATCTCCAACAGAATTATTAAAGGTTGTTGCATCTTTGATTAAACGATTAGCCTTATTTGATGCGATCTTTTTGAACTCCGCTTCACCTGAATCTGTTAAAAATCCGATATATATACATCTTGGATCTAGATACTGAACAATATACGGTGAATGGCTACTTATTATAATTTTACAATTATTTACAAGCTGAGATAAAACATCCAAATAATTTTGAAGTAAATTGGGATGAATAGAGTTTTCAGGTTCCTCTATAGAAATAATAGAGAGATTTTTTATATCTGCTATTACAGCAAATGTGAGCATTAAAAAGATTCTTTTAGTTCCATCTGACAAGTTTTCGAAATTTATTGGTTGAACCATTTTATCATCAATTATGCTCATAGAATATATGCTGTCTGTGAAAACAAATGGAGCATCGTCTGAAAGCTTTAGTTTTGTTGTATTATTAAGTTTAATTTCTTGTACGTTAACATCAATAACATCAGGAAAAAGCTGACGAAAAGCATTTATTAATAATTCATATTTATCTGAAAAATCTTTCTTTAAGAAGAAAATAGCTCTTGGAATACTTTGAATACCTTGTAATTCTAGTTCTTGGAATCCTTTTACAACAAAAGGATCCGGAGCAAAAGAAGGACTAGCATCAAGATGTTTTTCAATAAAAAACTCAATTGAGTTTAATCTTTCCAAAATATCCAAATAAAAAAGATCGTCTAATGCGATGAGTTTATTCAGAACTAAAGCATTATTTTCTATATTAATGCTTTTGCTACAACGCCCAGTTTCAGATGATTTATATTTGGCGGAAGATTCATTACGCGAAATATAAGAAATATACTTCTGGTTTTTATCATCTTTTTTTATTTTTAAATACTCGGATATGATTTTAGATGGATGTTTTTCTGTTTCCCAAGAAAATGAATATCCATAATTTATAAAACAAGATCCATTTTTGGTTTCCATTTTTAACAAAATATCAAAAGAATAATCTTTTCCAACATTGGACTTTAATAATGGGATGCACTGTTTCATTTTCATCAAAGCTGCTTTTGATGCGTTTGTTCCCCTAATAAAATCAAAGCCAAAATCGATTGCTTCCATAATATTAGATTTTCCATAACCATTCAAACCAACGAGGGCTGTAATTTTGTTTAATGATAAAGAAGTTGAAGAAATGTTCCTAAATCCACCAACGTTAATTTTTAATATTTCCATACTCATTTCCTTCTTTTTTTTAAATAAAAAACATAATATATTCAGCATATTAATAATACCACCTTTTACTACAAAGTGCAACATTTTTTTGCGTGTTTATTAAAAATAGTCTAAAACAAGTAAACATAAGCATAATTTGCGCAATAATGCCTGTCATTATATTACACGAAAACAAATAAAATATTTAATGTTTTTCGTCGAAATAATAAATTGATTTTATTTTAACACCAACGATAAAAAAGTTCCATCTATAAAGATGGAACTTTTTTATTGTATAGTAAAACCACGCGTTAGACGCGTGGTTCAGTTAAATTATATAGATGAAACAAGAATAAAAAGAAAACTCCTTCGTGATATAATGGAGTTGCGGTCTGCCAACTGCAACAAAAAAGTACGAAGGAGTGTGCATTC
>JAGBCU010000034.1 GCA_017937865.1 Clostridia bacterium | reverse complement strand
ATAGACGTCTGTTTTGTTATGCCTTTTTTCTTTAATCGTCTTATTTACATCTTTTTTCATTTCTATACTTGACTTTTGATAGTTAGTCTCCTTTTTCGTTTCACGAAAAAAGAGGGATAGGCTTCGCATAAATTTAATTAATCTATAAAAAACAACAGGTCTGCGACAGCAAGTATATAATCGCGTCGCAGACCCTTTTCTATTATCTATTCAATATTATCTTTTATCTATTATCTTACGAACGAAGTGAGCTTAATACATTCCGCCGCCCTGTGCTGCTGCCATAGCCGCTGCACTTGCAGCTGCATCAGCTGCGGGATCGGGCTTATCTGTTACAAGGCTTTCTGTTGTAAGCACCATAGCTGCAACAGAAGATGCATTCTGAAGTGCTGAGCGAGTAACCTTAGTGGGATCAAGAATACCTGCTTCTGCCATATCTGTATATTCTTCAGTAGCAAAGTTGAAACCGTAGCCTGCTTTACCTGAGCGAAGAATACCGTCAATAATTACAGAGCCTTCAAGACCTGCGTTTGCAGCGATTTGGCGTACAGGCTCTTCGATAGCCTTACGAACGATTTTTGCACCCGTTTTCTCATCTGCATCTTCAAGAGAAGCAATATACTCGTCAAGTGCAGGAATTGCATTAAGAAGAGCAACACCGCCACCTGCAACGTAGCCTTCTTCAACTGCTGCTTTTGTTGCTGCGAGAGCATCTTCAATACGAAGCTTCATTTCTTTCATTTCTGTTTCAGTTGCCGCACCAACACGGATAACTGCAACACCGCCTGAAAGCTTTGCAAGTCTTTCCTGAAGCTTTTCTCTGTCGAAATCAGAGGTTGTTGTTTCAATCTGTGATTTAATCTGATTAATTCTTGCTGTGATTTCGTTTTCGTTACCTGCACCGTCAACGATGATTGTGTTTTCTTTTGAAATCTTAATCTGACGGGCTCTACCAAGCTGAGAAACGTCTGCATCCTTAAGATCAAGACCTAATTCCTCTGTGATAACCTCACCGCCTGTAAGAATAGCGATATCACGAAGCATTTCTTTTCTTCTGTCACCGAAGCCGGGAGCCTTAACACCTACGCAGGTGAAGGTGCCGCGAAGCTTATTAACAAGAAGTGTTGCAAGAGCTTCGCCCTCGATATCTTCAGCAACGATAACAAGCTTTTTACCTGCCTGAACGATTTTCTCAAGAAGAGGAAGAATTTCCTGAATATTTGAAATCTTTTTATCTGTAATAAGAATAAAGGGGTCGTCGATAACTGCTTCCATCTTATCGGTATCAGTTACCATATAAGGTGAAATGTAGCCACGGTCAAACTGCATACCCTCAACAACGTCACAGCTTGTTTCAGCTGTTTTGCTTTCTTCAACTGTGATAACGCCGTCAGAGGTTACCTTTTCCATTGCTTCTGCAATAAGGTTACCAACGTTTTCATCAGCTGCTGAAATTGTTGCAATTCTTGCAATATCACTTGTTTTTTCAACAGGCTTTGAATTTGCCTTTATTGTTTCTACAACGTTTGCAACTGCTGTTTTGATACCTTTTTTAAGAACCATGGGGTTAGCACCTGCAACAACGTTTTTCATACCCTCTCTAACAAGAGCCTGAGCAAGAAGAGTTGCGGTTGTTGTACCGTCACCTGCAACATCGTTTGTTTTTGTTGCAACCTCTTTAATGAGCTGAGCACCCATATTTTCGAATGCATCTTCAAGCTCAATTTCTTTTGCAATAGTAACACCGTCGTTTGTGATAAGAGGTGCACCGTATTTTTTATCAAGAACTACGTTTCTGCCTTTAGGGCCGAGTGTAATTTTAACTGTATCGCTAAGCTTATCAATACCTGCCTGAAGCGCTCTGCGAGCCTCTTCACCGTAAATAATCTGTTTTGCCATTTAAGTTTTCCTCCTGTAAATTATTCTACAATAGCAAGAATATCGCCCTGACGAACGATGATATAGTTTTCACCGTCAACCTTAACCTCAGTGCCTGAATATTTGCTGAGGATTACCTTGTTGCCAACCTGAACTTCCATTTTGATTTCTTTGCCGTCAACAATTCCGCCGGGACCAACAGCGATAATTTCTGCAGTCTGGGGTTTTTCTTGTGAAGCAGCAGCAAGGATAATACCGCCCTTCGTTGTTTCTTCTGCCTCGCAGAATTTAAGAACGACTCTGTCGCCTAAAGGTTTGAGTGTCATAAAAATACCTCCTGTGAAGATACATAATATTTTATACAATCCTTAGAGTGGGTAAAGTATATCCGAATCAGATTTTGGGATAGTCTTTTCCACTCATATTTCGTTAAAATACTCGTAAATCCGTCAGGATTTACTCCGTTTTTGCCTTATCTGAGTGAAAAATACTTAATCACAAAATTCTTCGACCTTAAATGAACGAGGTTTCGAGGAGTTTTGGTCGTATTGGACTGCAGACAGGCTGGCGCCTTTCAAAGGTAAATCGGGCAAAAGTACCGAAACCTCGCCATTTAAGGCTGGTTCGGATACGCTTTACCCACTCTATGGGTTGTTTTTGTATTTAGCACTCTCTTGTCACGAGTGCTAAATATATAATACCCTTTTTTATTAAAATAATCAAGAGTTTTTGAAAAATTCTTCTTCCTTTTCCTATAATTTACAATTGATTAACATTATTTTATTATACGTTATTTTCGTTGATATAATGACTGTAGTTACAATGTCTCTTAATAATAAAGGTCTGTGATTTTCATTCACAGACCTTATATATTATGCTAAAAGCTTTTCAAACTTATTGCCAAGGTAAGTAAGCGGTTTTACGGTAATTTCACATTTACCCATATACTTTGCAAGACAAACAACAAAAATATTTTTACCTAAATTAAGTATAAACGGTTCAACAAAGCACCAGCAAAGCATAACAAGTATCACTGTAAGCAAAAATAAATTCTTTTCTTTTACAGCATCTTTAATAGCTAAAGAATATCCGAACAAAACAGCTACTGAACCAATTATTCCATAATCAAATAAAATTCTGATGTACGATATATCAACGAAATTATATAACACCGCTTCATCATACGGTCTCAAGTAGCCCATACCGCCCCAACCAATCCACTCAACTTCAGTGCCAAAAGCTGTTAACGGATAGTTTGTAAATGCCTCGCTACTGTATATAAGACGACCACTCAGAACGTTGTTCAAAACCTCGCCTAAATTGCTACCGCATCTATACAAAAGAACCAAAGCAACAGCAAAAACAAACAAAACCAAAGGAACAGATATTACAGTCCATTTAAAAATTTTATTTGTCATAACTGTATCGGTAAACTTTTGGAAACCCAAAAACCTATCTGTAAGCTTATAAGCGAGTGCAAAAACAATAGTTAACAAACACAGAAGAAAGCTTAATCTTCCATCTGTCAGATAATAGAATGCACAAGTCAATGCGAGCATAACGCCAAGTTCAATATATTTTATTTTCGTTCCTCTCAAATAAACAAACATCAAAGCGAGAGAAAGAAATACCGCAAAAACATCTGTCGGATAAGTAAGACCCAAGCTGTGTCTTACCACATCCCCTCTTAAATAAACAAAATCAGGAAAAACTCCAACTAAAGATAAAATAACATTCAAAAAGAAAAGTATTCCGACAACACATAGCACAGGCTTAACAAGTTTTTTTACATCAATTCCGCCAACAGCTGATAAAACAATCACTACGGAAACCACCGCAAACTCTTTCGTAAACAACATTATTATTAACGAAAGTAAACCGGCAATAACCATAACAAGCGAAATTTTCTTTTTAAGTAAAACATCTATGCCTATACAACCGGCCAAAACCACATAGCTGAAATACCTTATTAAAGCTACAATTTTTACAGCTATATTATACTTTTGAACTATTGCCGTAGAATACATAAGAAAGCAGACCATAAATACAACAAAAAAAGTTGTTACAATTTTTTCTTTGTTAGACACAACCCAATTTAATGCATTTTTTATCTTTGTCATAAAAACACAGCCTCCTTCTTTATTTCTTTATTTGTGACGCCCTTTCGAGGAAATACCCTGAAACAAGTTTTTCAGAAACCGCTTTTGTATTTTCAAGCATTTTCTTATACTCTTCCTCTGAAACCTTATTTATTGCCTCAGGAATATCATAAAGAGAAGCAACCGTTATACCGCAACCGTTTTTAACTACAAAATCTGCAAGAGCTGCTTTTTCCCATATTACAAGTGGCAAACCACTTGCAAGATACAAAGAAGTTTTATGAGGGTTATTATATTTAAGATATTCACCCCAGGCGCCTGCACATGTTTCAGATGAAATGCCATCCCATACAAGACCAAAACCACCCTCAAGTACAAAGGGTAAATCATCAGGCGGAAAAGAGCCTTTATAAGTAATATTACCGTCTTTTTTGCCTGTATAGTTAGGACCGTAAAGAATAAACTGAGTTTCAGCCGGCAAATCATACGCATAAGCCGCTTTCATTTTATCTAAATTTCCTGCAATAATAACACTTTTATAATTATCCGACGTTCTTTCTATCTTCTTATTTTCGGGATTATCTATAAGATAGTCAAAGATTTCAAGATTTATCATTTTTTCTTTTGGAATGCCAAACACTTGATTCATATATTCAAGCATTGACTCGTTATGAACTATAATTTTACTGAAAAGCTTCATCACGGAAACTTCTTCTCTTTTAACACGCCATTTTCTCGTAATCGGAGCTTCATCAATCAATAAAAGTCTTAACATTTCCAAATCGTGAATCAAAGCTACGACTTTAACGTCATTTTTTATAAGCTTTTTTATGGCCTTATCAAAAACCAAAGTATGGTTGATTACAGGAAACTGTATAAAAACAACATCCCCTTTTTCAACAGGCGAAAAGGTTTTATTCCACTCCTTTAAAAGCATAAAATGAATTAAAAGCTTATCAAGCTTTCCGGCAGTATACCTGTCGTCAGAAATCTCAATTGCTAATTCTTTGCAACCCGCATCAATAAGAATTTTTTCTGCATCGTCTCTTGCTTTTACACCTGCAGTATGATGTGCTTCTGCAACGTTATTCTTTTCAACAACAAGCCAATTCATCACATTCACCCCATAGTCAAATCAATTTTCTGATTTACGCAACAACCTTTTTATACTTATAATCGCACCTGTAACTCTGTGACCAAGTAATTTTTTAATTTTCATTTTTAACAAATCCTTGCCATCCATCCATGATGCCGAATAATGGTGAATAGTAACAGTTTTATCTGTGTATCTTTCTTCACCTGTAGCACAGTCAATGGGATCAAAATATTCTGAAGGATATAATGTAATACCACCTACAGTTTGTAGTGTATCTGTACCATCGAAGCCATATTTTTTAAATATCTCAGTGATATGAGTAACAGTTGTTATCTGATTATAGCTACCGTCATCATTAAGGAAATGCATACTTTCGTATTTTTCAAGAAGCTCCTTATAAATCTCCATTCCCGCAGGAGCACCAAAGCCCAAACCTGTAGCAACTTCAACTGTAATATCATCTTTGGTGCCTGCCTTCATTTTTTTCATTTCAAGGCCCATGAAAGCACCTTTTTCGATAATATCATCAATAGGTTTTACAACTTCAACGTCGGTATCGAAATAAATACCACCATTATCATAAACAACCTTCAATCTTACATAATCGCTTACAAAAGCCCATTTTTTGGCATCATAAGCCTCTCTCGCATAATCACAGGAGCTAAAATCAAAATTGCTTTCATCCCAACATTTAATTTCGTAATCAGGAAGATATTTTTTCCATGACTCCATATATTTTACGTACTCCTCAGGAAGAGGGTTGCCACCAAACCAACAATAATGTATCACCTTAGGAATGTTACTCATATCTATACCCCTTTATAAAAATCATCTTATTTTCCCGTATAAATTCCAAGCCCAGAAAAATGGCTTAAGTCCAAACCTCAAGCTTAAAATAGCAATTTTGTCTCTCTTGGGCGTTTTAGGATTATTAAGAACCTCTTTTGAGGTTGCTAAAATCTTGTTCTTTAAATCTTTTCTCAACGGATAAAATTCTTTGTCGCATTTATCCATATACCTTAAAACACTAAGATAAGCATGTGATAATCTTCTTGTGCACGCCACCTTCAACTCGGGGTCACACTCTTCCGCCGCTTTAACAAGAAGCTCAACAGAGTCAATATATTGAAGCCTTTTTTCAGTAAAGCTACCGCTTACTATAGAATCATCTCTCTGCACGTAGTAATAAAGTGCCTCTCCACCAAAAACAATAAAATTTGTTGTATTTAAAATATCTCCGAAAATATATGTATCCTCATATATTCTACCCGCAGGATAACGTATATCAGCAAAAACCTCTCTTTTATAAAGCTTTGCATACGCCGCAACATCTATTAAATCATGATAGAGCACTCTTTCAAAAGCCTCTCGTCTGTCAAAAACAATTGAACCTTTAAAATCAGTGTAGGGTGATTCAACGCCATTTCTTACCGCACATATATCGCAAGCGGACACCTTACAACTTTCATTTTCCTGAAGCAGGTTATACATAAACTCTATGTAATTATCTGCTACATAGTCATCAGAATCAACAAATGCAATATAGTCACCATTGCATCTGTCAATGCCATAATTACGGGCATCTGAAAGGCCACCGTTTTCTTTATGGTAAACGACAATACGGCTATCTTTTTTTGCCCAGTCATCGCACATTTTACCGCAATTATCAGGTGAACCGTCATCAACAAGGACAATCTCTAAATCTTTATACGTTTGGTTTATTAATGACTCAACACATTTATCAAGATATCTTTCAACGTTGTAAACCGGTACAATTATACTGACCTTAGGCATACAGACACTACCTTTCAAAATTTTATATAAAACGATTAAATTTCTTGCTGATGTTTAATTATTCTGAAACCCTTATTTCCATTGAATAAAGCTGTAATTTTCAAGAATCTGAAAAAACTTTACCAATCTTTCATAAAGCGGGTTTGCTTTTTCGCCAAAATGAGCTTCAACAAGCTTACCGATTTCAATTATATCCCTTTCACCATCTATAAGAGGCCAGACGAAGCTTCCGTTTTCGTCAAGATGAATAAAGCTGATTTTCGGTTTTTTCAAAAGCTTTTGAGCTATTTTGTTTGCTATCCCTTTATTTTCAACCTCAAGAGTTACTATACCGTTATCATCAGTCGTCCAATTAATTTCGAGGTTCTTTAAAGGGATTTTTTCAAGATAATTTTCTTTTACTTTATTGTTCTTTTTCATGCTTTTTTGTTTCTCTTTTTGAAAACGGTGAACTTAAGCAAAGTAAGAATTATGATTGCAAAAAGAACTATGCCACCGATATCGGCAACTGTTTTTGAAATACCGAATTTTGCTGAAAGGTCAATTGCAGAATCAACGCCGAATACTGCAAGCAATGCAAGAAGAATACCTACAAGACCTTCACCGGCAATCATACCTGATGAGAAAAGAACACCGTCGTTGATAATTTCCTGCTTTTCTTCTTCCTTCTTATTCATCTTTTCCATAAGAAGACGAATAACACCGCCAACCATTATACAAGCATTAAGCTGAACGGGAAGATATACACCGATAGCAAAGGGAAGAACGGGAATACCGATAATTTCAACAACAATAGCAATAAATACACCGATAAACACAAGACCCCAGGGAAGGTCACCACCCATAACGCCCTCAATAATAAGCTTCATAAGAGTTGCCTGAGGTGCACCGAGCTGATCTGAACCGAAGCCCCATGCACTGTCAAGAAGGTAAAGAGTTCCGCCGATAGCAAGAGCCGCCGCAACTGAACCTATTATCTCACCTATCTGCTGTTTTTTAGGTGTTGCACCTAAAATATAACCTGTTTTAAGGTCCTGAGAAGCATCACCGGCGATTGCAGATATGATACAGATAATAGAGCCTATTGCAATAGCACTGCACATACCCTCAATGCCATCCATACCTGTAACCTTGAGAATAAGGGTTGCAATAAGAAGCGTAGCAATTGCCATACCTGAAACAGGATTGTTACTACTACCTACAAGACCAACCATTCTTGAAGAAACGGTTGCAAAGAAGAAGCCGAATACAACGATAATTGCCGCACCTAAAAGAGATACGGGAATTGCAGGGATAAGCCAGATAAGTAAAGTAAGAACAACAATTGCAATAATAACGATTTTGAGGTTAATATCCTGTTCTGTTCTTGCCTGAGATGCTGCACCTGTTCCCTTCATACTCTTCATAGCACCGCTAAAGGTTTTAACGATAAGAGGAAGGTTTTTAATAAGGCTTATAATACCACCTGCCGCAAGAGCACCCGCACCGATATATCTGATATAAGTGCTCCAGATAGCGCTTGCACCGCCTGAGGCGAAAATTTCGCTGATAGGTGCTGTACCGGGGTAAAGAGTGATATCCGCACCGAAAAGAACTATAAGAGGAATAAGCACAAGCCAGCTTAACATACCGCCTGCAAACATAAATGATGAAATTCTTGCACCGCAAATGAAGCCAACGCTCATAACAGCGGGATAAATCTGAGTACCGATTTCACCTGCAAAGCCTTTTACACTTGCAGAAACCTCACCTGAAACGAGCTTAAGACCGTCGATTATAAATTTAAATAATGCAGCAAAGCCCATACCCGCAAAAACAGTTGATGCGTTAGCACCGCCCTTTTCACCTGCAAGAAGAACCTCTGCACAAGCAGTTCCCTCCGGATAAGGAAGTACACCGTGCTCTTTTACGATAAGTGCATTTCTCAAAGGCACCATAAAGAAAACACCTAAAAGGCCACCGATAAGAGCAATAAGAGTGATTTCAAGCATATCGGGCTTGTCCATTTTACCCTCTGCTGCCCAAAGGAAGAGTGCAGGAAGAGTAAATATAGCACCCGCTGCAAGAGATTCACCTGCAGAGCCGATTGTCTGAACAATGTTACTTTCAAGAATTGAATTTTTTCGCATTATTATACGAATAACACCCATAGCAATAACTGCTGCAGGGATTGATGCAGAAACGGTCATACCAACTCTAAGACCGAGGTATGCGTTAGCCGCACCGAAAACTACCGCAAGAATAACACCCATAATAATAGAAGTTACCGTCATTTCGGGAGTCACCTTTTCAGCGGCAATATAGGGTTTGAATTCATTTTTGTTTTCCATGTTTTCTCCAATCCGTCAGTGCATGTCACTAACGATAAATTTAATCAAGTCATTATAACATAATATCGCAATAAATACAATACAATTGTATATTAAAGCATTTTCCTAAGCATTTCGACTAATAAATTATAAACGTTTTCCGTTGATTTAATATCGAGTTTTTCGTTTACCGTATGAACGTCAAAAATATTAGGACCGATAGCAATACAGTCAAAATCCTTAATTGCACCTGCGAAAACTCCACACTCAAGGCCAGCGTGAATAGCTGCCACCTTAGGCTCTTTTTTAAATATTTCCTTATAGGTTTCAGTGTACAAATCCTGTAAACAGGAATTGCTGTTGTATTCCCAGGCAGGATAATGACCGTAGGTTTTAATTTCGCAATCAAAAGCACTGAAAAAGACCTTTAATCTTTCCTCAAGGTAATAAAGCGACGACATTTTATTACTTCTTAATGCAGAGTGAAGAATAATTTTATCTTCCTCTGTTTTTAATATTCCTAAATTAAGCGAGGTTTCAACGAGCTCGGGAATATCGGCACTCATAGCCATAACTCCGTCAGGTATACAAACGAGAGAAAAAATAAGATTTTTCGCTGTTTCATTATCAAAAACGTCGTATTCACCATCATTTTCAAAAATAATTTTGCCTATTAATTTTTCTCTGTCAGAAATTTCTTTTTCAATTTCTCTTAACACTTCATAAGCAGGCTTTTCAAAATTTTCCGGCTCTTTAACGCAAAGTTCAATACAGCAGGAATTAGGTATTGCATTGCTTTTATCTCCACCGTTTATTGAAATTATTCCGAAATCAAGACCTTTAATAGCGTTTAAAAATCTACCCGCAAGAATATCTGCATTTGCTCTGCCCTTGTGAATCTCAACGCCGGAATGACCGCCTAAAAGACCTTTTAAAGTAACGGTAACCTTTTTGCCGGTCATTTTAACTTTTTTAACGGGAATTGAAACGTTAAAATCACTACCGCCTGCACAGGAAACGGTTGCCGTATCATCCTCTTCAGAATCAAGATTTATCATTTTTTTGCCTTTTAGAAGACCCATATCAAGCTGTAACGCACCAATCATACCGATTTCCTCATCGGTTGTGAAAACCGCCTCAATAGCAGGATGTGAAAGCGAATTATCCTCAAGAATAGCCATAACCATTGCAACTGCGATACCGTTATCACCGCCCAAGGTTGTACCGTCAGCTTTAAGAAAACCGTCGTCAACAATTAAGTCAATTCCGTCTTTCAGAAAATCTTTATTTGACTCTTCGGTTTTCTGACAAACCATATCAAGATGCCCTTGAAGGATAATGGTATCGGAATTTTCATAGCCGTCTGATGCGGGCTTATATATCACAACGTTATCAGCATTATCCCTCACATAAGAAAGACCTCTTTCTTTTGCGAAAGCTACGCAAAAATCTGCTATTTTAACCATATCCCCGGAGCCTCTGGGAATGCGGCTCATTTCTTTAAAATAATGAAATACTCTTTCAGGCTTCAAAGCATTAATACAATCCATTTTATTACCTCTGCTTTTAATATTTAACACAGAAAGTATACCACAACACTCGCTTAAATTCAATGAAAATGCCATATAACTACCGTTCAACTGCATAAAATAGCAGGATTTAATATGGAATTTACGCCGAAATCTTCCACTTGTAAATTACCAAAAAAAAAGATTTCAAAAAAAGATAAAAAATATAAATTTTTCTCTTGACATACAAAATCTTTTGTGGTATAGTAGTCAAGCATTAAGTTGCTGGTGTAGCTCAGTTGGTAGAGCAGCTGATTTGTAATCAGCAGGTCGGGGGTTCGAGTCCGTCCACCAGCTCCATTTTTTTAATAGTGAACATGGGAGTGTTCCCGAGTGGCCAAAGGGGGCAGACTGTAAATCTGTTGGCACCGCCTTCGGTGGTTCGAATCCACCCGCTCCCACCAAAGTCAAATTATCCGAACCTTGTCATCAATGGTGACACGTTCGGGTTTTTGATTTTTATGGAGTATTGTGTGTAATGTTCAAACACTGTGACTACCACATAAACTGAAGAAGAAATGCATATATGCCGTCTGCAAAAAAAGTAGGCGGCATAAAATTATTTTTAGCTAAACTTTAACCAAACAGTATTTCTTTCCACTATATAAGTGAATCATCGATGACATCAAAGAAAAGGAGGTGTGATAATGGATAAGCACGAACTTGATATTAAAATGACCGATATGGCAAAATCAATACTATCATATTGTATGGCTAGAACCTCTAACCATTTTGAAGCCGAGGATTTAGCACAAGATATTATAGTGGAGATTTATAAATCTGCTGATAATATTCGTAATGCAGATGCTTTTTACGGCTTTATGTGGGCAGTTGCAGGTAATGTATATAAGCAGTGGTGCAAGAAAAAAGCTAAAAATAAAGAGTGTGAAATCACAGATAATTTATTTAATGTTGCAGAATTCTTGGATAATAAAAGAGAAGACGTGCATCTTTTGAGACGAGAATTAGCACTACTTTCCGAGAAATATCGTAAGGCGGTTATTTTATATTATATTGAAAATAAATCTTGTTCGGAGATATCCAAACACCTCTCAATCAGTGAAAGTATGGTTAAATACCTACTTTTCAAATCGAGACAAATTCTGAAAGAAGGTATAACAATGGAAAGAACATACGGGGAGCAAAGCTATAATCCCAAAGAGTTATCCATTCTATATTGGGGTAACGGAAAGAATACATATAATTATATTTATGAAAACAAAATCAGCCAGAACATTCTTTTTGCGTGCTATAACGATAAACTCACGGCAGAGGAAATCAGCATAGAGTTAGGTATTGCCTTGCCGTATATTGAAGATATCCTAAAGCAATTGGTGGAGTGTGATGCACTCGGTCTTGACGGCAGAAAGTATTACACTAACATAGTGATTTTTACTTCAGACTGTGCTGTAGAAGTTGCAAATAAAACAAAGGAATTCAGAAACAATATTTCGGATGCACTTTCTGAAATTATAACAAACGAAAAGCTTTCAAACTCGGAAGCCTGGTTGACAGTTTGTTGTATTCTTTACAAAGCAATTTTTGAGAATTTACAATCAAAAGTAAAAATAGAACTTCCCGAAAACAAGTTTGGTGAAAATTGTATTATCTGGGCAGTTGAAAAAGCAATAGATTCAATGAGAAACAAAGGCTTTGAGTTTGGTGTATCGAACACAGAAAATGAAAATGGTGACAGAGTACAATTCTTTGATTTTACCATTAACGGCGATATGGTACATCACAGTTTTTATTCCTCAAAAAGTTTTACAAATGTTTTTATTGATATTGCGAAAGGTAAAACCGACTTCGATAATGAATTTGAGAATGTTGCTGTTGCTGAGCTTGTAAAAAAAGGCTATGTTCTTAATGATAACGGTAAACTTAAAGTTAATGTTCCTATGTTCACAAAAGAAGAATTTGAGCAATTTATGAGTCGGTTCAACTCTACTGTTGAATTGGTTGAACAAAATGCTAATGCAATAATGAACGAGGCAGCAAAGATAATTAAAAACTATATACCTGTCCACTTAAAATCACTGGCTTATCAGATGGCATATTTCAGAATTTTTGAGGATGCAATTTCAATGCCTGTTGGTACTCTTGTAGAAAATAACATTTTGTTCCCCTATAATGGCAACGGGGTTTTACCTACAACCTATATAGTTATAAAATAACTGTTCATCGCCAATTCTACGATTCATAGGTTGATAAAAGCGGATTAAAAAAGTATAATTTCGGTGAGGTGATAGCTATGGATGTTATGAAAATTGGTGCATTCATAAAAAGTCAACGAACTGAATTAAATCTGACGCAGAAAGACCTTGCCGAAAAAATCGATTGTACGGATAAAGCCATTTCCCGTTGGGAAACAGGCAAAGGGATGCCTGACTCATCTTTTTTAGTTCCGCTCGCTGATATATTAGGTGTAACTGTAAATGAGTTACTTACAGGCGAAAAAATTCCTGAAGAAACTTTCACTCAGAAATCTGATGACAATTTAGTTGAAGCTGTACAAAAAACTGAAACAGCGGTAAAAAAAGGCAAAACAGTAAAATTGTTTTTGGTTGTTGCTATAATCTTTTGTATATTATCTATTTCATTCCTCATAAAAACAGTAATTGACAAACAGAATACTGTTACATATTCCGGTGACTTTGGAACAAAAAATAGAATTGCTATAACTGAATTGCTTATTGAATTGGATAGCCGTAATAGCTATTTTTCTGAAAATACAGTTTGCACAGATATTGAAATAATTCTTGATGCTGACGGAAATTTCAAGCATGCAGAAATTAAAATGAATGATGAATCTCTGCACGAATATATCAGTCTTGTTTTGCTTTCTCCTAGTGAACAGCCTGAACAGCTATCATATATAATCAATAAAAAGTATGATTATTATTCTACAGAAGACGGAATATTATATTCGGCTTTATGTGATTTCTTAAAAAATGAAGACTTTATAGAATCTACTGAAAGTTATAGTGAGATTAAAAATTTTGATGAGATTTATATAACCGGAATGTCAACATTGTATTTTAATTTCGATGGTAATGGCAATACATGTTTTGCTAATCAACATCTTTTCGCTAATGATGAATTCAAAAAGGTAAGTAATGATTATGGTATGAACGGAAAATATTATGAAATAGGTGTTGGTACAATTAATACAGATACAGGTGAAAACTGTACTTGTTTTGGAGTTTATATTGAAAGGTAAAGGCAGAGAGCTTTCGCTCTCTGCCCATTCTTTACGCTATTGTGTTGCGCTTGGTTTTATGTTATATTGCATTTGAAAGAGGTGTTATTATGCGAAAATTCATCTTAGGAACAGATTGGTGGGACGATTGTGACGATGCTGTAGCAATTCGTTTGTTAACGCGTGCACACAAGGCAAAGGAAATAAACCTGCTTGGCATAATTATAAATGCGTGTATGGAGCACAGCGTTACCTCGCTTGAAGGTTTTCTTAACTTGGATGAGGTTTATGACATTCCGATCGCAATAGACCTTGATGCAACTGATTTTGGTGGAAATCCATCTTATCAGCAACGTCTTTCGTTGTATGCGAAAAAATATTACAGTAATGCCGATGCAGAAGATGCCGTAAAGCTTTACAGAAAAATTCTTGCAGACACGGATTCCAAAATTGAATTGATTGAAATTGGATATCCGCAGGTTTTAACTGCACTATTGCAAAGCAAACCTGACGATATAAGCGAGCTTGACGGCGTTGATCTTTTAAAAAACAAAGTCTCAAAAATATGGATGATGGCAGGAAAATGGGATAAAAAACCAAATAAAGAAAACAACTTTGCCCGAAACGAACGCTCAAGAGTGGCCGCAAGCATATTTTGTGATATTTGTCCCGTTCCCATAACCTTTCTCGGATGGGAAGCGGGTGCAAGTGTCATCACCGGTGGTAATTTAGATAAAAACGATCCGCTTTATCTTGTACTTTGTGATCACGGGTCTTCTAACGGTCGTTCCTCTTGGGATCCTATGCTGTGTCTGTTGGCGTTAATCGGCGATGAAGAAAAAGCGGGATACTCCGTTGTTCATGGGAAAGGCAGTGTTGATGCTATAACAGGAGAAAATTGTTTTGTTTCAAATCCGAATGGGTTGCATTCCTATGTTGTAAAAGAAAAAGAAGATTCATATTACGCCGACGCTATAAATAAATTAATATAAGCAACCGGTATCTAAATGATTCGTAACAGACAGAAAAAGCATCGCATAAGCGGTGCTTTTCTCGTTTTATTCACGTTTCGCGTTTTTCGTCAAATAGAATACACAAACCAACTAACAACCTTTTGTTTAAAAAGCTCATTGTTTTGATTTTTCTTATATAGTATAATTGTATTATTATATGCATTTTAAAAGGTGGTTTTTATGAAAAGAACATCAAAAAGAATTTCTGCTTTGTTATTAAGCGTAATTTTACTTGCATCAAGCTTTTTAAGCCCTGTTGTTTCTGCAGCAGAGGGTATTTATGAGCTTACCTTTGACAATATTTTTGTCTTTGAGCAATGGGCTAACCATACAAGATCAGGTGTTATTTCACCCAATCTTACCAATGCTGAAATCACAAAAGATATTTCTGCAGGTAGCTTTACTTTAACCAATAACTCTACAAGCGAAATATACACCGCTCACTCTATGGGCTCAAACACAGGTTATTATTCAATGCCCGTAAAGCCAAGCACAAGCTATATTTTCAAATACAATGCAAACGGAACTGTTACAAGCTTTGACACTTTCGTTTTCTATTTCGATGCTTCTGATGCTTATATATCCCTTGATACCGCATCTGCAACACAGTACGGTGACAACCAATGGACATTCACAACACCTGCTAACGCAGCGTTTATACAGATAAGATTTGACAATAACACCCCCGGCACTTACGCCACAGTTAAAGATATAAGAATTTGTGAAGCCTCGGTTTACGAATATTCAAAGGATATCAACTACAGAACAACCTATACTTATGCTCAAGGTAATACCTACGGTGAGTTGCCCACTCCTATCAGAAGCGGTCTTATTTTTGCCGGATGGTATACGGGTCCCGACGGCACAGGCGAAAGAATTACAGAAAATACACTTATGACAGCTTCCAGCTACAGCTTATATTCAAAATGGGAAACTCAGTTAGACGGTACTATATCCGTTGCCACTCTCCCCACTAAACAAACCTATACCTTAGGTGAAAAGCTTAATGCTTCAGGCTTATCAATCAATATCAACTATTCCAACGGTACAACTGAAGCTCTTAATTCAGGCTTCTATTACTACCCTCAAATATTAGACACACTTGGTCAACAAACAATTACCATTGAATACGGCGGTAAGCAAACATCATTTACCGTAACTGTCAAAGAAGCAGAAAACGTTTCTGTTACAGTTAACAACAGTACAATCACAGCTTCTGTTGCTAACAACGTCTACACAATTAATCAAACTGCATCTGCTTTTAACCGTTACGAAATCCACTATTCCTCAGATGCTTACGTTAAAGCCATAATGCTTATGGGCTCAACGCAAGAAGAATTTTTCCTTGAGCCTGCAGAGGATGGCGTTTTCACGGGATATATTGACGGTTACCTTGACGGTACAACACAAACTCAGATTTCATCAATCACCTTTACAGCTCTTGATAAAGAGTTTATGGATTTTTCTCTCAAATCCGTTACAACAACTAACGATGCTATCCCCGATAATTTAGTATATCTTTCAAGTGCAGATTATAAAATCGGTATTGATTTACATTGGGGCGGTGCTCTTTCATATCTTGAGGATTTGAAAAACGACGTTTATTCATCAGTAAGTAAATACGGCTCTTCAAAAATAACAGAGGTTGACTTTAAGAGTAAAGTTAGCACCGGTTTTCTTTATAACACAAGCGATGCGGTTAACCTCATTAACTGTAACGACACAGGTAGACTTGTTCAGCAATCTTATTACGGCACAGGCTCACCACCCTATGAAATGGGCGATTATAACGGTACACCGTGGAATTACAATCCCGTTCAAGGCGGTAACGTTCATAATGAAGCAAGTAAAATCGTTGACTTAAAAGTTACCGAAAACGAAATCTACGTAAAATGCCGACCTCTTGACTGGGGTAAAACAAAAGAACACATCACCCCCTCTTATATGGAGGCTTGGTACACTCTTGAAGATGGACTTATGAGAGCGACCTGCAGATTCGTAGACTTTTCAGGCTACCCCGAAGCAACTACAACACAAGAGCTCCCCGCTTTCTACTGCGTTGAGCCTCTTAATAATTTCGTTTACTATTCAGGCGGTGAAGCTTGGTCGGATTCAAACACAAGAAAAGACGAAAGCAGTCTTGTATTCTGGGGTGAAGCCGCAGGTGCCAACCAGAACTTCTACTGTAATGAAAACTGGTGTGCTTTCATCGGTGACGACGCAGATAGCTTCGGTATAGGTCTTTACTCCCCCGGTCAGACAAATATGTTTACGGGCGTTTTCAGCAGAGATTTATGTACAACGGTTTCCCCTGCAACAGAAAGCCCTACATCATATATTGCACCCGTTGACACATTCACTTTTAAGAGCTTTAGCCCTTATTCTTACGCATACTACCTTACAACAGGTAACGTTGAAACTATAAGAAGCACCTTCAAGGATGTTGCTACAGATATTGACGACCCCTGCCAGGTTGGTTTCACTAACGGCTACTGTAACATTTGCGGTAAAAATGAAGCGGCAACTCTTACAACCGATAAATACGACCTTAACGGCGACGGCACAAAGGATAGCGTTTATGAGATTTCAAACGCAGGTCAGCTTCACTGGTTCAGCGATTTTGTTAATCTCGGCAATCCTACTGCAAACGCAGTTCTTACAAATGATATTACAGATAATGCGCCTGTTCTTACCTCTTACGGTATATTGAATTCTGACACATCCAAGTTCAAAATATGGACTCCTATCGGTAATTCATCAACGCAATACAAGGGCATTTTTGACGGTCAATGTCACACAATAAGCGGTCTTTATACAGATTCTGATACAGCTTCCTACGTTGGCTTATTCGGTTATATCTCTTCGAACGCCACAGTCAAAAAGGTAGGCATTGACGACTCATATTTTGGCGGTAGCTCTTACGTTGGCGGTATTGCAGGACAAAATGATGGCGTTATCGAAACCTGCTACACTTATTGTATTGTTGCAGACGGCGTTTCTTACGTTGGCGGTATTGCAGGTAAAACAACAAACAATATTAAAAACTGTTACAATATGGGCGTTGTTGATTCTTCAAACAACTATTGCGGTGCTATTACAGGTTACTCAAATCTCCAAACCTATGTTTTCAACTGTTTTTATCTTGAGGAGTGCGCAAAGGATGGAAGCGGCACATCTCAAAATGGTATAGGCAACGCTACAAAGGGTAGCACAACCGCCGACTCTACAAGCTATTCAGACAGTAAAACTCTCGAAGAGTTTGCCTCCGGTGAGGTTGCATACCTACTTCAAAAAGAATGCTCCGAACAAATATGGGGACAGAAAACAAACATTGAGGGCGCAGGTCCCGTATTTGATACAACGGGTGAATATAAGGTAATCGCCTCTGCAAACAACGGTTATTCGTTAATCTTTATCGGCGACCTTGTTGATAACGATATATTAGATATCTACGATTTACAGCAGCTTGTAAACACAGCTCTTTCAGAAAAAGAGGTTACCGAAAAAGAGCTTTTCCTTTCTGATATGAATAGTGATAGCATTTTAAACGTTATTGACTGTTCAATTCTTGAAAGACTTATTAACGGTCACAAGGTTAACTTACCTGTTTACTTAAAGGGTGACTTTGATTTTGATGGCGTACCCTTCACCTCTTATGACATTTCTTTAATGAAAACCGCAATGAAGGATATTTCCAAGCTCTCCTTACAACAAAAATATATTTGTGATATCAATTCTGATGACATTACAGACGAAAAGGACCTTGAGCTATTAAATCAGCAAAACCCCGTTTTATATACTCCCGCATACGTAACAATAAAGGATGCTATGAATATGAAAACAAAAAAAGCAAACGTCATCATTCTTTGCGGTCAGTCAAATGCTTACGGTGCCAGCCCCTTGACTGATGCAGTTAAAGCAACCGTTGGTACTACGGATTTTTCTAACATAAAAATCAAATATAATAATATTAACACCGACGGTACGACAGGCTGGAAAACCTATTTTTCAAACGATAAATTTGAAACCTTTAAGCTTGGTATAGGCGGTCAGGCAGACCTTTGGTTCGGTCCCGAGGTTGGTCTTTCATATTTCCTTGCAACAAACGAAAGCACAAAGGACGAAATGTGGTATATCATTAAATACACTGCCGCAGGAACCTTCCTTGGCGGTAACTGGATATACGATACAAATTATAACAACGCTGTTAATGCTCAGGATATCTATAATGATTTAGGTGGCTACTTAAGCGATTTAATGGTTGATTACGTTGACACTGCTCTCGATGACATTGTAAAATTACACGGTGCAAACAATATCAACATCAGGTCTTTCTTATGGCATCAGGGCGAAAGCGACTCCGGCTTTGAGCAATGGGCAAATCAGTATGGTGATTTACAGAATATTCTTGTAAACAAGGTTCGCACCACCTTCGAATCAAGAGATGCCGACGGTCAGATAGGCTTTGTTGACGGCGGTATTGCTGCTTACGACAGCCGTACATTCTTAAATCCTATAACTAATGCAGAGCAAACCTATAACAGTTGGGTGTATTCCGATACTATTAACTCTTACAAATCGGGAAATGCTTCTCTCTGGTACGTACCTGCAGATACGACAAGTAATATAATCAATACCACAACAGCAGGACTTTATGCTAATACCTCTCCCACAAGTACAACCCTTGCAAATTCAATCTGGATTGATACTTCAACGTGTATGTCAAAATACGTTAACAACAACGAAAACGGCGAATATGACGGTGCACACTATTGTGGCGACTCAATGCTACGTTTAGGTATTTGGTATGCACAAGGTATGCTTCAGGTTTCAAATTATTCCTGATAAATAAATCTATCACCACTCGTAACTTAAAGTTGCGAGTGGTTTTTCTTGTGCTTTGTTGTTAGACTTTATAATTTGTGGTATAATTATTACAGAATAAAGGTTGATTTCTTCCCACTCAACCAACGGTTTGTAGATTTTCTCCCACACAAATCTTACACTAATATTGAAAGGAGGCACAATATGAATCTTTTAAAAATCGGAAAATTCATAGCCGAGCAAAGAAAAAAGAACTGTCTTACTCAGATGCAATTAGCAGAAAAGCTTAACATCACCGACAGAGCCGTTTCAAAATGGGAAACGGGAAAATCGTTACCCGATTCTTCAATAATGCTCGAGTTGTGTCAAATTTTAAATATCAGCGTAAACGATTTATTAAGTGGGGAGGTTGTAACAATGAATAATTACAACAAAGAATTAGAAAACAACTTGCTTGAAATGGTCAAGCAGAAGCAAGAAGCAGACAAACGCTTGCTCCGCATGGAAATACTTGCAGGTGTAATGGCATGCGTACCCTTCACAGTTGGTATCATAATAGGCTTATTCGTGCCAATGGAAGAGTGGAAGCAGGCAGTAATAGTTTTATCAAGTATGATACCGCTGTTAGTAGCAATTCCATTCTTGCTACGTATCGAGCAGGTTGCAGGCTTTTACGAATGCAAAAAATGTCATCATCAATACGTACCTCAATACAAGTCGGTGTTTATAGCACCCCATATAGGCAGAACAAGATATATGAAATGCCCCCAATGTCACAAATGGACATGGCATAAAAAGGTACTAAGCAAAGAGTGAAAAGCAGTTAATATTTTAAACCCTTATATTCGCAAACGGATATAAGGGTTTTTATTGCTCTTTTATTATAAATATGGTATAACCTTTTTAAAGGAGCTGATAATATGCTTTTAAAAATACTTGATGAGTTGAAATTACCCCCTCTTTTACCCCGTGAAGAGATGCTTGAAATTTTACAGGAAGAAATTTACGGCTATATGCCACCAAAGCCCGAAAGCATTTCTTTTGAGGTTGAGGAAGAGGTTATTCCTAAATTCTGTGCAGGTAAAGCGGTATGCAACAAGGTTACCGCAAAGTGCATTGTAAACGGCAAAGAATTCTCTTTCCCGTTTTTTGCAAATTTACCTACCGACAATGAAAAGCACCCTTTCTTTATCCACGTTAATTTCAGAGATTTAAACCCCGACAGATATATGCCAACTGAAGAAATTATCGATAACGGCTTTGCAGTTTTTTCCGTTTATTATAACGATATAACCTCTGACGACGGTGACTTTACAAACGGCTTTGCAGGTATTCTTTTCCCCGACGGAAAAAGAAGCTCTACCGCCCCGGGCAAAATCGCAATATGGGCTTGGGCTGCATCACGAGTTATGGACTACGCTCAAACCCTTACTGACAAGCTTCTTGTTGACTGCGGTACAGTTTGCGGTCATTCAAGGCTTGGTAAAACAGCCCTTGTTGCAGGTGCGTTTGACGAAAGATTCAAGTTCGCCTATTCAAACGATTCAGGCTGCTCAGGTGCTTCTCTTGCCCGTTGGACACGTGGTGAAACAGTAAAAGAAATCACCGACAGATTCCCCTTCTGGTTTTGCGAAAACTATAATAAATACAGAGATAATGAATCGGCTATGCCCTTTGACCAGCATTATCTTATAGCTTCAATTGCACCAAGACACGCCGTTATCGGCAGTGCATCCGAGGATTTATGGGCAGACCCTCATTCAGAAATGCTTTCCTGCGTTGCCGCAAGCCCTGCTTTTAAAAACGGCTTTAAATATGAAAACAGATACCCCGAAATAAACGATATGTTTTTTGAGGGTGATATAGGCTACCATATGAGAAAAGGGCTTCACTATTTCAGCCGAGAGGACTGGAACAAGCTTATTCAATATATAAATATACATCGATAAAATCAAAAAATGCATCCTGATTATTTGTCAGGATGCATCAATTTTTATATTACGTATCGTTTTGCACGATGATTTTCGTTCCCTCATTTTCGAATTTAAAGGGAATGACCTTTAAATCGCTGAAGCTTTCTATAAGCCTTGCCTGTTTTTCCTTAGGCACGTATAAAAGCATAAAACCGCCACCGCCTGCACCGAGAATTTTACCGCCCAATGCTCCGTTGTCCTTTGCTTTCTGATACATTTCGTCAATTTCCGAGTTACTTATATAATCGGATAAAGAACGTTTCAACTGCCAGGTATGGTCAAGGAGTCTGCCGAAATCGTCAAGGTTTCCGTTTTTTAATATATCCTCTGCTTTATCAACAAGTGATTTCATTTCGTGTAGCTGATTAAGGGTTGAGGGGATACCTTTTTGTTGTTCTGTTGCAATAATTCCCGAATACCTTGTAAAGCCCGTAAACAAGAGAATTAAATTGCTTTGAAACTCATCAAGTCTTTCCTTTGAAATTTCAACGGGTGTAACAGTATAGCCGTCTTTTGTAAAATCAATACGGTTAAGACCTCCGAAAGCCGCGGCAACCTGATCCTGAACACCGCCACCCTCGTTACACATTACTCTTTCAAGGTGTATAGCTTCCTTTGCCAGCACCATTTTATCGGGATACTCATCTTTAAGAGCGTGAAGACTCTGAAGAAGACCAACCGCGAAGGATGAGCTTGAGCCTATACCGGAGCCTGCAGGTAAATCCGCATCGTAGGAAATCTGAATACGGTCAGTTGGCATATACTCAAGAGCCGCTCTTACAAGAGGATGCTGAATTTCATCAGTTTCGTTAAATCTTTCGATTTTCGAATATGTAAGCTGATTTTTATGCTCAAAAAACGGTGGAAGCTTACGTATTGTAAGATAACAATATTTATCAATAGTTGTGGAAAGCACACTGCCGCCGAATTCGGAAAAATATTCGTAATAATCTGTTCCGCCACCGAAAAAAGAAACTCTGAACGGTGTTCTTGTAATCAGCATTTTTCTACCTCCCACATAATTTTTTCTTTATTAAGTAAAGACTTAAGAAGAGAATTATCCATAGCACCGAAAGCAACTCTTTTATCCTTAAAGAATTTCTTTCCCTCGTCTTCAGAAATCTTTTTTATTAAGCTCTTATCAGCACCAAGCTTTTCTGCCAGAATACAGCCCATATCGTATTTACTCAAAGACTCATCTGAGCAGACGTTTATAACCTGAGGCTTCTCATTTAAAATCGACAAAGAATATATAAGCTCTGCCGCCTGAGAATAGCTTAACACAGAACGGTACATTCCGTCAATCATTTCAACCTCTTCATTATTTTTTAACGAGGTTGTAATTCTATCGTAAAAATGGGGTGTTGAAGAAAGCGACTCACCTAACATAAAGGGCAGTCTTAAAACAGTAAAGCCGTTTTTTATTACTATTTTTTCCGCCTCGGCTTTTTGCTTTCCGTATTCATTTATAGGAATTAAAGCATCTGTTTCTTTAAATCGGTAATCTTTATTTTCACCTTCACCGTAAACGCAATCAGTAGATGCAAAGTAGAATTCTTTTATATTAGGTATATAAGAAATAAAGTTTTTTAAAGCTGTGATGTTTATTTCCTTGCCCTTTTCAATATTTTCATAAAGAAAATCTATATTGTGACAGGCGGCGAAGTAAAACACCTTTAATTCTTCACCCTTGCAGGCTTCTGAAAGACTTTTTAAATCCTCTTCGCTTGAAATATCACATTTTATAAGCCTTACTCCGTCTATACGGGGGATTTTTTCTGTGCTTCTCACCGTTGCAATAACGGCTTCATTTGTTTCATTCAGTATATGCTTTAAAAGGTAACTTCCTAAAAAGCCACAACCGACTACCAATATCATTTCTTCACCACTACCTACAGAATGGGCTACCGCCTCGCCCGTTGTTTTCCCCTGTTTATCTGTTTACCCTCTGTCCTTCATTGATGAGAGAGTAAATTTTTTTATCAATTCATCAAGATAAAAATCTTTATTTAAAATAATTGCTATTACGAATAAAAACCAATAATGAAACTCAACTCTATTTGTAATTGTTGAGCTCTGAGCACTTAAATATATTGAAGCTGTCTGCAGTGCTAAGCAAACGAAGGAGGCAATATAAAAGACCTTATACTGCAAGCTCATCTGTGAATTTACAGGCTTTTTATTTGTTGATTTAGTTATAAGAGCTACTACCAGCAATGCAATTAAAAATACGGCATAAAAAATTATATACCCATAATCCCCGATAGAATCCTTATGCTCTCTTGGACGGCTTGTATCTAAAAGCACAAGCTGCAAACCGCTACATACAACTGCAGCTCCGCATATTATACAGCTGATAAAATCTTTTATGGACTTCTTTTGATTTTTTGCTTTGTTTTTCTTTGTATTTTTCCCTTTAATCTCACTGCTTTCGGTTTCGTTGAGCTTAATGCTCCAAGAAGCAATTTCACCGTGAGCATAAATAAGCAACAAAACAGGAAGTGCAAAAAGGAAATACTCAGGGCTGTAAACAGAAACTCCAGCGGTTATTAAACCACCAATAATACCGCCTACAATTCTTTTTGGTATAAGGCAAATACATAAAGCACTTACAAGAATTGCGGCGAGATAAATAAAATACTGCGCCTCAATAAGTAACTCTAACTGAGGGAAAAATCTGATAAACGTTACAAACAAAAACCAGAAAGTTAATTTAATTGTTTTAGCTTTCATTTCATCTCCCCCTAAAAGCACTAAATTTCATCAACTTAAATCGGGCAGGAACACCGTTAAAGAATACACTAAATAGTAAGGTATAAGAGTTGTTGTGCCGATGGCATTTAAAGAACGGTGTACAAGCTCTATCGCCCAAGCTCTTTCCTTATAGAGTATATACATAAACAATGCAAGAGTGGGTAAAAATGCGTTGCCTATCCACCTTATAACATCAGTTGAGAAGCAGAAGCCTGCTACAACTACAAAGGGGAAAAGTGCCATAGCACACAACAATGAAAATCTTTTCACGTTGTTGCCCCTTGCTTTCCTGAAAAAGGTTATAAGGAATTTATAAATAAAAACAAGAATCGGTAATAGTAAGAGAGCAACTATAAACGTAACGTAAGTAAATTCTTTTACAAAAATTGAAATCCAAGCCTGCTGGAAAAGAACCTTAATTACCTCGGAGGGTGATGAGCCCGCATCAAATTCGGGTACCTCAAGGAAGCCGTTTTCTTCAAAGCCATCTATATCACGGTAGTAGCTGAAGTTGTAGTAATACAAGTCACCCTCGCTAACGCCCCTGCCAACAAGGAACTTATCGAATTCTTCCATAGTCATAGTAAGGTTTGAACGCTCAAAAACTACGAAATACACGGTAAAGAAAATTGTGAGAGCAACCGTTGCAAAGAATATTGCAGTAAGGTAACGCTTTTCTTTTCTTTCCTCTGTTACCGATATCTTATAAAGCAATATAATTGCTAAAAGCGGAACGTAGCAAAGGGTAGCACCGTAATAAACGAATACCATAAACACCGCTAACGGAACAACAAGAAAATACAGCTTTTTATTTTGCAAGCAAAGCATACTTAAAACCGTAGCGAAAACCCAGAAAATATCTATCATTCCAAAAATCGGTACTAACACTGCAAAGGTTGCAGGACCCGTAAAGAAAAACAAGGTAATTATAATTGCTGATTTTCTGTATTGAGCATCAGTGGTTTTAATAAACTTTTCGGCTAAAAAGCTTACTGCACCAAAGGTGATTATAAAAATGCCGATAAGATAAATTGAAGCCGTTAAATAATCGGGTGTTCTGAAAATAAGGTTGTACAACGCGCCCTGAATAACTCTTGAGCAAAAGCCTACACTGAAATCTATTGCATAAAAGCTATAGGTTGCGTCATTAACAATCCAAGGTCTACCCTCAGTGGGGACAACTATGCAATATATAAATAAGAATGCAAACAAACACAAGCCGTAATAATGCTTGCCGGCAAAGGTTTTTACTTTTTTTATTGTCCTCACCACCAGTCTTAAATTAAAGTGATTCGCAGGCTACCTCGTCGTTACCGTAGATAGTAGCACCCCTACGGCGACCAAACCAAACAACCTCTTTAGCATAACGGGAAACCTCGTCGTACACGGTTTTAGGTTTAACGGTAATTTTGGTCTTAACCTTTAATAAATCCTTTTCCTGACCTTTTATAATACCGTCAAAGAAGCTATAGAAATCATAACTGAATTCTTCAGCTGCACCCTTTTCAAAGGGCTTTTTCAAAAGAAGCTTTTGATATTTTAAAAGCTCGCTGAAAACCTCTTCAGGAAAATCGTATTTTTTAAGGAATACAAGTAATTCTTCTAAATACTCATTGTAATTTGACGCAATCTCAATAAATGCACCCTCTTCGAAAAACCAGGTTACGTTGCCGAATTTTTCGTCGTAATAATTCCAATTACCTGAAAGAGAATTTTCATATTTCTCTTTAAAGAGAGTCCACATTTTATTAAGCTTTCCGTCGCTTTCGAAGATAAAATTCAATAAAGCTGTGTAGAAATCGTAATAAGTAACCTCACCCAAGGAATGAAGATACATAGCAAAATAACGGAGCACGCCTAAGCTATGGAAACATTGCAAACAAATTGAGAAAAGGTTTGCATACACCCAATCGTCACGGTCTAAAGTAGCCGTTGAGCGAACGATATACGAATACTCTTTAACCTCTTCATCCTTTTTCGGTGCACTGTGAATATGGTTAAAAGCAACCTTTATCGTTTCTATCTTGTGCTTTTCAATGTACTCGGGTTGAGCAAGCTCTGAGTTAGGCAAAACCTCGCAGTGATAAACGCTGACTGAATTATGCTGCCCGTTTTCAAGAAGCTTACAAATACCCTTACAGAAGCTTTCCTTTGTTTCACCCGGAAGACCTAAAATCAATTCGGAATAGGTAGGAATTCCTGCTTCGTTATATTTTTTCATAAGGTTAGAAAAATGCTCCATTGTAAGATTTTTTCTACCTATGTTTTTCAAGGCATCCTCTGAAAGAGTCTGATATGCCATCGTAGCACCCTTGTCCATACCTACACTGTTTAAGGCACTGCAAATTTTAAATACTCTTTCGTCACTGTTTTTTTCGTAACAAGGTCTGAAAACCTCGGGATAGCCGTTTTTCTTTTTTGCTTCAATAAGATGCTGAGCTATTTCAATATCTCTGTCAAACATACCGAAGTTTGAATCAGCACAGAAGCAATAGGTTATTTTGTTTTCTGAAAGCCATTTGATTTCTGCTATAACCTTTTCCATCGGGAAAAATCTCATTTTCTTACCTGCACACCAATCGCAGTATGCACAGGAATAAGGACAGCCTCTTGTTGTTTCCAAAACAGAAAGCAATTCTAACCCTTGACTGTTTTTAACTATTTCATCAAACACGCCCGTTGTATAAGGTGACGGGTAATCCTCAAGAGATACACAGTAGCTTCTATCGGTTTTAATAATACTGTCGCCTTTTCTGTATGAAATGTTATCTGTTAAGCCTATTTCATCATTTTTAAGGTTTATAAGTAAATCTGCAAAGGTTTTTTCACCCTCGCCGAAGGTAAGAATATCAATATAATCCTCACTTTCAATAAGAGTACCGCTTTCGTCAACACTGTGACCGCCGAAGGAAATTAAACACTCAGGGTATTTTTCTTTTATCATTTTTGCAAGAGTTTTATTATACTCAATATTCCAGACACTGCAGGAGAAAGCAACCATATAAGGCTCCTTTATTTTCGCCATAGCATCTGCCAGCTTTTCTCTTTTAAAAATGATATCGGAAAAACTGTATTCACTTGTTATTTGCGGTTCTTTTTTGCAGTATGCAATTATTGTGCCTACAGCATAAGGAAGGTAAACCGAGCCGTCAAATTCGAAACCAACCTGAACGAAATAAATGTTTTTCATAAATTACCCCGAAGTGTTTTTTATTTATATTTTTAACTGTGCATTAAATTATGCTTTTGTAACCTTATAATTTGTGCTTGTGTAATCGGTAGCACGTCTGTTTCTGCCGTACCATACGATTTCACGGGCAAACTCATGTATATCCTTTACAACAACACCGTCTTCAACAGCTATTGTAGTTTTATTCTTAACTAACTTTTCATAACCGCCGAGGAAGATACTGTTGAAATATGAATAGAAATCATATTCACTTGAAATAACGGGATGCTCGACACCGATTTTCTTAATAATATCAAGCTGATATTTAAACAACGCATCAACAACGTCATCGTTTTTATCAATGCCCTTGAAGCATTCCTTTACTTCCTTATAGAACACCTCAAGATTCTTGTAAAACTCAAGGAAAATAAGCTCATCAAAGCCCCAAAGCACGTCGCCGAGACCCTCGCAGGTTGCAACAAGCTCGTTTGAACCGCTTATTATACCAAGGCAAAGCTTACTGATTCTCTCGTAAACCGTATTGAGAAGAGTTCCTTTTCTTTCTTTTGAATAGCTTAAAAGCTTGTTATAGAAATCGTTGTAGCTTAAATTATGCTCGTGTCTGTAGTAAATAGCAAGGGCACGCAGAAGTCCTAAGTTGTGAAGGCCTTGAATATATGAGGCAAAAAGAAGGGATTTTGCCCATTCCTCTTCGCTCATAGCATCAGTTGAGGTGATATATTCCGAATACTCAACGATGTCGTCTTTCTTCTGACTTTCGTTTGAGTGAATAAGCTTAAATGGAACTCTTGTGCTTTTAATTCCGAATTTTTCCTGATAAGCCTTCTGACCCATCTCAGCATTGGGAAGAAGCTCGCAGGGATAGATATTTATGGCATAATGCTGACCGTTTTCAATTAAGATATTTACACCCTCGCAGAAGGTTTCGTAGGTTTCACCGGGAAGACCTAAAATAAGCTCTGAAAAGGTCGAAATATTGATTTCGTTATATTTGAGCATAAGCTCTCTGAATTTTTCTGTTGAAATATTCTTCCTTCCGACGTTCTTTAAAACCTGCTCGTTCATACTCTGGAATGAAAGCGTCTGAGCCTTATCAAGACCGTTTTTGAAGAACTTTGTGCCTATATCGAAAACAAAATCAAATTTATTTTTTGTAAAGCATACACGGAACATTTTCGGATAACCGTAGGTATTTTTACAATGAACGATATAATCTGCAATTTCTTCGTCACGGTTGAAAAGGCAGAAGTTACCGTCGGTACAGAAAACGAACTCGATTTTATGCTCAACAAACCAATCAATTTCCGCAAAAACTCTTTCCATTGGGAAAAGCCTTACCTTTGATTTTAAAGAGCCCCAATCGCAGAATGAGCAAGAATTAGGGCAACCTCTATTTGTTTCAAAAAGAGCAGAGAAAACGATATCGTCCTTTAAAATTTCGTCAAAGGTACCCTCTAAATAAGGTGATGGATAATCTGTGCCCGTTTGAGGTGCATAAGCAGTTGTAACTATTTCGCCTGCTTCGTTTCTGTATGAAATATTAGGAATTTCATCAAGAGATTTTCCTGTTGCAAGACTTTCAAGGATACCCTCGGTAGGCTCTTCACCGAAACGGTGAGTAAGAAAATCTATAAAATCATTATCTCTTAAATAATTTTCATTATTTGAAACGTTATGACCGCCGAAGGTTATAAGGCAAGAGGGGTAAGCCTCTTTAATTGCCTTTGCAACTGTTTTGTTATACTCGGTATTCCATACAGAGCAAGAGAATAAAACCATAAAGGGATTGTCAAGCAATTCAATAACCTTTTCAGGTGCTTCTCTTGTATATATAAATTTACCGAATCTGTATTCAGAAGAAATTATTTCATTTTTCTGACAGTAAGCCTGAATACAGCCTACAGAGTAAGGAATATAAGTATTCTTTACCTCTGTGCCGTAAACGTTATTGGCTTGAACAAAATAAACATTTTTCATTGGTTACTCTCCGTAAGTTACTGTAAGATACTTTTTATCGTTGATTACGATTGTATCGCCTCGTCTTTTTGCAAAGAGAACGATTTTTCGTGCATAATCCTTCCAATTGTAAACGGGGTTAGGTAAATCAACCTCGATTTTATTTTTCTTTGCCTCTAAGGGCTTATAGCTCTGCGAAAGAGCATTATGGAAGTAATTGTAAAAATCGTATTCAAATTCACAGGATATTTTTTCCTGCTCGGGAAGTCGGATAACAAATTTCTGGAATTTTGTTAATTCATCGAAAATTTCAGGTGCAATATCAAATTCTTTGAGGAAAGGAATAATTTCTTTCCAGAAGATTTCGTAATTTGAAACGATTTCCATATACGCACCTTCTTCAAGAAACCAGCCTATATCACCGAATTTTTCGTTGTAATAAGACCATTCACCGTTTGAGAAGTCGCTGCACTGCTCTTTAAATCTGTTAAACAATTCGTTTAAAAAGGTGTTTTCAGATTTAAAAATAAAGTCGAGCAAGCGTTTGTAAAATTCAAGGTAGCTTATATTAAGCTCATGCCTTACGTAAATTGAGAAATATTTTAAAAGACCGATATGATGGAAGCACTGTAAGCATGTGCAAAACATAATCGATTTCATCATATCCTCAAAGGGCATATCACGGGTTGCAACTATAAGCTCGGTATATTCTGTAATATCCTCTTCCTCAGGCATTGTTGAATGTAAATAGTTAAGGGGTACCTTTGCTGTTTCAATACCGTGTAAATCGCGATATTCCTTTTTACCCATAAGAGAGTTGGGGTAAACTTGGCAATAGTAAACAGTAAGGGCAGTTTGCTGACCTGCCTCAATAAGCTTACAAAGACCGTCGCAGAAGCTATCGTAGGTTTCACCCGGAAGACCTAAAATCATTTCCGTATAGGTGGGGATATTATGCTCGTTATATTTAGTAACCAAATCCGAAAAAGCTTCCATTGTGAAGTTTTTACGGTTTACGTTTTTAAGTGCTTCATCGCAAACTGTCTGATAAGCCAGTGTTGCGGCTTTATTGAGCCTGTTATCGTAAAAGAGCTTTGAAATTTCAAAAACCGTATCGTTACTGTTTTTAGCAAAGCAGTTATTGAAAATATGCGGATAGCCTCTCTCTTTTTTAACCTCTACAACAAATTTTGCAATATCAAGGTCGCGTTTTAAAATACCGAAGTTTGAATCGGCACAGAAAATATATTCAACTCTGTTTTTACTGCACCAAACGATTTCTCCCTTAACCTTGTCCATAGGAAATTGACGGATATCAACCGTATAGCACCAATCGCAGTAAGCACAGTTATAGGGGCAACCTCTGTTTGTTTCAATTACCGCACAAAATTCCTGCTCGGGATTTGCTTCTACTATTTTATCAAAGTAGCCTTCAAGATAAGGTGAAACGAAGCCGTCTAAATTGTCGTAAAATTTTCTTTCAGTGGTGTAAATTTTGCCGTCTTTTCTGTAAGCGATATTAGGGATTCCAGAAAAATCCTTTTCTTCTGTGTTAAACTGCTCTAACAAAGACTTAAAATCTCTTTCGCCCTCGCCGTACATAAGCACGTCAACAAAGGGAAGCTCGGGAAAAACGTCAACGTTTTCAGATATACTGTGACCGCCGAAGATTATAAGACAATCGGGATATTTTTCTTTTATTCTTTTTGCGAGTGTTTTATTATACTCAAAGGTCCAGGTGTAGCAGGAAAAAGCAACAACTGACGGCTCTTTTAACTCCGCCATAACCTTTTCTACGGGGTCTCTTTTAAATATAAATTCTGCGATTTCATATTCTGTATTTATACTTTCAAATTGCCAGGCATACGCGGCAAGACAACCCGTTGCATACGGAAGATAATAAGCCTTACCATAGGAAAGGTTTGCCTGTATAAAATACACTCGTTTCATTTTTACACCTTCATTACGTCTTCCGGCTTCATTTTATAAATTTTAAAAATCACCGGATAATATTTGGCAAACTTCTTAAAGCTGCCGTTTGTTTTTCCGTCTTTTCTCGGAATACTTTTGCAAGGTACCTCTATAAATTCGCAACCGATTTTTAAGGGCTTAAAAATCATTTCGGGCATAAACTCGAAGTCGTTACCCTGCCATTTTATTTTTCTGTAAACGCTCACGGGGGCAATCTGCGTAGGGTTAGTAAAATCCGTTAAATCTGATTTAAACAGAATCGCAAATGCCTTTTGAGAAACAAAATTTATAACCGTTCTTATTGTACCGTAGCCCTCAAAGCCTTTATCGGCTTTCCAACGGCTTACGGTAACAATTTTTTGGGGGTTCATTTTTGAAAGCTTTACCATTTGGGGAAGTGCATTAATATCCATATCGTCATCGGCAGGCCATAAAATAAGGTGAGTACCCTTTACCTCGTCAAAGGACTTCCTTATTGCATTACCCAAGCCGTAGCCATCCTGAAAAACGAATCTGCATTTTTCATTTTCGCAAAGCTTTTCAACTGTTTTTTTACATTCCTCAGTAGCATTTTTTGCAACGATAAAAAGATACTCGTCTGCACAGCTGCAGCCCTTAACCTTTTCGTAAGCACTTATAAGTGAGCTTGTTTCGTTAATAGTACAGAATGCAACAGATAAAGAATAATTGTTTTCCATACAACCTCTTATATTTTTTCCTCTGTGATTTCCGAAGTGTAGATATTCTTACCGCCTCTTCTGCCAAACCACAAAACCTTTTCAGCATATTCGGGCCAGGAATGAGTAACTCTTTCATCCTTTACCGAGTAGCGCACGTTTCTTTTTTCAAGCTCGTGGTGAATATCATCCACGAGAATTGACTGAAAATAATTTTTCCAATCATATTCGCCCTCAAAATACTTTTCGGAAACGTTGACATCCTTCACAACGAAATTCTGATAACGCACTAAATCCTTGCGAAGCTTTTCGTCTTCGATATATTTTTCTAAAAACTTTTCAACATTTTCGTAGAAGGCATCCTTCTTTGAAACTGTTTTTAAGAAAGCATATTCCTCAAAGGGCCAGGCTATATCACCAAACATATCATCGAAAACAACTACCGACTCATTTTTCTCTATAACGTCGTCAGTTTGCTTTTTAACTCTTATAAAAGCCTCGCCAACATTTTCTTCAGTTAAAAGATGGGAAAGTAAATCGCTGTAAAAGTCGCTGTATTTTACACCTTTTTCATAATGCACATATAAAGCAATAAGCTGAAGAAGACCTAAATGGTGAAAGCATAAGGCACAGGTTGAAAACATTACCATAGCCTTCCACTCGTTTTCATCCATTGTTGAGGTTGAGGTGATAATTCTTGAAAATTCCTGAACGTCGTTTTCATCAGAAGAGCTTCTGTGAGGTTGGTTCAAGGGAACTTTACTAAAGCCGATTCCGTGCTTTTCCATATATTCCTTTTTGCCCATTTCAGCCAACGGCAGCCATTCGCACAAATGCACAAAAAGTGAAGTATGCTGACCGTGCTCGAGCAACTCGTCAATACCGCCCTTAAAGCTTTCAAGAGTTTCACCGGGAAGACCTAAAATAAGGTCGGTATAAGTAGGAATTTTAGCTTCTGAATATTTCTGTAACAAGGCTTTGTAATATTCAACGTCCATATTAGACCTACCGATATTTTCCTGAACAATTTTTGACATTGACTGGAAAGAAAGGGTAACACCCTTATCCATACCGTGCTCGTTAAGCTTTTTAGTAATATTAAAAACTCGGTCGCCCGTTTCTTTTGAGTAGGATACCTGAAACTTTTTAGGATAACCCGTTTCGTGATAACACTCAATTATTTTATCAACAATCTTTTCATCACGGGGAAAAAGACCGAAGTTTGCATCAGCAAAGCCTAAAAACTCTTTATTGTGCTTACTTACCCACTCAATATCAGCAAAAACTCTTTCAAGGGGGAACATTCTCACACGGGTTTTTATTTTACCCCAACTGCAATATGCACATTTATTTGGGCAACCTCTGTTTGTTTCGATAAGAGGTATAAAATCTATATCGGGATTTTCTTCAATAATTCTGTCAAAAAATCCGCTTTCATAGGGTGACGGGAAATCTGATATTTCAGATGCTTTAAATTCCGTTGTGTTAATTGAGCCGTCGGGTAAGCGGTAAGCAATGTTGCTTACTTCATTTAACTGAAGCTTTCCGTCGTAGGCTCTTAATAAATCACGGAATGGTACCTCGCCCTCGTAGTACATAAGAAAATCAATGAAGGGACATTCCTCAAAAAGCCCTGAATCCTCAGAAATCTGAGGACCGCCGAAAACTATAATACACTCGGGGTAGGCTTTCTTAACCTCTTCGGCTAATTTTTTGTTATATTCAAAGTTCCAGATGTAGTTTGAAAAGCCGATTAAAAAGGGATTATCCAACTTTTCTACGATATCTGAAAGCTTATCTCTCAAAAAGAAAATACCCTTTAAATCATAGCTGTCGCAAATATCCTGAAACTTCCAGGCATACGAAGCTAAAGCACCGATTGCGTAAGGAAGATGCACAACAGATGCATTCATATATGTAGGTTGTATCAAATACACGTTCTTTTTCATTATGCATTCTCCAAAAATTAATCGCTCACTATATCCTTTGTGCCGTCGGGAAGCTCAACGCAAGAGGTGTAAAAGGAAACAAGATAGGTATCCTCTTGAAAATCGAAGTTATGACGAACGTATTCGGGCACTAAAAACATATCTCCTGTTTTGAAAATATGCTCTTCGGAAACACCGTCAAGAGAAAGAGATACTTTTATTTCACCCGTAATGATGTAAAAAATCTCTTTTGTGGTTTTGTGGTAATGGTATCTCCCTCTTACAGCACCTTTCTTAGTAAAGGCTGAATTTACCTGACCGTAGGGTGTATGGGTAATCTGAGAAAGAATACCCCTTTCGTCCTCATGTACGAAATCAGGTTTTAAAATTTCAACAAGCTTCATTTATTTCACACATTTCCGTAAAAAGAATTTTTAATGATCGAGTAAGCCTTTATAAGCTCTTTAATGCCGTCGTCGATTGAATACGAGGGCTTAAAGCCGAAGCTCTCAATTTTTTCGTTAGAAACGAGATAATTACGCTTGTCGGGGTCAACGCCGATAGGTGCTTCAAGGTACTCAAATTTAGGAAGCTGTGCTTTAATTCTTTCGCAAAGCTCTAATTTTGAAAGATTAGCATCACTTAAACCGCAGTTATAGGTCTGCCCTTTCATTTTTTCGAAGTTATCCATTGCAAAAATAAATGCATTTGCCGCATCTCTTACGTGAAGATAATTTCTCATAAAGTGACCCTCGAAAACTATAAGTGAGCGGTCAAACACTGCACGGTAAACAAAATCGTTTACAAGTAAATCAAGTCTCATTCTCGGCGAAGCACCGAAAAGAGTTGCAAATCTGAATGCAACGGATTCGCCCGAATCAAGAATTGCCTTTTCAGCCGCCATTTTAGTTTTACCGTAAAGGGAAATCGGGGTTATAGGTGATTCCTCTGTGCAGTAATTCTGACCCTGACCTAAGCCGTAGCCGCTGTTTGTGCAGGGAAAAATAATTTTCTGACCCTTTTCTCGAAGTGATAAGAGAGTTTCAACTGCACCGAGGTTTGTTGTACGGGCTGCAATTTTATCCCGGTCGCATACGGGAAAGCCTACAAGAGCTGCAAGAGGGAAAATAAAGTCTTTATTGTCTATTGCTTTTTTAAGAGTTTCTTCGTCACGGCAGTCACCCTTAATTATTTCAAAGCTATCGTATTTACAGCAATCAAGCAAAGAGGCTTGTTTATATAAAAAAGAGTCTAAAACGGTAACGTTGTGACCAAGCTTGAGAAGCTCGGGCACCATTACAGAGCCGATATAACCTGCTCCACCCGTAACTAAAATATTCGACACAGATATTCCTCCGTTCAAATTTATCTTTATAGACAAAATTTGCTTATAATATGTTTATTATATATCATATATTACCAATATAGAATTCTATCATAGATACTATACTTTGTCAAGGAAAACGCACCCTTGAAAGACTTGGAAAGCTACCGTTGAAAAAGAAAGAAAACTGTGCTACAATTAACGTCGAAGGGTGGTGTAGTATGAAAGCGGTAATTTTAGCCGGCGGTTTGGGCACACGTCTTAAAAACGTTTGCGAAAACACGCCGAAGCCATTAATAAAATTATGTGAAAAGCCCGTTTTAGAGCATCAAATCAATGCTTTAAAAGCCGAGGGAATTACTGAATTTATTCTCGTTTTAGGTCATTTAAGCGAGCAAATTAAAGCTTATTTCGGTGACGGGAAAAAACTTGGTGTAAGCATTTCATACTACGTTGAAAATCAGCCCTTAGGCACTGCGGGAGCTCTCTTTAAATTAGGCTTAAAAGAGGATTTTTTACTGTGTAACGGCGATTTGATTTTCAACTTTTCTCTTCCCGAAATGCTATCCTTTCACAAAGAAAAAAATGCCCTCGCAACCCTTCTTACTCACCCTAACAACCACCCGTTTGACAGCACCTTATTTTTAACTGACGGTGACGTAATAACGGGGGTTTTACCTAAGGGAAACAAGCCTTTTTCTTATGCAAATTTATGCAACGCAGGTATAGGAATAATATCCCCTGAACTGCTTAAAATGTATAGCTTTGACGGCAAAGCTGATTTAGACAAAGAGGTTATTGCACCCGCCATAAAAACGGGTAAAATCTACTCTTATAAAACCTTTGAATACGTTAAGGATATGGGCACTCCCGACAGGCTGAAAGCCGTTGAAAACGATATTAAAAGCGGGATTGTTTCAAAGAAGCATAAAAAATGCACTCAAAAAGCCGTTTTTCTTGACCGTGACGGAACAGTAAATATTCATAAGGGCTACGTCACAAAGCCTTGCGAAATAGAATTAATCGACGGCGTTTGCGAGGCTATAAATAAGCTTCATTCTTTAGGCTTTTTAGTGATTATAGCAACAAACCAACCCGTTATAGCCCGCGGTGAATGTACTATCGAAGAACTCACCGAAATTCACAACAGGATTGAAACTCTTTTAGGTGAAAACGGTGCGTTTATTGACGGTATTTACTACTGTCCTCACCACCCTGATTCAGGATTTCCTAACGAAATAAAAGAATTAAAAATCAAATGCGATTGCAGAAAGCCTCAACCGGGACTTCTTCTCAAAGCTCAAAAGGATTTCAATATTGATTTAGAAAAATCATATATGGTCGGTGACTCTTTAAGAGACGTTGAGGCAGGTATAAACGCCAAATGTACACCCGTTTTTTTAGGTGAAAAAACGGCTGAAGCTCTACCCGAAAAAACGCCAATTTTCTCTTCACTGAAAGAATTTGCAGAAAGCCTTGAAAATTAATATAAATCATACAAACAGCACAATAACCCTCGCAAGCTATTCCTTGCGAGGGTTATCGTTTATTTTAACCTGTTAATTTATCAAACTGTTTTCATTCTGCCGATATAGAATGCATCGAGAACGTTAATGATACCGTTTTCGTCAATATCGTTAGCAATGAAGAAGTAGTTATGTTCATCGGGGTAGGTATATGATTCAAAGCCTACAGATTTAGAAATTTCGAAGTCTGTATCGTCGATATCACCGTCACCGTCAACGTCACCCATAATGATAAACATTCTTGTTTCGTAAACTACGCCTGTGTATTTTGATTTAAGAGTAATTGTTGAACCTGTACCAACAAGCTCTTCGCTTGCAAGATCTACGCCCTCGTAAGTCTTAATTTCAATAACAAGCTCGTCGTTATCAAATTTTGAAAGAACTTCTTCAACAGTTGTACCTGCTTCAATACCGCTTACAAAGCTTGTAATCTCATCAATAGTAACTCCGCTTTCGTCTTTTGCAATAAGCTTTTTAGCTTCGCTTGCAACGGTTACGTCCATATCACCGTTAACAACGTCGTCAGCCTTAGCAAGAGTACCGTCTGCGTATATCCAACCAACGTAAGCAGTTGTTTCTGTATCCTCGGGAAGAGCAGGTGCTGTAAGGTTACCGAAAACGTCACCGTTTACGTAAGAAGATGTGCCGAGAACGTCACCGTCAACATCCTTGAAGGTTACTGTGTAATATTTCTTTACTTCAAGAGTAGCCTTTAAGCTTTCAAGCTCTGCAGCCGCATTGTTAACAGTTTCTTGCTCGCTTGCGGGAAGGTCTTTACTAAGCTCAGAATCGATTTTGTTTACTGCTTCTTTGTATGCTTCAAAAACAGCTTCATCGTAAATGGGGTTGCCGTTTTCATCAACGTTACCCGAATTAATGATAGCGTCTGCTTCTGCTTTTGCATTGTTGTAGGCATCGTAGTTTGCTTTTTCCTGAGCGTTTGTTACAACGTTCTGCATACCTGCAATTACTTCGTTTACAGCATCCTGATTTGTTGCAGGCTGGTCTTTACCGAGTGCATCCGCTGCATCCTTTGCTGCCTGAGCTGCATCTACGGTATCCTGAGTGTAATTATCTTTATTGTTTAAGATATTTTCAAGCTCTGCGTATGCATCGTCGTAGCCGTCGTAGTTTGCCTTTTCCTGAGCGTTTGTTACAACGTTCTGCATACCTGCAATTACTTCGTTTACAGCATCCTGATTTGTT
>JAGBCU010000033.1 GCA_017937865.1 Clostridia bacterium | reverse complement strand
TAACATAACGTTATTGCGTTGAATTTTACTTTACCGTATTCCACATAGTACCATTCATCATAAAAGTAACATAACGTTATTGCGTTGAAGTTTACTTTACCATACTCTACATAGTACCAGTCGCCGTAAAAATAACACAACGTTATTGCATCAAAGTTTACAACACCGTTTTCTACGTAATACCAGTCGCCATAGAAATAGCATAATGTTGTTGCATTGAAATCTACCGTTCCATTGTTTACATAATACCATTTGTTGTTATGGAACACCAATGTCTCGGAATAATCTATTTCACCGTTATTGTAATAGTATAAAGTTCCGTCAACTTCTATTAAAGTCGGGTCTGTGGGAATGTCTGATGTATCTAAATACGTAAAGCTAAGCTTTCGTATTGTTGAATCAGAATAATTAGGGGATGTACTTAAATCATAAAAGAACTTCCCGTTTCTGTATGTAAAGCCGTAAATGAGATGATTTTCATAGTTCTGTAAATCGGGAGTATAAATGATTTCAGAGGTTTTTGTTACGGGATTATATTTTTTGATAGCTTCTGGTGTTGAGTAGTAAAGACATCTTCCGTCGGTTGCCAACATAGAAAAGCTGCCGTACCAATACCCCCAATTATCAGATATGTTCAGTAAAATATTTTCGTCAGAGCTTTTTATTAAGTTTCCGTTTGTGTCATCTATGTAGTAAAATTCGCCATCTACATAAACAATTTGAGTGGTTGAGTTTTTCCAGTAAGCGTTTTCATAACGGGTATCATTCGCACCAAAATAATAGTCGTTTGCATCGTGGTCGGATTCTTTTATTGCTTCATCAGAGAGTAAAAAGTTATTATGAAAAACTCTTCCCGTTACGTCAAGAACAGGGTCATCAAACGTAACGTCAACGTGGTAGGGTGTACCTTCAAGATATACAACGTTCCAAGCGTGGCTTAATTCTCTTGATGTGCAAATTTTGGTAGGTATGCCGATTTTTTCAGCTAAATATTTAAAGGTTTCCGAATAGCCTTGGCAAACCGCGGTGCCGTTAACTAAAAGGCCGTAAATTGTATAAGAATCATCAGGTATAGTGTTATTCAAATAATTATCATAATCATACTCGCAAAGAACAATAAGCCTGTCATGAATAAGAAGAAGTTTTTCAGCATCAGTTAAATTCGGGTTATCAGCAATATCAACAAGAATCTTTTCAGCAGCAATACGGCATTGCTCAAGCTGTTCTGCGTAGACCTCTTTTGTATAATCACTTTTATAATATACTTTTACCTTGCGGAATATTGCTTGCTCACCAATCGTATAAGAACAGCTTACACTCCTGACGTGAAATGCTTCGATAAGGTCATCATAAATATAATCGGAAATTGCATGAAAGTTTTCTGTCGAATAAGGAATGTTAAAATGCGAAATATCAATATCTGAAACACAGTTTAAAACATTCTCCTGTAAATATATCTCAAGCGCCGGTATATCAACCTCGCCTGAAATATTATCTAAGGACGTAGCGAAACAATCGTATTGATTCTGTGTCCGGGTATCAGTATCAGCAGCTAATGTGGTTACTGATATTGTAAAAAACATTAGCAACGAGAAAGAAATTGAAAAAATAACACGCCTGAAATTTTTCATGATAGCCAATATCCCTTCAAATAGTAATAAAACATAATAATAACTTTAAATTAATTTTATCACTTGAAAAGTGAACAGTCAATAGTTTAAAAAGTTGGCGAAATTTATTAAAAAAGACGAAAAACGCATTTGCCGAAGCAAAATGCGTTTTTCTTGGGGTAAATATGGAAAATAAGGAGATAGGAATGAAAACGTGTAATCAACAGGAGCGGATTTCCGTCCCGTTGATTACACTATAAGCTATAATATTTAATTGCGTATTAAATAGATGTTAACAAATTAAGATTTTTGATGAATTTTTTGTGAATTCAAAAGCTGATTATTTTAAATATTTAGCATTAAGACTTTGACGTAAATCAATTGAACCGTCTTGATGAACGGTAGTAATTGTTACGCCCTGCTGCCAATCCTTTTCGTCAAGGTGCATACCGTTGTAATCGCCCAAATTATATGCACCGTAGCTGCCGTATTGGTTGTAAACGAGATAAATCCCTTCATATTTTGCTGCCCAGTCGTTAACGTGGTCGTGACCGCAGAAAATTGCTTGAGAGCCGTTTCTTTTCATAGCATCAAAAAGACCGCTGTTGTAGGGTGAAGAGCCCACGCTTTCAAACATTCTTCCGTAAAGAATTTCTGCTTTGCCTGTAGGAACAAATTTGCCCTCTTCGTTACGGTAGAAAACCTCTTCATATTCTTTAATCGGAATATGCATATATAACATTGATTCAACCTTGCCATAGGTTTCCTTTAAGCTTTTGATCTCTTTTTCGTACCAAGCAATTTGCGATTTCTTTATGTAGTCGTATCCCTCGGGTAAATCGGCAGGTACACCGTCAATTTTTCTGTGTTCATCTACCATATCACGACCTGAGTCAAAGAAAACGAGGCTTTGCTTTAACTCTGTTTCGGAGTTCATAATATTTACGATAAAGTTACCAAAACCGAAAAGTGATGGGTCACCGAATTTTGAAAGACAATGGGGATAATCACAAATGCTCTTGAAAATGAGGTATTTGTAATACTCTTTTTCATCTCTTGCTTCGTGGTTGCCGAAAACGTATACCCAATAAACACCGATTTTTTCCATCATCTGAGCAAACTGAATTGCTTCAATCTGCTGAAATCTTCCCAGTATATTGTCGCCCGTAAAAATAACAAGGTCGGGCTTTTCGTCGCGAATCTGGTCAACCGTTTTCTGAAGCGTTTTATTGTTTAAATCATTGTCGGGGCACATATGAAGGTCGGTTGTGGCAAGAATTTTAAAATCGCCATTGTCAATTGTGCCATCATCCTTGAATTTTGCGATATAGGTAGCATTATCATTTTCTTTGATAATTTTAACCTTTGTGCCAACATTTGGGATATCTATTGCAGACAAAAAACAGTTTCCTGCTAATTTGCCGTTAGTTGCTTTATGGATTGCCTTTTCAACCTCAATAGTAGCTTTTATTAAGTTTTGCTGTATAAATGTTCTTATGGGTTTCATACAAAAGCCTCGTTTCATTATTGATGAAAATATACTATCACACTTTTTTGCATATTTCAATAAAACTAAATCTATTTAGTTACACTAAATTTACAATTCTTTTAGTTGCTTTTCGTTGACATTGTAATATGAGATATGGTATATTATAAAAGTACAATTATGATTACATTCAGCGTTGTAATCGAGTTTTCAAGTACTTTGAAAGGAAGATTTTTAAATGAAAAAAAGTATTTCAGTTATACTTTGCTTGAGCCTTGTTTTATGCTCATTGTTCTCTATAAGCTCAGTTGCTTTTGCAGCCGAGGCTCCAACTGCAAAGAGCTTGCTAGATGTAAAAACAGATGGCGTTTTTTATGACACCATTACATACACTGTTTATCTTAAAGCAGGTGTTAATACTGCCGGTGCAGTTGTTGAGGCTGTTTACGACCCTAACGTTTTAGAGGTTGTTTCTGCAGGTCAGGCTCAGAATTCACCTATTTCAGGCTACTATACACCCGGCGCAAAATACGATAGAAACGATATGTACAATATTGGTTACATAGGCTTCAACGAATATAAAAACGGTAGCAAGGATACAGCATTTATGCAGTTTACTTTTAAAGTAAAAGGTACTGCAAGACCCGTTACATCCGTGTATTTCTATTGCAACCAGTTTTCCAGCGATTCTCAGCCCCAAAACGAGATATCAGGCGTTGGACAAGAAGCTTTCTATACTTGGACAGGCACAACTCTCAGCACAACTCATGTTACAGATGCTACTATGTTTGAGGGTGGCGTAACTGTTGAATGGGAGCCCACAATCGGTGCAACAGGATATAACGTTTTCAAGGTTGTGGATGGAGCATGGAAGATAATTGGAAACACAACAGATTGCTATTTTGTTGATACCGGAGTAGCAAACAATAATGTTTATCAATATACCGTAAGGGCATATAACGATAATGGTTGGCAAGGAAACGGTTGGAACTCAAACTTTGAACAAGGTGTTTGGGTTTGTTATTTACTTGCACCGTCTTTCTTATGGCTTTCACCCAGCGGTGATGGTGTTATGGCTTCCTGGACTGCTGCTGAAGGTGTAGATACTTACAGTCTTTACAGAAGAACAATCAACGTTGACGGAACAATGGGTAGTTGGGTACATGTTGGTACAACCAATAAAACATCTTACGCGGATACAACAGGCTCAGTTGTTAACTGGAACAATTATGAATATGCTGTTTGCTCTGTTTCCGGTAACAATGAAAGCCCTAAATATACAATTTCTCAGATTTATACAAATTCAAATCCTTATACCACACTTGTTTTAGATACTAATGACGGTACTTGGTATTGTTGTACTAATGGTTACGTAAATCGTGATTATAGAGGTCTTCTCTACTATGAAGGCAATTGGTATCATATTAGTAACGGTGTTGTTGACTGGGGTTACACAGGACTTACCTATTTCTGCGGCGACTGGTATTATGTAGAAAACGGTGTGCTTAATTGGAATTACACAGGTCTTTCATATTTCTATGGCGATTGGTATTATGTAGAAAATGGTAAAGTAAACTTTAATGCGACAACTTTGGCTTATTTCTACGGCGATTGGTACTATGTGGAAAACGGTAAAGTTAACTTTAACATGACAACCTTGTTCTATTTCTACAATGAATGGTACTACGTAGAAAATGGTAAAGTAAACTTTAATGCGACAACCTTGGTTTATTTCTATAATGTGTGGTACTATGTAGAAAATGGTAAAGTGAACTTTAATGCGATAACATTGTGCTATTTCTACGGCGATTGGTACTATGTAGAGTATGGTAAAGTAAACTTTAATGCGACAACCTTGGTTTATT